>JBDOIE010000006.1:0-82544 GCA_041082245.1 Chloroflexia bacterium
ACAAATACACAGCCTGGATGTCCGGGTACCTCTGGAAAACCTGCGCCAGTTGCCAAAGTCGAGCCGCGTCCATTGCACCCTCACCCTGTCCAGCCTGTTTTCATCCTATCATAGCGGAAAGGTCTGTCAAAGTTGACAGGACCCCACAAGCCGTCTACAATCCAGGCGACCGGAAAGGAACAGGAGGTCAGGGCAGATTCCCCTTTCCGCGGGAGGTAGCGATGATCCACCCCACGGCCGAGGTATCAGCCCAGGCACAGATCGGCGAAGGGACTCGCATCTGGCACCACGCGCAGGTGCGTGAAGGCGCGCGTATCGGCCGCAACTGCATCATCGGCAAGAACGTTTACGTTGATTTTGGCGTAACCATCGGGGACAACGTCAAGATCCAGAACAATGCCTCCCTGTACCACGGGGTTACGGTCGAGGATGGCGTCTTCATCGGGCCGCACGTTTGCTTGACGAACGACAAGATCCCCCGTGCCATCAACCCCGACGGTTCCCTCAAGAGCGGGGCCGACTGGGAAGCGGGGCGCATCCTGCTCCGCTACGGTTGCTCCCTGGGGGCTGGGGCGGTGGTCGTCACAGGGGTGACCATCGGGCGCTGGGCTATGGTCGGGGCCGGGGCGGTCGTGACGCGCGATGTCCCGGACCATGGACTTGTGGTGGGCAATCCCGCCCGGCTCGTGGGATATGTCTGTGTTTGCGGACGGCGCCTGGTACCGCTCGAGGGCAACCGGATGCGCTGCCCTGTATGTCAACGCGAGTTCGAGCTGGAGGAAAAGCGATGATCCCGATCGCAAAACCGCTCATCGGCGAAGAGGAGAAGGCAGCGGTCCTGGCGGTGCTGGAAAGCGGGCAGCTCGCCCAGGGGAAGGAGGTCGCGGAGTTCGAGGAACGCTTTGCCCGTTTTTGCGGCGTCAAGCACGCCATCGCTACCTCTTCCGGGACGGCGGCGCTGCATGTGGCCCTGCTCGCGCTGGGCATCGGCCCTGGGGACGAGGTACTCACCACCCCCTTTACCTTCATCGCGTCCGCCAACGCGGTCCTCTTCTGTGGCGCGCGGCCTGTCTTCTGCGACATCGAGCCGGATACCTTCAACCTCGACCCGAACCACGCGGAAGCGGTCATCCGGCGCCGTCGGGCGCAGGGAAAACGGCTCCGCGCGATCCTCCCCGTGCACCTTTTCGGACACCTCTGCGATATGCCGGCCATCCTGGAGCTCGCCAAGCGGTATGACCTCCTGATTGTAGAGGACGCCTGTCAGTCGCACGGCGCGTCCCTCAATGGCAAGAAGGCCGGCTCCTTTGGCACCGGATGTTTCTCCTTCTACCCGACCAAGAACATCACCACGGGCGAGGGCGGGATGATCACCACGGACGACGACGCGGTTGCGGAAAAGTGCCGTTTGCTGCGCGACCACGGCCAGCGTCGGCGCTACCACCACGAGACGCTCGGCTACAACCTCCGGATGACGAACATCGCTGCGGCCATCGGGCTTGCACAGCTCGAAAAACTGCCCCGCCACACGGAGATGCGCATCCGCAACGCAGCTTACCTGACCGAGCATCTCCAGGGCTTGCCGCACGTGGTTGTGCCTACCGTGCGCCCGGGCTATGTACACGTCTTTCACCAGTACACCATCCGCATCCGCGGCGATCGGGACCGCGCGGTCGAAGTGCTTCGGGAAAAGGGGATCGGAACCGGTGTGCACTACCCGGTCCCGGTGCACCACCAGCCGCTCTACCGGGCGCTGGGGTACGACGACGTCCTCCCGGAGGCCGAGCGGGCCAGCCGGGAGGTGCTTTCGCTCCCCGTGCACCCGGCCCTGAGCCAAAGCGACCTGGACACGATCGTGGATGCAGTGGCTTCGCTCCAGGTGTAGACAACGGAGGGAAAGATGCTCCGAGCCGCGGTGATCGGCGTGGGCGCGATGGGGGCACACCACGCCCGCGTGTACAACGAACTCGAGGACGTGGAACTGGTGGCGGTGGCAGATGCCGAGCCCGCACGGGCCGAGGCCGTCGGCCGGCGCTTCAAGGTCCCCTTTTACGAGGATTACCTCAAGATGCTCTCCCACGAGCGCCCGGACCTCATCTCCGTCGCGGTGCCTACCTCGCTCCACCATCCGGTGGCCCTGGAGGCGATGGCGCAGGGGGTTCACGTGCTTGTGGAGAAGCCCATCGCTTCCACAGTGCACGAGGCCGAGGAGATGATCCAGGCCGCGAAACGGTACGGCGTGAAACTTGCGGTCGGACACATCGAGCGCTTCAACCCGGCGGTGATCGAGCTGAAACGACGGCTCGAGCGCGGCGAGCTGGGCCGCGTGTTCCTCGTGCATGCGCGGAGGCTCGGCCCGTTCCCGGAGCGCATCCAGGACATGGGCGTGGTGATCGACCTCGCCGCCCACGACCTGGATGTGATGTTCTACCTTCTGGGCCAGGAGGTCGAACGCGTTTACGCCGAAACGACGCGCTGGATCCACGCCCGCCACGAGGATCTGCTGTGCGGACTGCTGCGGTTCCGCGGCGGCTGCCTGGGACTGCTCGACATCAACCGCCTGACGCCGACCAAGATCCGGGAGCTTTCGGTGACCGGCGAGAAGGGGATGTTCGTGGTGAACTATCTCACCCAGGACCTTTATTTCTACGAGAACAGGTACACCGCCGGCGACTGGGACAGCCTCAGCATCCTGAAGGGCGTCGGGGAAGGGAACATGACCCGCTTGACGATCGCGCGCAAAGAGCCGCTGCGCGCGGAACTGGAGGCGTTCGTCCGAGCCGTAAAGGACAACCTGCCGCCCCCCGTCAGCGGCGAGGACGGGTTGCGTGTGCTGTGTGTGGCCTTGGAACTGGTACGTTCCGGTACGGAACACCGGGTGCTCCACCGGCCGGACGGTTCCCAGGGAGAGACCGTATGATCGAAACCTTGCGCGAAGCGATCCGACGTAAGGAAACCCCGGTCGCGGTGATCGGGATGGGATACGTGGGCCTGCCGGTCGCGTGCCGGTTCGCGCAGGCCGGCTTTCCGGTGATTGGGATCGAGCGCAGCACAGACAAGGTAGCGTTGATCCGCGAGGGCCGATGCCCGATCGGCGGGAAAGAGCCGGGGCTCGCGGAGCTGCTCGCGGAGGTCGTGCGTGCCGGGGCGCTACGGGTAGCGAGCGACTATGGCACCGTGCGGCCGGCCCGCGCGATCCTGATCGCCGTGGAAACACCCGTGGACGAGGCGACCCATCGGCCCGCGTATACCGCGCTGCGCTCCGCCCTGGAAGCGCTGGGGCCGCACCTGTCGCCCGGCACCCTCGTGGTCGTGGAGTCGACACTCGCCCCGGGCACGATGGCCGGCCTGGTGCGGCCTACGCTGGAGCAGGCCTCGGGGCTGCAGTGCGGGAAAGACCTTTTCCTCGCGCATTGTCCAGAACGGGTGACGCCGGGGCGTCTCCTCCATAACCTGGAGCATATGCCGCGTGTGATCGGGGGGATGACCCCCGAAGCCACGGCCCTGGCGCTCGAGCTGTACCGCCACGTCGTGCGCGGCGAGCTGGATGGCACCGACGCCCTGACGGCCGAAATCGTAAAGACGACGGAGAACGCCTACCGCGACGTGCAGATCGCCTTCGCAAACGAAATCGCCCTGCTCTGCGAGGGGCTGGGGGCTGACGTATGGCGGGTGAGGGAACTCGTCAACAAGTGCCCCTACCGCGATATGCATCTGCCCGGAGCGGGCGTGGGCGGGCATTGTCTGCCAAAAGACCCCTGGCTGCTGCTCGCGAACGCGCCGGCCGACTTCCACGCTCGGGTGATCCCGGCCGCCCGCGCGGTCAACGACAGCATGCCCCTGCACGTGGCTGACCTCGTCGTGGACGGGCTCCGCGTCGCCGGAAAGGATGTGCGCGGCGCGCGGGTCGTCGTGCTCGGATACGCCTTCCTGGAGAACTCGGACGACACCCGGAACTCCCCGAGCGCAGCTCTGGTGCGGCGCCTCCGGGAACTGGGGGCGGAGGTCGTCGTTCACGACCCCCATGTCCCGAACTACCGGGGCGACCTCTGGGAACGCCTCCGCGGATGCGACGCCGCGGTGGTCATGGTCCGACACGAGGAGTACCTTCGGCTCGACCCGAGGGAAGTCGCAGCACAGTTGGCCCAGCCGCCCCTGCTGGTGGACGGCCGGCGCGTGTTTGCTCCGGACGCGGCCCGGTGGATCTACCGGGGAATCGGCAGTCCCGCGGTAAACCTGTAGGGCTTGCCCCGCGCGCGATCCTGTGGATTCCAGGGGAACTGGGGGCTGGGATACAGCAAGCGCGCGTTGCATTCGGCGTGCTTGCGCAGCCGCGAGGTTCGCTGGATATACGATGCTGCGCGATGCTCCGTTTGTGGTTGGTCCCCGTCGGATGCTGCCCACAGCCGTTATGGTTTGTCCACTTCGCTTCTCCCGGGTACAATGGCCGGTGACTTACCGCCAGCTCTGGTTTGCGAATGTCCGCATCCCATCCAGACCGCAGGTCGTTCGCGTCTGTCTGGCTTGGTCCGCATCGACCTCCGACTGCAGGGCACTCTAGCGCGAGATCAGTTTGTTCGACCTCCACGCGCTCCGCGCGCAGGAACGTGGGTCGGTCCGTGGCCGGGACGTCTCACGGCGCGTCTCCTGAAACACCACGGCGCTAGAGGAGCTTCTTCTCGCGCAGCATCCGCACGGTTTCCTCCGGGAGGGGTTCGGGCGCTTTGCCAAGTGAGTGGCAAGTGACGATCAGCTGCGCGGTGCGTTCCAGCGTCTGCACGGCGTCCGCCGCCGCGCGGAGGCTTGGGGCCGCGGCTACAACCCCGTGGTTGGCCAGGATGCAGGCCGTGCCGTGGCCGAGGGCCTTTACCACCGCGTGCGCGAGGTCCCGCGTCCCGGGCATAGCGAACGGAACAGTAGGCACCTCCCCCAGGAGCGCCGCCTCGGTGGTCACAGGCGCGAAGGCCAATCCGCTCAGCGCCAGCACGGTCGCGTAGGGTGCGTGCGCGTGAACGACGGCCCGGACCTCGGGACGGGCGCGGTAGATCTCGGTGTGGAGCGCCCACTCCGAGGAAGGATGGAATTCACCCGGGTCCAGGGGGTTGCCTTCCAGGTCGATGCGCACCATCTGCTCCGGGCGAAGCGCACCCTTGTAAAGGCCACAGGGCGTGATCCAGCACCATTCCTGCCCTTCCATCCGCAGGCTGACATTTCCCCCTCTTGCGGTGATCAATCCCAGGCGGTGCAGCTCCTCGATCACCCGGACCATCTCCACACGGGGATCCAGGACAGCTCCCGGCACCAGTTCGCCGGCACCCCGACGCGCGTCCCGATAGAGACGGGATACCTCCCCGTGGAGAGCAGAGAGCAGACCGACCATCCTGAGATCGCCTTCGAGCGACAACCGTCCCTTGCCCGCCGTCTGTCCGGGGGCGAAAGTTCCCAGAAGGGCATCCAGGGTTCGGCTGTCCGTTTCGATGCGCAGTTCGGCCGGCACTGGAGATGTCCCGAGGCCGGCGATTACACTTCCATCCCGCAAACCCAGGTGAAACTCGAGGCCGAGATCGACGAGCAGGCAATGGAACATCGCCCGACATCCCGTAGAAAAGGCACGAAGCGCGGGATCGTGCTCTGCTCCTTGGCAGAAACGTTGCAGGAGCTCGGTCATCCACGCTTCCGCAGGTCGATATCCCATGGCGACCTCCTTGACGGCTGGTCCGCAGGCGGAGAAAGCGCTCAGAGAAACCCCGCTATCCGCCCCATTATGCCACACCGGGAGGTGCCGTCAAGCGCGAGTCCAGTTTCCGGAGAACTGGCCCAGGGCAGCGAGCCGCGGATAGCCACCCTCCTTCGGGGGCGGGCCGGTAGGCAAGGGCAATGCCCTTGTCTACCCAGACCCGCACCGGGAGTTTCCGACCCGGGGCCGTAGCGCCTTTCGTTAGGCTTGAAGGATGGCGGCTACGGTCGCGGGCCTCAAATGGTCACAGGCTTGTACACTCGGCGCAAGCCCATTCTTTTTGGGAAACTGGAGCTGCTCGGCGGGCCCTTCAAGGTTTTGCTGCGTTCCGAGAAGTATCGATATCCTGAGCGCGCTGCGAGAGCGAGCGGTCCGCTGGACGCGTGGGCCGGCTTCCGGGTTTCGATCCGCGTCTCGCTGCGCGCGCCGCCGCCAACCGGCGAAGCCGGCCAACGCTTTCGCGGTCTCGATACGGGGGCGAGGGCCCGCCTCGCTCCCTATGCGCGGCCTCCTCGCCTGGCCAAGGCACCGGTAACAGGTAGCCTTCGGATGAGGATCGACCGACGTTCCGGACCTCCGCTGGAAAACAGGAAAAAAACCCGGCCGGCGCGGCACCCGCTCGGGATTGATTCTGGGAAAACCTACTGGTATCATGGAGACAGGCCTGCACCTTTCTGGCCATATGCAATGACGCGAAGGAGGCGAAGATGTCCGAGCACCCGCTTTCTACGCTGGAACGGCTCGACCCACGGATGATGGAACACCTGGAGGCGACGAACGAACTCGTCTATGCGCCTGGGGCTTTGCCGAAAAAGTTCAAGCTACTGCTGGCGATGGCGTTCGACGCCGCGCACGGGGCCCAGGGAGGCGTCCGCGCCCTGGCGACTGCGGCAATGCGCGAGGGCGCCACGAAAGAGGAGATCGCCGAAACGCTCCGGGTAACGTTCCTCCTGAGCGGGGTCGGCAGCCTGTACACGGCCTCGCTCGCGCTGAAAGACGTCCTCTAGCCGCGGCTGCGCGGCCCCGCGAGCGATTTTTCCGAAAGGGCAAGCCGCTTGCCGGCCATCAGACCCTGCAGGGCCGTGTTGGGGAGAAGGGCACGGAGGAAGCCGGCGCCGTTTCGATCCGCCTGCTTGTTCTCGAAACGCCCTCTGGCCTGCTGAGGCCTCGCGCCAACTAAGCGCGCTGACCTCCGGCAAGGGAGTGCAACAACCTCCGCAGCCCGGTTGACGCTGTCCGGATCACTGGCTATAATATGAGTGAGCGCTCACTCAGAAGGAGGAACAGCGATGCCGTCCGTACGCCGGGTCGACCAGGCGGAACGCCGGCGCCGCATCCTCGAAGCGGCGCTGGACCTGTTTGCGCGCAACGGGTTCCACCGCACGAGCACCCGCCAGATCGCACGCGCGGCCGGTGTGGCGGAGGGCACCATCTTCAACCACTTTCCCACGAAGAAGGACCTCCTGGTGGCGGCGGCGGCACAGGTCGTGGACGACTACTTCCGCGAGGAGATCGAGCCGCTGCCCCGAGAATCCACCCTGGAGGCGCTCCGCGAAACCTTTCGCACCCGTCTGGAGCTGGGCCTGCGCCACGCGGAACGCATCCGCTTCCTTCTGGCCGAGCTTCTCTCCAACCAGGAGATGCGCCAGGCATACTTCGAGGCGGTCGTACTGCGGTTGACCGACCACCTTGTCCGCCTCCTGGAGCAGCGGATCGCGCAGGGCTTCCTGCGCCCGTGCAATGTGCGCGTGGTCGCGGGGGCACTGGTCGGTGCCTTCCTGACCTTTCTCCTCGTCGCGCTTCTGGACGAGAAGCGTCGCCTGCTCACATCCTCGGTTTCCGAAATCAGCGACGAACTTGCACGGCTTTTCCTCTACGGCCTGGAGCCGGGTCCGGCGGAGGGATAATATGCGCTCCCGTGTCTGGCCCGTGATGCGCAAAGAGTTCCTGCACATCCTCCGCGACGCACGGACGCTCGCGATGATCCTGCTGCAGCCGATCGTGATGCTGCTCCTTTTCGGCTACGCGCTTACTTCGGACGTCAAGCACACGCCGCTGGCGGTGTGGGACCAGGACAACACTCCCGCGAGCCGCGCCCTCGTGCAGCGGTTCCGCCAGTCGCAGTATTTCGATCCTGATTTTTATGTCACTTCCTATACAGAGATCGAGCGCCTGATCGACGGCGGAAAGGCCAAGGCCGCGTTGGTCATCCCCCACGGGTATGCGGCAGAGCTGCAAAGAGGCCGGGGCGTCTCGGTGCAGTTCTTCATCGACGGTTCCGACCCGGCGATCGCTACGCGTGCCCTTTCCTATGCCACGATCATCGCGCAGAGCGAAGCAGCGGAACTGATCGCCCAGCGTCTCGGAGGCCGAATGCCGTCCGGCGGGCTCGATTTTCGCTCGCGCGTCTGGTACAACCCCGCGATGGACAACATCCTCTTCAACGTCCCCGGGCTCGTCGCAGTGGTGCTACAGTGGCTGACCCTGGCGATGGCTGCCTTCTCGATCGTCGGCGAGCGGGAGCGGGGCACCCTGGAGCAGCTTATCGTCACCCCGATCAAGCCCTACGAACTGATCCTGGGAAAGATCCTGACCTACGTGGCCATCGCATTTGCCGATGTCGGCCTGGCGCTGCTGGTCGCCGTCGGCTGGTTCGGGATGCCCATCCGGGGCAGCCTGCTCCTGCTGGTCGCCCTGTCACTGGTCTTTCTGATGTTCTCGCTGAGCGTGGGGCTCTTCCTGTCCACCGTTTCCAAGACGATGTTCCAGGCCCAGCAGACAGCGACCTTCATCATGATGCCGACGATCCTCCTTTCCGGTTTTCTTTTCCCCATCGAAACGATGCCAAAGCCGGTGCAGTGGATCACGCGTTTCATCCCGCTGACCTACTACCTGCGCATCGTGCGTGGCATCGTGCTGAAGGGCGTGGGCCTGGAGCACGTCTGGAAGGATGCCCTGATCCTGGGCATCTTTGGTATTCTGCTCACGTTGCTCAGCGCATTGCGCTTGCAGAAACGGATCGGCTAGAGGCTACCGATGGGCAAACTCCGCTCGTTCTGGAACGCACACAAGCGACAAATCGGGCTGGGGATCTGCATCGCTCTGGCCGTGGCCGCACTGGGTCTCCTGGGGTGGCGCTGGTGGCAGCGCTCCCATAGCGACAACGGGCCTGAGCTGCTCCGGGCCTCGGGCGTGATCGAGGTAGAGGAAATCGAGGTCGCTGCTGAAGTGGGCGGACGCGTGGTACGCCTGGAGGTGGACGAAGGGGACACCGTCGCCGAAGGGCAGGTGCTCATCCAGCTGGACGACGCCCTGGCCCGTGCGCAGCTCGACCAGGCACTGGCAGCTGCCGAGGCGGCCCGCGCAGCCTATGCGAAAGCGCTGGCCGGCCCGACCGATGAAGAACTCGCGCAGGCTACGGCGACCCTCTCGCAGACCCTGGCCGCTCGCGACGGCGCCCTTCTCGTCTGGCAGGCCGCCCAGGCGCTCGTAGAAGACCCCCAGCAGGTGATCGCCCAATACCACGCCGCCCAGGGGCTGAAACAGGCGGCCGAAGCCCAGGCGGTCAGCACGGCCCAGCTCGGCTACACGATGAAGGAGAATGCGCGCCTCCTCTGGTACAACTCGGCCAATGCTCTGCGGGATGCCCAGGCCGCCTACAGCCTGATCTACTGGCACAACCGCAATGCGGAGAAAGAGCGCGAGCTTACCCAGGAGGAAAAGGAAGCCGAGGCCGCTGCCTGGCGCCGGGTGGAAGATGCCGAGCGCCTGATGAAGATCGGGGAGATGAACTACTACCTGGCCGAGACGCTGGAAACCCAGAACAACGCGATCGCCCAGGCCAATCTGAATACGGCCAAGCGCCTTGTCTCCGACCTGGGGTGGATGGTGAGCGACCCGCTTTCTATCCAGGCCCAGGCGGCGCAAGCCGAAGCCCAGTACCGCCAGGCAGAGGCAGCCGTGCGCGTGGCGCAGGCAGCGCTCGACCGGGTGCGCGCGGGGGCCAGCGCGGCCGACCTCGCGGTGCTCCGCGCCCAGTTGCACCAGGCGGAGGCTGCGGTGGAGTTGGCCCGGATCCAGCTGGAACGCACAACCATCCGCGCGCCGGTCAGCGGGCTGGTGCTCACTCGCTCCATTCACGAGGGCGAACTTGCTGTCCCCGGGGTACCCCTGCTTACGCTCGGAGACCTGGATACCGTGCGGCTCACCCTCTACATCCCCGAAAACCGCTACGGCCTGGTGCGCCTGGGGCAGACGGTGCGCATCTACGTCGACTCTTTTCCTGGGGAAACTTTCGCCGGAGAGGTGGTCTACATTTCCCCCCAGGCCGAATTTACCCCCAAGGACGTACAGACCCAGGCGGAGCGGGTACACCTGGTCTACGCGGTGCGGGTGCGCGTGCCCAATCCCGGGCATCGGCTGAAGCCCGGGATGCCGGCGGACGCGGAAATCGTGCTCAGCGGTATTTGACAGGCCAACTTTCAAACTGGTATAATGGCCTTGCTGGCCGGGGAAAACGTGCCTCCGCCGTTCCGTCGCATAGGTACATGCGAAAGGAGGTGGTCGTTCGTCCGGTCTTGAGCGGCCCTGGCAGGTTGCTTGCTTCTTCGGGGCAAGGCTGCCGGGGTTCTGGAGGTCGCGATCCGACAGGAGGAGAAGACGATGAAACGGCTCTTGCCTCTGCTCGTGTTCACCGCGCTTGTCCTGGCGGCGTGCGGCCCACGCCCTACACCGCAGGCAACCACAGTTCCCACTGCGGCTCCGCCCCCACCCACCGCGACCGCTGCGCCGCCGCCCGCCCGCAAGGTGGCCACCTTCATCTGGACCCAGGAGTTCGACACCCTCAACCCGCTCTACACGAACATGTGGTTCTCCTCGATCACCCAGCAAATCTGGAGCTGCTGGGCCTGGGACTTTGACGAGGAGAACAACCCCCACCCGGTGCTGGTGAAAGAGATCCCCTCGGTCGAGAACGGCGGCATCTCGCCGGACGGCAAGACGATCACCCTGAAGCTGCGCGACGACATCGTCTGGTCCGACGGGACACCCCTGACCTCGGCCGACTTTCTCTTCACCTACGAGATGGTCATGAGCCCGAAGAACGCGGTGGCCACAACCTCGCCCTACGAGAACCTCGCGGCCCTGGAGACACCCGACGAACGTACCGTGGTTATGAAGTTCAACGAACCCTACGCCCCGTGGTTGGCCACCTTCTGGCACGGCATCCTGCCGGCCCACATCCTGAAGCCGGTCTTTGAAAAGGACGGCACCCTGGACAACGCCGCCTGGAACCGCGACCCGAAAGTGGGCTGCGGCCCCTTCGTGCTGGCCGAATGGCAGTCGGGCTCTTTCGCCCGCTTCGTGGCCAACGAAAAGTACTGGCTGGGCAAGCCAAAGATCGACGAGATCTTTATCCGCTTCGTCCCCGACGATGCCTCCCAGGTGGCGGCACTCAAGGCGGGGGATGGCGACCTGGGTACCTTCATCGCCTACTCGGACATCCCGACCCTGGAAGCGGCCGGGGTGAAGATGGTCACCGTCTTCTCCGGGTACAACGAGGGGCTCTACTTCTACCTGGGCTACGCCGGCGAGGGGCAGCCGCCCAAGGGCCATCCCGCGCTGCAGGATGTGCGCGTGCGGCAGGCCATCGCCCTGGCTACCAACCGCGAGGGGCTGTGCAAGGACCTTCTCCTGGGCCTGACCAAGCCGGCCGCCACCCAGTGGGACAACACCCCGTGGGTCGATCCCACCATCCAGCCCTGGCCTTACGACCCGGAGCGCGCCAAGCAACTGCTGGATGAGGCCGGTTGGATCGACACGAACGGCGACGGCGTGCGCGACAAGGACGGCGTGGAACTCGTGCTGAAGTACGGCACGACCACACGCGAGATCCGCAAGGATACCCAGGCCGTCTTCCAGCAGCAGCTCGCTGAGGTCGGCATCAAGGTCGAACTGCTGAACTACGACGCCGACACCTACTTCTCCGGCTACGGGCAGGGTGGCCCGTGCGCCACGGGACAGCTCGACATTTTCGAGTACTCTACGGTGGTCAACTTCCCCGACCCGAGCACCGCGGAATGGCTCTGCGAGTCCATCCCCACCGACGAGGCCCCCGAGGGCACGAACTGGCAGGCCGTCTGCGATCCGGAGCTGGATGCCCTGTTCAAGCAGGAGAAGTCTCAGGTCGACTTTGAACAGCGCCAGCAGACCTTCTACAAGATCAGCCGCCTGATCTTCGACAAGGTGTACTGGCTCGGCTTCTGGCAGGACCCGGACATCTGGGCGATCGGCCCGCGCCTGAAGAACGTTCGGCTCTCCGGCGCGACCCCGTTCTTCAGCATCCTCGAGTGGGACTTGGAGTAGGGTCCTTGAGGGCCATGGCCGGGGCTTTGCGCCCCGGCCATGGCCCCGGCTCAAGAGGCTGGAATGATCCGCTATATCATCCGACGGCTTCTGCAGGCGATCCCCCTGATCTTCATCATCAGCCTGGTCATCTTTGTCCTGATGCAGAACGCGACCGACCCTCTGGCAACCATGGGAGGGCGTACGGTCACCCGCGCGCAGGACCGCAAGCGCCTGGCGCGCCAGCTCGGGCTGGACAAACCGGTCATCGTCCAGTACGTCTACTGGCTGGTGGGCAACGACTGGACGATGAACGACCTGGACTTCGATGGCATTCCGGAGACACGCGGCACGCGGCGGGGCGTCCTGCGCGGCGATTTTGGCACGTCCCTGGTCAACCGCGGTGTACCGGTGTGGAAGGTGATCTGGGATCGCCTGCCCAACACGTTGCTCCTGATGGGCACTGCCGAGGTGGTGATCATCGTCTTCTCCTTGCTGATCGGCATCTACTCGGCGCTCCGCCAGTACTCGGTGATCGACCACCTGGTTACCACGGCTTCTTTCATCGGCTATTCCATGCCCATCTTCCTCATCGCCCTGCTCTCGATGTACCTGTTCGCGGTCAAGTTCAAGCAATGGGGACTCCCTTACCTTCCCACGGTGGGTATGTTCGATCCTAACGTGGGCCAGACCCCTGGGCAGGTGGCGCTGCATATGGTGCTCCCGGTCTTTAGCATCTCCCTGATCAGCCTGGCCGCCTATAGCCGTTATATCCGGGGAACCATGCTCGAAGTGCTCAGCCAGGATTACATCCGTACCGCTCGTGCTAAGGGCCTGCCCCGTCGCATGGTGATCCTTGTCCACGCGCTCAAGAACGCTTCCCTTCCCCTGGTCACCCTGATCGGGCTGGACTTGCCGCTCCTGTTGGGCGGAGCCATCGTTACGGAACGGATCTTCGCCTGGCCGGGGATGGGACGCCTCTTCCTGGACCACGTGGAGCGGGGCGATACCCCGGTGGTCATGGGGATCCTGATGATGATCTCGGTCGCGGTGGTCGTGTTCCAGATCATCACGGACATCACCTATGCGTGGCTCGACCCACGCATCCGCTACCAGTAGGACAACACGATGGAACGTGCGGTAGATACAGGCCTGCAGGCTCTGAGACGAGGCGCGGACGAGCTGGAAGCACCTCCCCTCTCGTTGCGACAACTTGCCTGGCGACGCTTCCGCCGCCACAAGATGGCGCTGTTCGGCGCGGTAGTGCTCGTGTTGCTTTTCCTGTACGCCTTCGGGGGAGCGATCTTTTACAGCGAGCGGTACGCGAACTATAACGATCCCTCCCAGCGGCTCCAGCCGCCGTCGCGCATACACCCGTTCGGCACAGATACGATCGGCCGGGACATCCTGGCCCGCACGATCTACGGCGGCCAGATCTCGCTCGTGATCGGGCTCTCCGCAGTGATCCTGGAAACCGTGGTAGGGGTGACGATCGGCGCCATCGCGGGCTACTACGGGGGCCTCATCGACAGCATCCTGATGCGCTTCACCGAGGCTATGTTCAATATCCCCCAGATTTTCCTGCTGATCGTTATGGCCAAGTTCTACGCGGGCAAGGTGCCCAACATCACTGTCCTGGGGCGTACCTTCAGCGGCAGCGTGGTGGTCATCGTCGTGATCATCGGGCTCACGAGCTGGATGTATCTGGCACGCATTGTCCGGGCACAGTTCCTCTCGCTCAAGGAAAACGAGTTCGTGCTGGCCGCTCGGGCGACCGGAACCCCAACCGGCGAGATCATCTTCCGCCACATTCTCCCGAACTGCGTCGCCCCGATCACGGTTTCTGCTACCCTCGGTGTGGCCAATGCGATCATCACCGAGGCCTACATCAGCTTCCTCGGGCTGGGCGTACGGCCGCCTACGGCCACCTGGGGCAATATGCTCGAGGGAGCCTACAATTATATCGAAACGGCCCCCTGGCTCTGGGTCTTCCCCGGTCTCTTGATCCTGCTGACTGTCCTCAGCATCAACTTTGTGGGCGACGGCCTGCGCGACGCGCTCGATCCGCGCAGCCGCGCCGTCTGAAAGGGCCCTATGGACGCGACACTCCTCGAAGTTAAGGACCTGAAGACGCGCTTCCATACCCCGGAAGGCACTGTGTATGCGGTCAACGGCATCTCCTTTTCCCTGCGGGAAGGCGAAGCGCTCGCGATCGTGGGGGAAAGCGGCTGTGGCAAATCCGTGAGCATGCTCTCGATCCTGCGCCTCATCCCCATCCCGCCCGGTGAGATCGCCGGGGGCCAGGCGCTCTACCGCGGCGTCGACCTGCTGACGATCGAGGAGGCGGAACTGGAGCACATCCGCGGAAAAGAGATCAGCATGATCTTCCAGGAGCCGATGACCGCGCTCAACCCGGTGTTGACCATCGGCCGGCAGATCACCGAGGCGCTCCGTACCCACCTCGGAATGACCCAGCGGCAGGCCGTGGAGCGAGCTGTCACCCTGCTCGAGTGGGTGGGCATCCCGGCTGCGCGCAGTCGCCTCAACGACTACCCGCACCAGTTTTCCGGGGGGATGCGGCAACGCGCGATGATCGCGATGGCGCTGGCATGTAACCCCAGTCTGCTCATCGCCGACGAACCGACCACTGCGCTCGACGTGACGATCCAGGCGCAAATCATCGAGCTCGTGACCCGGCTGCGCGAGGAGGTCGGGATGGCGATCATCTGGATCACGCACGACCTGGGGGTTGTTGCTGGACTGGCGGAACGGGTCCTCGTGATGTACGCCGGCTTTATCGTGGAGAAAGCCGAGGTGGACGACCTGTACAACCATCCGCGCCATCCGTATACCCTCGCCCTGCTGGGGGCCTTGCCGCGTGTGGACCGCAGCCGGCGCGAGCGACTGAAGTCGATCCCCGGGGCACCTCCGAGCTTGCTCGTCGAACCGCAAGGATGCCCCTTCGCTCCGCGCTGCGAGCAGGTACGCGACATCTGCTGGGAGAAGAACCCCGTGCTGCGGACGGTCGCGCCCAACCATCAGGTGGCCTGCTGGGCCGACGGCCGGACGGAGGCGTAGGGATGGATACGGCGCGACCGCTCGTCGAGGTGCAGAACCTGGTCAAGTACTTCCCCATCACCCGGGGGATCATCTTCCAGCGCACGATCGGGTATGTGCGTGCTGTCGACAACATCTCCTTCGACGTGTACCGTGGGGAGACGCTGGGGCTGGTTGGAGAAAGCGGGTGCGGGAAGACGACGGCCGGCCGCACGATCGTCCAGCTGTATCCTGCGACCTCCGGCCGCGTGATCTTTGACGGGATCGACCTGATGGCCCTTGCGGCAAATAGCCGGCGGAGCGCGCGACGTGTGCTCGCGCCCTGGCTCTACCCCTCGCTCACGCTGGCCGCAGGCGCGGCCGGCGGTGCGGTCGGTTACTTCCGACCCTATACCCTCCTCACCACTGCGCTCCTCGCTCTGGCCGGTACTGGCCTGGGAGCAGGAATCGCCCACCTCTCGCTGCGCGCCGCGGAGAACAACCGCGCGGAAAGCGAAATGCGGCGCGTCCGCCGCCGCATGCAGATCATCTTCCAGGACCCGTTTGCCTCGCTGAACCCGCGCTGGACGGTCAACGCGATCATCAGCGAGCCGCTGCGCGTCCATGGCATCTGCCGTACGGCAAAGGAGCGCACGGAACGCGTCGTGGAGCTCCTGGAGCTCGTGGGCCTGAATGCCCGCCACATCAACCGCTTCCCGCACGAGTTCTCAGGGGGACAGCGACAACGCATCGGGATCGCCCGGGCGCTCGCCACGAACCCCGACTTTGTCGTGTGCGACGAGCCGATCTCTGCCCTCGATGTCTCCATCCAGGCACAGGTCGTCAACCTGCTGGAGGACCTCCAGGATCGGCTGAACCTGACCTACCTCTTCATCGCCCACGACCTCAGCATGGTGCGCCACATCTGCGACCGTGTGGCGGTAATGTACGTCGGCAAGATCGTGGAGCTGGGCCCGAAGGACGAAGTGTACGACCATCCCCTGCACCCCTACACCCAGGCGCTGCTCACCGCCGTGCCGGTGCCCGACCCCGCGGTCCAGCGGCAGCGCAAACGCGTCGTCCTCACCGGCGAAGTGCCCAGCCCGGCTAACCCTCCCCCGGGTTGCCGCTTCAGTCCCCGCTGTCCAGTGGCGCTCCCCCGTTGCAAGGAAGAAGAGCCTGCCTGGCGCGATGTCGGCGGGGGCCACTGGGTCGCCTGCCACCAGGTCTGATCGCCTGACGTCGGCTCTTGACCCCCGAATGTGGGGGGAAATCGATATGCCCGAATGCACAGAAGGAGGAAACGTATGCCTTACACGTACACCGTCCTGGGGGCGGGCCGCCAGGGAACGGCTGCAGCCTACGACATGGGCCGCTGGGGCGACGCCCGGCGCGTCATCCTGGCCGACCGCGATTTCGAGATCGCCCGGCGCGCTGCGGAGCGGGTGAACCGGCTGCTCGGCCGGGAGGTCGCCGAAGCGAGGGTGGTCGATGTAACCGACCATGCGGCCCTGGAAGCGCTCCTGCGCGGCACGGATGCCACTTTGAGCGCTGTGCCCTACATCTACAACCTCGAGGCCACCCGCGCGGCCATCCGCGCCGGCTCGAGCTGGTGCGACCTCGGGGGCAACACGGAGATCGCCCGCCGGCAGCACGCCTACGACACCGAAGCGCGCGCAGCCGGAGTGAGCGTGATCCCCGACTGCGGCCAGGTGCCCGGGATGGGGACCAGCCTGATGGTCTATGCGATCGAGCTGCTCGACGAGGCGATCGACGTCTATATGTGGGACGGCGGCATCCCCCAGAAGCCCCGGTCCCCGTTCCCCTACCTGCTCACGTTCCACATCGCGGGCCTCACGAATGAGTATGCGGAGCCGGCGATCTTTATCCGGGACGGCAAAATCACCCGCGTGGAGCCGATGACGGAGCTGGAGACGGTCGAGTTCCCCGAGCCGATCGGCACCCTGGAAGCGTTCGTAGCAGGAGGTGGGACGAGCACCATGCCCTGGGCCTACGAGGGGAAACTACGCACCCTGCAGAACAAGACCCTGCGCCACCCCGGGCACTTTGCCCAGCTGCGCGCCTTCTACGACCTGGGGCTATGGGATCTGAAACCGATCCGGGTGGGCGATCAGGAAGTTGTCCCGCGCGAGGTTTTTCACGCCCTTTTCGAACCCAAGGTCGTCTTCCCGGAGGACAAGGACCTGTGCATCGTACGCGTCAAGGCGGTCGGCAAGAAGGACGGCCACGATGCCGCGGTCGTCGTCGAGATGATCGACTACTACGACGAGGCGACCGGCTTTACGGCGATGGAGCGCGCGACCGGCTGGAGCGCAGCCATCGTGGCGGAGATGATGGCACGCGGCCAGACCCCGCGCGGCGCGGGCGGGGTGGAAACGATGGTCCCGGCCCGTCCCTTCGTGGAGGAACTGCGCCGGCGAGGGATCTCGGTGACCGAAACCTGGATCGAATGATCTTGCTCTTGGCGGAAAGAACCGGGGGCCCGAGCGGTTCGGGCCCCCTTATCATCTCCAGGGCAACAGGGGACAGGATCAGCGGGGCGGCAGTCGGTCCATTCCGGCCTTCTGCAGCGCCTTCAGGGTGATATCCTCCAGCTCCTTCACCACCTCGGGGGCAAGCGGCTTCGGCTGGTAGGAAGCGATCAACGCCTCCACTCGCTCGTGGGCCCGCTCGACGGTGTCTTTGCTCCCCTTCATCTCCCAGTTCCGCCGGAAATCGCGATCGATCACCTCGCTCGGGATATAGAGCTCCTGCCGGAACCAGCGACGGGTATGCTGCGTCTTCAGGAACTCGCCGCTGTGGCCCACCTGACGGATGATATCGAGCGCATAGGGGATCTCACGCTCGGCGATCCCGGTGACCAGGCGCTTCGCCATCCCCACAATCTCGGCGTCGATAACCAGTTTCTCCAGGCTGAAGCAGCTCTCGAAATCGAGCATGCCCGGCCCGGAGATCATGTTGATCCCCGCCAGGGCCCCCAGGATCGCCCCGCTCGCGCTCTCGAGCCCGCACTGCGTATCGACGATCTTGGCATCCGACATACCCAGGTAGGCATGGGTGGGCAACCCGAGCGACTTGCCGACCTCTGCGTAGGCGCAGTCGAACATCATCGTTTCGATCGCGCCCATGGGCGTCGTTCCCGTGCGCATATCGAAGGCCGCGGGCGAACCGCCCCACACGATCGGGGAACCGGGCTTGACGAGCTGGTGGATCGTGATCCCGCTCAGGCACTCTGCCGCGTGCTGCACGATCGAACCGAGCAGCGTAGCCGGCCCTGTGGCGCCGGTGAGCGGCATGCTCACGAGCTCCGCCGGGACCCCGTGGGCGGCGCAGTCCATCATATTTTCGCAGGTGATCTCGGACCAGAGGAGCGGGGGCGAAGGGCAAACGTCGAACACAGCGATCGGCTTTTCCGCCAGCGCTTGCTCGCTTCCCGCTACGGCTACCAGCAGGTCCTTCATCACATGCCAGGTCTCTACCGCAAACGCCCCGGTGACGACCGGCTTGCGGGCGTACAGCAGCACCAGGAAGAGCCGGTAGAGGTCGGCGACCGCCTGGGGGACGTCGGCACAGACCAGTGCCGTGCTCACGGCATCCAGCGCAGGAAGGCTGTCCGCCAGCTGGATGTACCGGACAAAGTCGGCGGTGTAGGGCGGGCGCGAGGTCTTGGCCCCGTACTCCAGGAATTCGATCGCCGCGGACCCTGGGTCGAAATGGACGTCGTCCCCGCCGTAGTGCACGGCCGGCCGGCCCTCCGCATCGTACAGGTAGAACGACTTCGGAGCCGTCTGGACGGCCCGTTCCACCAGGTTCCCCGGGATGTGGGCCACTTTCTTGGCAGCATCGACGCGTGCGCCGTGGTCGGCAAGCAGCTGAAGCGCACGCTCCGAGTGCACCTGTACCCCCGGGTCTTCCAGCAGCTGGATCGCCTCGTCGATCACCCGCTGCACGGTTTCCGGCGAAAGGAACTGTACCTTCGGTCTGATCATCGTTTCCTCCTCAACGTCGTTCAAGCGGTACCACTATCGCTGGTCTTGCGCACCGGAGGCTGCCTGAGGAGGCGCAACGCCGCTTCCGCAAGGATCGCTGTGCCGATGGGCAGGCAGCGCTCGTCGATGTCGAAGCGCGGGTGGTGGGCATGGCGCGGATCGTCCTCGATCCGACAACCCAGCCCGAACATCGCGCCCGGCGCCAGTTCCAGGAAGACGGCGAGATCCTCCGCCCCCATCTCGAGGCGCGAAGTGGGCAGGTGCCCCGGGCCGAGCAGATCGGTCACCACCTGGCGGATAACCTCAACCACCGTGGCGTCGCACTGCATCGGCGGGCAGCCGACATCGATCCGCAGCCGGTAGTCGCCCCCCAGTGCACGCGCCACGCCCAGGGCGCGTTCGATCTCGGCGTGGATCTGTTTCTGTACCTCGGGGTCCATGTAGCGGATCGTCCCGCTCAGTTCCACTTTTTCCGGGATGACGTTGTGTGTTTGTCCTCCGTGAATGGACCCGATGCTGATGAGCGCCGGGTCGGCCGGCCGCAAGCGTCGGGAGACGATCCCGTGGAGGGCGAGGATCACGTGGCCCGCGAGGTAGATCGGGTCGATCACTTCGTGCGGGGCCGCAGCGTGACCACCCCGGCCCAGCAGGGTGATGTAGAAAGTGTCCACTCCGGCCGAACCCGGGCCGGCGGAGACGGTAATCTCTCCCACGGGGCGGGTCGCATCGACGTGCGTGGCCAGGACGTATTCCACCCCCTCCATGGCCCCGTCCTCGACCATGCGTGGCGCGCCGCTCCGGCCGCCTTCGTCGTCTGCCTCCTCCGAAGGCTGGAAGAGCAGACGCAATGTCCCCGGGAAATCCTCCCGTGCCAGCAGGGCCCCTACCCCAAGCACCATCGCGGTGTGGGCGTCGTGCCCGCAGGCGTGCATTACGCCCGGGTGCTGGGAAGCGTAGGGGACGTCGTTCTCCTCCTGAATGGGCAGCGCGTCCATATCGGCGCGCACTGCCACTACCGGCCGGCCCTCCCCTCTCTCGGCCACCACCCCGGTACGGCCGACCCCCGTACGGACCCGGTACCCCAGGCCTTGCAGGACCTCCGCCACGCGGCCCGCCGTGCGCACCTCCTGGAAGCCCACCTCCGGGTACATATGGAACTCTCGCCGCCAGGCGACGAGCTGTTCTGCGATCTCCTGCGCGCGTTGTAGCATCACCACCTCCGTACAACTCCAGGAGCCTATCCCAAACCCCTCGCCGGGTCGGCGAAGGCGGGTAGGCCAGGCCACAACAAGCTCTATGTCAACCCGAGGGAAGCGATGAACGCTTCTCCTCGAGCAATCAGCTCCGCTTGATCGGGCGGAGGAGCTGCCGTCTCAAGGAGTGCAACGGTGTACTCGCGCAGCCGCTCGTCCGCGCGCGGCCGACCCTCGGCTCGCCACTTCTCCAGGCTCCAGCGTGGAAAGATCGGGCTGGTGTAATAAGCTTCGCGGTAGTGGCGACGCGTCTGGTCGGCCAGCAGGAAATTCCCGCCCGGCCCCACCTGGTCGATCTCCTCGAGCCCGATCGCCTCCTCGTCCAGGAGGAATCCTTCCGCAAAGCGCAGCGCCTGCGCGATCACCTCGTGAGCATAAACCGCCGTCGCTGGCGAAAACGCTTTCGATGTCAGAGTATCCCCGACAAAGGGGGCCAGGCCTACCTTCCCGATGCAGGAGCTGAGCTGGTTCATCCAGTAGGTGTCGGCCGCCAGGAGGTCCGGTCCCCAACCGGTACCGCTGCCCGAGCTTCCGCAGTGCGGAAGCCTGTAATGCGCCATCATCTCCGCGCAGGCCAGGTTCAAGAGGAAACTCTTCGGCTCGTAGAACGAAACCATCGTCTTCAGGTCGAAGAACGCCGGAAGCATCCCCAGGATGACTGGAGCGCCCTCGCGTACCAGCTGGCTCAGCACCAGACCGGCCAGGAGCTCCGCCTGCAGAAGCACAAGCATTCCCGCCGGCGTGATCGGCGTGGTCATCCCGGCCATGCTGTAGTTCGAGTAGATCACCGGAAGCCCGCGCTCGATCGCCTCCACCATCTTGTCCCCGGTTCCCTCGTTGATGATGAGCGGGCTGACCGGGTTAAAATAGGGAACGACGAACGGCCGGGAAGCCAACTCGCCGCAGAGCGCCTCCAGAAGGTCCAGCACCGCCGGGAAGCGCGCCTCGTCGGAGACCAGGATCACGAGCGGCTTGGTCGTGTTGGCGACCATTTCCAGGGTGGCGTAGAGGTCGGACACCGGGGCCGGCACGTCCTGCACGATGCCGATGGTCGAGATCACATCGTAGAGAGGGAGTTGACCGCCCAGCCGCACGATCTGCGCCATATGCGCGCGACCAAAGGGGACGATGTCGTCGTTCCGTGGATCCTGGTAATAAAGCGCGGTTACGCCGATGCCAAAGCGTGTGCGTTCCTGACCTTCCCCCAACCGGAAGGCCGGCCGTCCGAGCCGGTCGTAGACCTGTACGGACGACGGCGCGCAGCGCAGCGCCCATTCCACCAGGTCAGGCGGAATCCGCACCCGGCCGTCGCGCACCTCGCCCAACGCCTGTGCAAACAGCGCACGGGCGCGCGGCGAGTCGACCCGCACACCCGTGGTCGCGAGGAGGCTCAGCGAATCGCGGTGCACCCGTTCGATCTGTTCCGGGGTCAGGAGCTCAAGCCGCGGCCGGACGTAGCTGCTTTCCAAAGGGTCCTCCTATTCCTTCGGCGGTACCCAGGGAGTCAGGGTGTATTCGTAGTAGGTCGTCTCGCACGGCCGTCCCCGGCCGATCCAGGCACGCCGCTCGTTCAGGTTGATGATGATGCTGAAAACGGTCACCGAGCTGCCGTCGTGCTTGCAGATCGATGCCGGATAGTTTTCGTGGTCGGCAAGCAGCTTTTGAAAGAGCGTGGGGGAGAGCCGGCCATAGTTCTCCCGCAAGAGCCGGCGTGCCCGGTAGAAACGGATGATCGAGTTGCCGATCCCGTGGGGATTGGCCTCGAAGGCACGCATCGGCCACGACAGGTAATGGTTCGTGTGGGCCATAATGTTCCCTTCGACGTAAAGCGGCTCGCAGTCGGTGGCCGATCCTTCCATGCTGTAGATCTCGCCGCTCGGGTCCGCGATCACGTTGTTATAGTTCGAGGCGCGCAGCGGCAGAAGGCATGCATCCATCGCCTCGCCCAGCCGCTTGGCCGCCAGGATCGCCCGCGCGATCAGCAGGCGCGGGACACCCGGCCGGATGTCGCGGCAAGATACCGCGTTGCCCGTCATGCTGATGCCCGCAGCGTTGAATCCCGCGCTGAAGCCCAGGCCCCCGATCGACACCCCCAGGAACTCCGGATCATCCCCGGCCTGCACCTGGAAAATCGCCAGGTGTTCCTCGGCTTCCGGTGCGGTGTCGTTCGTGTGCGCCACCAGGGTGGAGCCATCCACGGTGGCCCTTCCGCGCGCGGCCATATCGGTGCAGCCCCGCAGGAGTACCGTCCCTGCACCCCAGGCAGCCGGCTCCCACAGCTCCTCGCACACCCCCAGGAAGACATGCTCGAACGGCAATCCGGAACCTTCGGCAATTCCCTCCAGTTCTTCGACAAAGTGCGGGTAAACACTCCGGCTGTGGGCCAGGCAGAGGCGACCTTTGAGCAGCATATCGTCCCACGTCACGCCCGGTGGCAGGTGCGTTTCCATCCACGCAAGCGTCTGCTCGAGCTGGCTTTTCATGATCTCGCCGATCTGGCGGCCTACCTCGCGGTAGGAACCACGGATCTGATAAAGTGGGATCGGGCTCGCTGCCATAACCTCACCTCCTTTCTTCCCATCAGCCACGGTGCCGCAGTACGCGGCCCGGCAGGGCACCGGTATGCTCGCCTCCGTCGATCACCGGTACGCCGTTCACCAGGACATAGTCGATCCCTTCGGCATAGGCGTGCGGATAGTTCTCAAAGGGATAAACGTGCGGGTAAAGGTTCGTCGCGCGGTCCCGCACCCGCTCCAGGTCGAAGACGAACAGGTCCGCCCAGGCACCCGGCCGTATGACGCCGCGGTCGTGGAGGCCGAAGCGCTGGGCCGGAAACGAGGTCATCTTGCGGATCGCCTCTTCCAGCCGCAGAACCCTTTGCTGACGCACATAGCGTTCCAGCACCCCGGGGAATTCCCCGTAACTGCAGGGCGAGTAGGGCGGAGGGTCGTTCAGGAAGCCGTAAGGGGCAAGGACCTGCCCGTCGGAGCAGATCATGACCAGCGGGTGCTGCAGCAGGATGCGGATGTTCGCCTCGTCGATGTAGTCAAAGATCGCCTCGGCCTCGTGCCCGTTCTCGACGATCAGGTCGAAGTAGGCGTCGAACGGATCTACCCCGCGTTCCCGGGCGACCGCTTCGACGGTCTTGCCCACCGCCCAGGGCGTCCGGGGTGCGTGCAGGATCGTGATCCGCTCCCAGCGCCCGTGCTTGAGCAGGCTCGCCGGTCCAAACGCCGGACGACGATCGCGGACGATCTCCTCGCGCACCAGGCGTCGCATCTCCGGGTCCCGCAACCGGGCGGCGATCTCTTCCGCCGGCAAATCCTGCATCGCCTGCGGCAGGGCTCCGGTGAGCGCCGGCCCCAGGTCCGTATGTACGTCGTTGTCCACGGTGACGTCCTGGCCGGCCGCACGTGCCTCCTCCACCAGCCTCAGGGTCGCGTGCGCATCGCACGGGGCTCCGTACTTGGGGGCATTGTGCGAGATCTGCACCGGCAACCCCGCCTCCCGGCCGATACGGATCGCCTCCGCGACCGCCTCGAGGACCGTCTCCCGCTCGCCGCGTACGTGGGAGGCGTACAGGCCGTGGTAGCGCGCCGCAACGCGTGCCAGAGCCACGATCTCGTCCGTCTGGGCAAAGCACCCCGGAGGATACACAAGTCCGGTCGAAAGGCCGAAAGCGCCCGCTTCCATCGCTTCCGCGAGCAACGTCTGCATCCGCGCCAGTTCTTCCGGGCGTGGGGCGCGCTCCTCGTATCCCATGACGGCGATGCGGAGCGCCGAATGCCCGGCCAGAGAAGCGATGTGGATCGCAAGCCCCCCACGCTCCAGTGCCCGCAGGTACTGCGCGAAGGTGCGCCATCGCCAGTGGACACCCGGCCCGTCCGCGTGCCGCCCCCAGAAGCGACGGATCTCCTCAAAGTGCGCGTCGTCCACCGGTGCAGGCGACATGCCACAGTTCCCGATGACTTCGGTCGTCACGCCCTGGCGCACGACGCTTTCCGCCCGGCGGTTGATCAGGATGGAAAGGTCCGAGTGGGTGTGCACATCGATGATGCCCGGGGCGACGTAGCGGCCGTCCAGGTCGATCACCCGCTGCCCACGCAGCGATCCCGCTGCCCCGATCGCCGCGATGCGGCCACGCCGGATGCCTACATCCCCCCAGTACCAGGGGTTCCCGCAGCCGTCGATGATCCGCGCGTTCGCAAGCACCAGGTCCAGCGTCGCCTCGGGCATCGCTCTCACCTCGCTCCCTCTTCTACTGCGGCGATGATCCGACCCAGCTCGGCATCCAGCCGTGGATCGAGTGGTTCGGGATGATAGGAGGCCAGGATCTCCTGTGCCCGCGCACGCGCCCACTCGCGCGCGCCATCCCGGCGCTCTTCCCACACCTCGTAGGGTCGGCGGTCCATCAGCCGAGGCACCCAGAGGGCCCGCATATGTTCCTTGGTGTGCCGATGCTTCAGGAAATTGCCCCCCGGCCCAACCTCGCGGATCGCGCCCAGGGCAAGCGTCTCCTCGTTGACCACGATCCCGGACATCATATGGCGGATGATGCTCCAGATCTCGCAGTCCATCAGGAGTTGCTCGTACGACCAGATGCGGCTCCCGTGCAGGAGCCCGACACCGAGCAGCATATCGGACCCGACCACCGAGGCCATGAAGGTGGAAAGGCTGTTTTCGATGCCCGCCTGCCAGTTCGGTTCCTTGGCCCCCGTGGCAAAGGACCCCATGGAGAGGGGGACGTGGTAGAAATCGGCCAGCGCGTTGGTTGCAGCACCGAAGAGGAAATCCTCCGGACCGCCACCGGTGTAGGCCCCCGTGCGCAGGTCCATCGCCGTCTGGGCCGCGGCGTAGAACACCGGTGCCCCCGGAAAGGCCAGCTGGATGAGCGCCAGCGCGCTGATCACTTCGGCATTGCCCACGACCAGATTCCCCGCGAGCGTGGCCGGCCCGGTGGAGGCACAGGAGGCCATCGTCATGAAGCCGACCGGCAGTCCAGCCTCCGCTCCGACGAGCGCTGCCTCCAGGCTTCCGCCGTCGTGCCCAAGGGGAGAGGTCGTGCACTCCATAATGGACAGGATGGGGCGCGCGCGAAGCGCTTCCCGCCCCCCGGCGAGCACGGCGGCCATCTCCACCGCGGCCTGCGCCTCCCGGGCGGAGTAGATGCTTTCCGTCTGCACATGCTTGGTCGAGTGGCGCCAGATCGCCCGCAACTCGTGCAGTCCGCGCGACTCCGGTGGGCAATCCTGCGCCGAAACCGGCACCCAGTGAAAAGCTACCTCGTCCAGGTAGTCAGCGATGCGCGCGATATCCGCGACATCCTGCAGGCAGGAACGGCGCCGCACGCCGGTCTCCAGGTCGATCACCTCCACCCCGCACCCGTCCGTCCCCACATACACGTGGTGACCGTCCAGCGGCAGGTCCAACGTGGGATCGCGTGCTGCCAGGGTATAGACAGGCGGCGCGTGGCGCAACGCCTCTTCGATGAGCGCCCCGGGCGCGCGCACGATCATCGTCTGGCGGTCGACGCGCGCGCCGTGCGCTTCCCAGATCTCGAGCGCACGCAACGAGGGGAACCGCACCCCTACCGTTTCGATCACATCGAGCGTCGCGGTATGGATGCGCTGCACATCCTCCGGGGATAGCACTTCCAGGCGGAGGCGCGGATCGCTGATGGAGCAGATCCGTCCCGGCATCCGATTCCTCCTGGGGACGGCACTTGCCCCTGCTTACGCCCCTACCAGTCGCCTGGCCACCGCCACCGCGCCAATGGCATCTTCGCTGAACCCTTCCGCCCCGATCTCCTCGGCCCAGGATGCAGTCACCGGGGCGCCGCCGACCATGACCTTCACCTTCGGGCGAAGGCCGGCCGCTTCCAGGGCCTGGATCACCTCTCGCTGGCGGAGCATGGTGGTTGTAAGGAGTGCACTCAACCCGACAATGTCGGCATCGACCTCGCGCGCCTTGGCGACGAACCGCTCTGCGGGGACGTCCACGCCGAGGTCGTAGACCTGGAAGCCGCTGGCGGCAAGCATCGTCCCCACCAGCGTCTTGCCGATCTCATGGATGTCCCCCTGGACCGTGCCCAGTACGACTTTGCCGAGCGTCTTCCGCTCCGTGCCCCGACGGGCCATTTCCGGCTCCAGCGTGGCCACCGCCGCCTTCATCGCCTCGCCGGCCAGCACGAGGTCCGGGAGGAACATCTCGCCCTTGGCAAACTGATCCCCTACATAGTTCACCCCGACCACGAACCCCTTGTTGATCGCATCCAGGGGATCGATGCCCTGCTCGATCGCCTGCTGCGCGAGCTTTCGCGCCGCGTCGATGTCGCCGTCCACGATGCTCTGCGCCATAGCCCGGAAGAGTTCTTCGGACACGGTGACCCTCCTTTGTCCAAAACCGATCGATCCTCGCAACGCGTTGGCCGGCGCGGGGTCGCACCGGCGCGCCGTGCATCTTACCACAGCTCTGCACGGCTGTCAAACGGCCCTTTGCAAATCGACGTAAAGGAGTTGAAAAGACGCGCATCCTATGGTAAAATGCCCGCAAAAGGACGCAAACCGAAGCCAGGGAACGTTTTGGGCGCGCAGGTGTTTGCGCTCCGGGGAGGTACGATGGACGACCTGGATCGGCTCATCCTGCAGACGCTGCAGCAGGACGGCCGGACACCGTTCCGCCAGATCGCCCGGGAAGCGGGCGTCTCCGAGACGACGATCCGCAGCCGGTACAGGCAGCTTGTCGCCCAGGGGATCATCCGCACGGTGGGGATCGTGGACCCCTACGCCCTCGGGTTCCAGGCCCCGGCGCTGGTGGGGGTATCCGCCGAGCCGGGGCGAATCGACGCGGTCGCCAGGGCGATCGCCGCGCTCCCCGAGGTGAGCTACCTTGTGATGACCCTGGGTTCCTGGGATCTGGTGATCGAGGTGTTTTGTCGGGACCTTCCCCACCTGAGCCGGCTGATCACCGAGCAGATCCACAGCATCCCGGGCGTGCGCAGCACCGAGACGCTGATGATCGCACGCAGCTACAAGCTCAGCTACCGCTGGTCCCCCTCTCCCGTGGAGGAGGACGAGGGCTCCCTCGAAATCGACGCGAGCGATCCGCGCTGATACGTCCGGGTTCGTGGATAAGGAGGAAAGACCGTGTCCATTGCCGTCGAGAGACCGACCGCCGCAGAGCAAGCGCTCTGGCCAGCACCCCCGCTCCCCGCGCCGCTCCTGGTGACCGAGATCCCCGGGCCGAAGGCACGCGCGCTGATCGAGGCCGACGAACGGGTGACCTCTCCTTCGCTCCCGCGGGCCTTTCCGCTCGTCGTAGACCACGCACAAGGGTGCGTGGTGACCGACGTCGACGGCAACCGCTTCCTGGACCTCGCTGCCGGCATCGCCGTGTGCGCGACCGGCCATTGCCACCCCCGGGTGGTCCAGGCGATCCGGGAACAGGCGGGCCGTCTGATCCATATCTGCGGGTCCGACTTTTACTACCGCCCCTATGCCGATCTGGCCGCACGGCTGACCTCCCTGGCGCCCGGGCCCGGCCCCTGGCGCGCGTTCCTGACGAACTCGGGTGCGGAGGCGGTCGAAGCCGCGCTCAAACTGGCCCGCCATGCTACCCGACGACACCGCTTCATCGCTTTCCTGGGCGCCTTTCACGGCCGTACCCTGGGCACAGTGAGCCTCACAGCGAGCAAGGCAAAATACCGCCAGAGCTTCGGCCCGCTCCTGCCCGACGTCACCCACGTTCCTTACGGCGACTGCTTTCACTGCCACTTCCACCTGCGGTATCCAGAGTGCGGACTCTGTTGCATTGCCTATATCGAGGAGCAGATTCTCACCCGGGTCGCGCCCGCGGAGGACGTCGCGGCGATCATCGTGGAACCGGTCCTCGGCGAAGGCGGCTACATCGTCCCACCGCCCGATTGGTTACCCGCGCTGCGCCGGCTCTGTGACCGCCACGGCATCCTGCTGATCGCCGACGAAGTGCAGAGCGGCATGGGCCGCACCGGCCGGATGTTCGCGGTCGAGCACTTCAGCGTGGTTCCGGATATCCTCACGCTGGCGAAAGGGATCGCTTCCGGCATGCCGGTCGCTGCGATGCTCGCCCGGGCCGAGCTGATGACCTGGCCCAGGGGCGCGCATGGGAGCACCTACGGCGGAAATCCCGTAGCCTGCGCCGCCGCCCTGGAGACGATCGCTCTGCTCGAAGAAGGGCTGATGGCGCACGCGGCCCGGCTGGGGGCCGATCTGCTCACCTGCCTAAGGGCGATCGCCGACCGCCACCCCATCCTGGTGGACGTACGCGGGCTGGGCCTGATGATCGGCCTGGAGTTCGCCACGCCTGCACAGGCATCCGCCGTGGCATGGGAGTGTTTCCGCCGCGGTGTCATCGTTCTGGAATGTGGCGACCAGGCGATCCGCCTCAGTCCGCCGCTCGTCCTGAGCAACAAAGAAGCGGAGGTCGCCCTGCAAATCCTGGAAGAGGCGATCGCCGCAGTAGAACAGGGCGGCGCAGGGGAACAGTCCTAGGAGGTCCGAATGAAACAGATGAGCATGCGCGAAGCGATCGCGGCGTTCGTCCACGACGGCGACACTGTGGCCATCGAAGGCTTTACCGCCTGCATCTGCTTTGCGGCTGCCCACGAGATCATCCGCCAGGGACGGAAAGAGCTGACCCTCTGCCGGATGACCCCCGACCTCGTCTACGATATGATGGTAGCCGCCGGGTGTGCACGAAAACTCGTCTGCTCCTACATCGGCAACCCGGGCGTCGGTTCCCTGCATGCGATCCGCCGCGCGGTGGAAAAGGGCATCCCCGCTCCTCTGGAGCTGGAGGAGTACTCCCACTTTGGTATGGTCGCCCGCTACACCGCGGGTGCCTACCGCTTGCCCTTCTTCCCGCTGCGTTCCTACCAGGGCAGCGACCTGCCGCGCGTCAACCCGTTCATTCGTTCTGTACAGAGCCCGTACGGGGACGGGGAGGTAGCCGTTGTACCGCCGTTGAACCCCGACGTGACGATCGTCCACGCTCAGCGGGCTGACCCCGATGGGAACACTCATCTTTGGGGGCTGCTCGGGGTACAGAAGGAAGCCGCGTTTGCCGCGCGGCACGTGATCGTCGTGGTGGAAGAGATCGTGCCTCCGGACGTGATCCGTTCCGATCCGAACCGCACGATCATCCCCGGGCTGATCGTGGACGCCGTGGTACACGAACCGTACGGCGCACACCCCTCGTATGTACAGGGCTATTACGATCGGGACAACGCCTTCTACCTGCGCTGGGACGAGATCAGCAGGGACGAGGCCACGACACGCGCCTGGTTGGAAGAATGGGTCTACGGGGTTCCAGATCGGGCCGCCTACGTGGCCAAGATGGGGACGGAGCTGTGGGAACGCCTCCGCCCGGGGGAGGCTTTCGCCCACCCGGTGAACTACGGGCGTTACGCCTGAGGCACGAGCAAGGAGAACGCCATGGACGGGTACTCGCCTTCCGAGATGATGATCGTATCCGCCGCCCGGGCCCTCGCGGGGGTGCGCACGGTGCTGGTCGGCGTGGGGCAGCCGAACATCGCTTGCAACCTCGCGCTGCGCACGGTGGCGCCGGATTTGAAGCTCCTCTACGAGAGCGGCGTATATGAAGCCCGGCCGGCCCGCTTGCCCCTTTCCATCGGCGACCCGACGCTCGTGAGCGGCGCCACGCTCGTCTGTTCCCTGGCGGACCTCTTCGGCCTCTTCCTGCAGGGCGGGCGCGTGGAGGTCGCCTTCCTGGGCGGTGCCCAGATCGACCGTTTCGGCAACCTGAACACGACCGTCATCGGGGACTATGCCCGGCCCAAAGTGCGTCTGCCGGGGAGCGGCGGTGCCTGCGAGATCGCCATCCACGCCGGCCGGGTTTTTGTCATCATGCCGCTCAGCCGGCGGAGCTTCGTGGAACGGCTCGACTTTGTCACCACCCCTGGCTACCTCGACGGGAAAACCTCCCGCGCCGCCCTGGGTATGCCCGGGGCCGGACCGCACCTGGTGGTCACCGACAAGTGCATCCTGGGCTTCGACCCGGAAAGCAAAGAGATGGTGCTGCAGCGCCTCCATCCCGGGGTCGAGCTGGAAACGGTGCTCCGAGAGGTCGGCTGGAACCTGCGGGTCGCTGCCGACCTGCGAGAGACCGAGCCCCCCACGGCGGAGGAGCTGCGCATCCTGCGCGAGGAACTCGATCCCCAGGGGATCTACCGTCGCTAGCCAAGATAGGAGGTCCTATGGACGTGAAGGAGATCGTGATCCTTTCGGCCGTGCGGACGCCGATCGGCAACTTCGGGGGCGGCCTGAAGGATGTCCCGGCTGCTCGCCTCGGGGCGGTGGCCGCCCGGGCCGCGATCGAGCGCGCGGGGATCACCCCCGATCAGGTCGACGAGGTGATCATCGGCTGTGCCCGCCAGGCAGGAAACGGGCCGAACGTGGCCCGCCAGGTGGCCTGGCACACCGGCATCCCCGTCGACCGGCCGGCCTTTACGGTGAACAAGGCCTGTGCCAGCGGAATGAAAGCGGTCACGCTCGCCGCGCAGTCGATCCTCACCGGGGAGAACCGCATCGTGCTGGCCGGCGGCGTGGAACAGATGTCGCAGATCCCCTACCTCCTGCTCAAGGCGCGCTGGGGCTACCGGCTGGGAGACGATACCCTGGTGGATGCGATGTACCGCGATGGATACTTCTGCCCGCTTGCGGAGATGGTGATGGGCGAGACCGCGGAACTCCTCGCCGAGCGGTACGGCATCAGCCGTGAGGAACAGGACCGCTTTGCCCTCGAAAGCCACCGCAAGGCCGTGGCGGCCTGGGAAAGCGGCGCCTTTGCCGAGGAAGTCGTCCCTGTAGATGCCCCCGGGGAGAAAGGAGGCACGGTGCGCGTCGAGCGCGACGAGCGGCCCCGGCCCGACACCACCCTGGAGAAGCTCGCCCGCCTGAAGCCCGCTTTCCGCCCGGACGGCACGATCACCGCGGGCAACGCCTCCGGAATCACGGACGGGGCTGCGGCGCTGGTGCTGGCTTCGGCCGAGACAGCCTCCGCCCTGGGCCTGCGGCCGCTCGCCCGGCTGCTCGGGTTCGCTTCCGCAGCCGTGCACCCCCGGGAAATGGGCCTGGGGCCGGTCCCCGCTACCCGGAAGCTGCTCTCCCAGACCGGACTCACGCTCGCCGACCTGGAGCGGATCGAGATCAACGAAGCGTTTGCTGCGCAGGTGCTGGCAGTGGAGAAGGAACTCGACTGGGACGTCGAGCGGCGCAACGTCCACGGGGGCGCCGTCGCCCTGGGGCATCCGACCGGCTGCACCGGCGCGCGGATCCTGGTCACCCTGCTCCACGCGCTGCGCACGCACGACAAGACGATCGGGCTGGCGACCCTGTGCGTGAGCGGCGGCCTCGGGATGGCGGTCGCCCTCGAGCGGCTCTCCTGAAGGAGGCGGTCCCCTTGGAATCGCACGTTTTCTTGCGGCGCGCTTCTTTCCCTCATCCAACAGCGGTCCGGGGCGAAGGCGTCTACCTGTGGGACGCGGCCGGCCGGCGCTACCTCGATGGCTCCGGAGGGCCGGTGTGTGTGAACATCGGGCACGGCGTCCAGGAGGTCGCACGCGCGATGGCCGAGCAGGCCCAGGCCGTCGCCTATGTCCATGGCACCCTTTTTACGACCGCTGCCCTGGAAACGTACAGCGCCCGGCTGGCACCCCACGTGCCGATGGACCGCCCGCGCTTCTACTTCCTCACGAGCGGTTCGGAGGCGGTCGAGGCGGCGATCAAGTTCGCCCGCCAGCTGCAGGTAGCCCGCGGGGAAGTTTCGCGCGAGGTCGTGATCGCGCGCTGGGGATCGTACCACGGGGCTACCCTGGGGGCGCTCGCCGTGACGGGAAAGCCTTCTATGCGCCGGCTTTTCGCCCCCCTGTTCCGCGACCAGCCGCACATCCCGCCCCCTTACTGTTACCGCTGCCCGTTCCACACCACCCACCCGGAGTGTGACCTCGCGTGTGCCCAGGCGCTGGAGACCGAAATCCTGCGCCAGGGGCCGGAGCGCGTGGCGGCGTTCCTTGCCGAACCGGTGAGCGGCGCCACCCTGGGGGCAGTCGTGCCGCCGCCCGGCTACTGGCCCCGCGTCCGGGAGATCTGCGACCGCTATGGGGTGCTCTTGATCGCCGACGAGGTGATGACCGGCTTCGGGCGCACCGGAAAATGGTTCGGCATCGAGCACTGGGGAGTCCAGCCCGACCTGATGACGCTGGGGAAAGGGGCTACCGGTGGGTATTTCCCGCTTTCCATCCTCGCTGTGGCGGAAGCGCATGTCCGTACGGTCATCGAGGCCCACGGGGATTTTCAGCACGGCGGGACCTTCTCGCACCACGCGGTCGGCGCGGCGGCCGCGCTGGCGACGCTGGATTACCTGGAAAAGCACGATCTCGTGGCGGCCGCGGCTTCCCGCGGGGCGTATCTGGGCGCACGCCTTCGGGAGAGATTGGAAGATCTCCCCCACGTGGGCCAGGTGCGTGGCCTGGGGATGATGTGGGGAATCGAGTTCGTGGCCGACCGGGAAAGCCGTGCCCCGTTCCCGCCCGAGGCCCACGTGGCACAGCGGATCTGCGACCGGGCGTTCGAGCATGGACTGATCCTCTATCCCGGCCACGGAGGGGCGGACGGGATCCGTGGAGACCACTTCATGGTCGCACCGCCCTTTGTCATCACCGAGGCCCAGATCGACGAACTTGTCGATCGCCTCGCCGAGGCATGCCTGGAGGTTTTCTCCCACCTCTCCCCGGGCTAAGGCCCTGACGCAGGAACACAAGCGTCATTGCCCCGTCCTTCCCCCTTTGGGTGAAGCCGTGAACCCCTTCTCGCCCCCTGCTGCGCGGCGGGAGAGAAGCCACGGGGACCGGGCGGGCAAAGTCCCTCTCTCCTCTTCGCCGAACGGCGAGCGGCGTAGAGGAAGGGGTCGGGAGTGAGCCGAGGCCCGGGCAGAGAGGCTTCCGTCCCAACTCGTGTCCGCACGTCCAAAGGCAACTTGCGTATTTGGCCCCGCTCCTGTATAATGGGGCCAAATGTGCGGGATGATGCCGCTGACAGAAGCCCGACCTGGGCGTGGGGAAGAAGGATTGACGCCCGATCTAGAGGTTGACCTGGCGCCTCACTGTCCACGAGAACTCCGACTGCGTAATCCGGTGATGGTCGCTTCGGGCTGTTTCGGCTACGGCCTGGAGTACGCCCACCTCCTGGACGTGCAGCGACTGGGAGCAATCGTCACCAAGGGCACGACGTTGCGCCCGCGGGCCGGCAATCCCCCTCCCCGGCTCGTGGAGACCCCCTCGGGCCTGTTGAACTCCATCGGGCTGCAGAACCCGGGCGTGGAGAAGGTGGTGGTGGAGTATGCGCCGGTGTGGGCGCAATGGGCCGTGCCGGTCCTGGTGAACATCGCCGGCGAGACGGTCGAAGAATATGCCGAACTGGCGCGTCGCCTGGACGAGGTCCCCGGAATCGCCGGACTGGAAGTGAACATCTCCTGCCCGAACGTGGACGCCGGAGGCCTGGCGTTCGGCACAGACCCGAGGACGGCAGCGGAAGTGACCCGCGCCGTACGGCGGGCGACCTCGCTTCCGCTTCTGGTGAAACTGACGCCGAACGTGGGGGACATCGTTGCGGTGGCCCGCGCGGTCGCCGAGGAAGGCGCGGACGCCCTGACGCTCATCAATACCTTGCGCGGGATGGCGATAGACGTCGAGGCGCGACGTCCCGTACTCCCCAGGGCAATCGGCGGGCTCTCGGGGCCGGCCATCCGGCCTGTTGCTCTGGCGATGGTCTACGAGGTCGCCGGAGCGGTGGACGTCCCGGTCGTAGGCGTCGGGGGCATCATGAACGCCCGCGATGCGCTCGAGTTTCTGCTCGCGGGAGCGACCGCGATCCAGATCGGGACAGCCTGTTTCCTCGATCCACAGGCTCCGCTGCGCGTGTTGGACGGGATGATCGCCTGGATGGAGAAAGAAGGCGTGCGGACCGTTGAGGAACTGATCGGCGCTGGGAGACAGAAAGGAGGACTCGGTGGCGATCTGGGCAATCGCCCATCGGGGCGCTTCGGACAAGGCGCCGGAGAACACCCTGGCAGCCTTTGAGCGCGCGCTCGAACAGGGAGCAGACGCCCTCGAATGCGATGTGCACCTATCCGCCGACGGCGAGGTGATCGTCATCCACGACGAGACGGTCGATCGCACGACCGATGGCCACGGGGCGGTGGCCGAAATGAGTTTGGCCGAACTGCAGCGTCTGGATGCCGGGGCCTGGAAGGATCGGCGCTTCGCTGGCCAGCGGATCCCGACCCTGGGCGAAGTTTCGGACCTCGTCCGTGGCCGGGCCCATCTCTTTGTCGAGCTGAAAGGGGCTTCCCCGGAGCTCCCGGCCCGGGTGGTGCAGGTGCTGCGGGAAAGAGGCATTGCCGAGCAGGCGTGGTTGTTCGCAGACGAGCGTCCGGTGCTGGAAGCGTTGCGAGAACTTGCGCCCGAGATGCACGTCCGCTGGCGCGAGGGTATGGAGTCGGGGGACTTTGTCCTGACCTGGCCCGAGCGGCTGACCGAAGCTACAGTGGCTGTGTTCCGGGAACGTGGACTTCGTATTTTCACCACGATCCGGGACCAGATCGGGAACAACGAGGCGCGGGTGATCGCGGCGCGAATGGTGGAACTGAAAATCGACGGCATCATCTGCAACCGGATATGGTTGCTCCGTGAGGTGTTCGGTTCGGCAGTCCCTTGAGCGCGGCCGCCGAGCGTCACGAACGCGTGGCTAGGTCGCCAGAGTACCGCTGATCCTGTTGGGGCTTTTTCCGGCTGTGAGGCCGCGCTGTAGCTTCCCCGGTGCGTCACTCGATCCAAGCAGCCTGCACCAGCCGTGCGGGTTTTCAGGCGCCATCGGAGAGCGAGCCCCATGCCGTTAGAGGGCGGGGCTTTCCTGTTTTCCAACGGAGAAGGCTGGAGGTCGAGGTATCGACATCCCGAGCGCGCCGTGAAGAGGTCGTCCGAGCGGCCCAGGGGATGCGCTGGCCGCCTTTCGGGTTTCGATACGTGGCTCGCCGCGCGTGCCGTTATCCTTCGATACGAGATCCCGAAGGTGCCGGTAGCAGGCAGGCTTCGGGTGAGGATCGGCCCACGTTACGGCCCCCTGTTGCGACACAGGAAAGCCGCGGGGTTGTGGGCACCTTGCTGGCGTGAGGACCGCTGGCTGTGGTATAATGGGACTTGTACGGGATCGCTTGCATACCCGGGAGGTGTACGATGGCCTTCAAGATCACGGAAGACTGCATCGCCTGCGGCGCGTGCGAACCGGAGTGCCCGAACAAGTGCATCAGCGAAGGGGATCCGATCTATGTCATCGATCCCGCTCGCTGCACGCAGTGTGTGGGCTTTTTCGACACCCAGCAGTGCGCCGCCGTCTGTCCGGTAGACGCCTGCGTCCCGGACCCGGACCACCCGGAAACGATCGACGAACTGAAGGCCAAGTACCAGAGACTTCATCCCGGGCGGGCACCCACGGGCGGCTGGTAAAGCCTGCACGGCCCCGAAGCACCGCCAGGAGGGCTTTCCCTTGGTCGTATCCGGCTCTCCCCGCTGTCCGTCCTGCGGCGCGGACCTGGGCTGGGGGGAGAAGGAATGCCCCTACTGCGGCACGGTGCTGTTCCCCCGGAAGCCCGCCCTCCCTGGGGGCATCCTGAGCGGGCCTTTCCCGCGCCGCCTGCGTGTCGAGCGGCGAGGACTCTTGCGGGCCCAGCACGCGCTCTACGATGGCGAGATCTACCTGGGGAGCTTTACCCAGAGCTGGCCGGCTGGGGTACGCTTCTCCTCCCCGCAAGGGTATCGCTACCGTACCCTGCGCAAGCGGCTGTTTCGGCTTGTGCTGCACTGGAAGTGCGGGCCACAGCTCGTCGCGTGGGTGGAACAACCCTACCCCTGGATCCGGCGTTACCGGTTGCAGTACGGCGGGGCCTCATACTGTCTGAGCGCCCTGTCGCCGATGTCCCTTTCCTTCGTGCTTCGAGACGAGTCGGACCGATATCTGGCGGAACTCCGGCCGGCCTCGCTCTTTCGTCCCCCTTCTATCACAGTGCACGCCCCGCTTGCGCTGGAGCTTCTGGCACTGGCCTATGCCACAGCGCTCGTCTTCTGGCGGCAGGCGGGAAGCGCCTAAGAACGTGTGCGGCGCAGCTCGGCTAACCGCTGGAAGAGTTGTCGTTCTTCCGGGGAAAGGTCGCAAGGCAGCCGCACGGATACCGTCGCGTACAGGTCGCCGTACTGGCCCGGAGCCTTGAGCTTGGGCATACCCTGTCCGCGCAACACGAAGGTCCGGCCGTTCTGCGTCTCCGGAGGGATACGGAGCCGCAGGCGGGTCCCCTTGAGCGTGGGAACGTCGACCTCCCCCCCGAGGATCGCTGTATAGAGGTCGAGGGGGAGCTGAAGGTACAGGTCGTCCCCTTTACGCTCGAAGTGCGGGTGAGGGCTGATGTGGATGACCAAGTAAAGGTCTGCGCCTCCATCGCCGGCCGCGATATGCACCCGCGAACCGTTGTCCACACCGGGCGGGATCTTGACCTCGAGCCGGCGCACACGTCCGTCGGCCTCCTGCAACTGGATCACGCGCTGTGTGCCGCGGTAGGCCTCTTCGAGCGTGATCTCCACCGGCTGCTCCAGGCTGGGCGCGCGTGCGGCGCGCCGGGCGGTCGTCCGGCGCGTGCGTGCCCCTGTGGGCATCCCCCCGAAGAAAAAGGAGAAAAAGTCCGAGAAGGGGCTTTCGCCGAAGATCTCCTGCAGTTCTTCGGGCGTCACAGTACGGTACTGAAACCCTCCCCCCGGCTGGCCGGCCCAGGCACCGCCAGGCGCCCAGCCGAAGGGCCACGAGGCCGCGTCCCCACCGGCCCGCTGCCACTGCTCGAACTCCTTCCATCGGCTGCCCAGTTCGTCGTAACGGCGGCGCTTCTCAGGGTCGCTCAACACCTCGTAGGCCTCGTTGATCTCTTTGAAGCGCTCTTCCGCCGCTTTGTCCCCCGGGTTCATATCCGGGTGGTATTTGCGCGCGAGTCGCCGGTAGGCCTTTTTGATATCCGCCTCGCTCGCATCCCGCGGTACACCGAGGATCTGATAATAGTCCTTGTACTCCATCGCTTCCTCACCTATCCCTACAGTGTCGTGTACGATTCTACCATACCCGCCACGGTTTCACAACCGGAGCTCCGGTTTCCAACGAACTGTCCCATGGTGGCGAGGCGAACACAGCGATTTTCGAAGGGGGCTGGGTACCATGGGCTTCCGATCTGGGCCAGCGGGGGCTATGGTTTCACAACTCGCTTGCAGAACGCAGACCTCTGTGGTATCCTTTGAGGCAAGAAGTTGCCGGCATCGTACATCTCCCGCGAGGTGGAAATGGAACGGATGTTTACCCCCTGGCGCATGGCTTACATCGCCGGTCCGCACGAGCGCGGCTGCATCCTGTGCGAGAAACCGGGCGAGGACAAAGACCGCGATAACCTGATCGTGTACCGCGGGGAGCAGTGCTACGTGCTCCTGAACCTGTACCCCTACAACAACGGCCATCTGATGATCGCCCCCTACGCGCACATCGCAACTCTGGAAGACCTTCCCCCGGAAACGGCTGCGGAAATGATCCACCTCACGCAGAAGAGCATCCGGGCGCTCCGGCGCGCGCTTTCGCCGCACGGCTTCAATATCGGTATGAACCTGGGCCGAGTGGCCGGAGCCGGTATCGCCGATCACGTGCATCTCCACGTTGTCCCCCGGTGGCAGGGCGACACGAACTTTATGCCGCTGATCTGTGGTACCAAGTTGATCCCCGAATGGCTCGACGAGACGTACGAGAAACTCTACCGCGCATTCCAGGACCTGGAAAGGAACCCCCAGGACTGAGCGGCGCGAGTGTTTGCAAAACGTCGCTAAACGTGCTATACTATGGGCAACAGCCGTTCGAAAGTGGGGTTGCCCCACTTTTCTTTTGTCCGGCCCCGGCAAGACCAGGAAGGTTAGGTAAAACGGACGTCGAATCGCTCCTTTGGGGACGGGCGACGAGGTGATAGGATGAAGAGCGAGTTCTACGCAGCAGTGGCACAGATCTCTTCGGAGCGGGGCATTTCGCCCGAGGAGATCCTGGACAAAGTCGAACAGGCGCTCATCTCGGCGTACAAGCGCCGTTTCGGAGCGGCACAAAACGTCAGTGTGCGGATCGACCTCGCCACAGGCGAGGCCAAGGTGTTCGCCGAAAAGCGGGTGGTCGAACAGGTGACCGACCCGCGCGAGGAGATCTCGCTCGCGGAAGCTCGCCGACTGGTGCCCAATGTGACCGTGGGCCAGGCGATCAGCATCGAAGCAACACCCCGTGACTTTGGACGTATCGCTGCTCAGACGGCGCGCCAGGTGTTCCTGCAGCAGATCCGCGAAGCGGAACGCAACAAAGTCGTGGGGGAGTTCGCGGGCCGCGTGGGGGAAATGGTCACCGGTGTGGTACGGCGGATCACCCCGCAGGGGATTTACCTGACCGCCGACCGGGCGGAGCTCTTTATGCCTGCCCGCGAGCAGATCGCCAGCGAACACTACCGCATCGGGCAGCACCTGAAAGTGTACGTGACCGAAGTCCGGGACGACAAGCGCGGTCCACAGATCGTCGTCTCCCGTTCCCACCCAAAGCTTGTGGAGCGGCTCTTCGAGATGGAAGTCCCCGAAGTGCTGCGGGGGGCGGTCGAGATCGTTGCCCTGGCTCGCGAACCCGGCGTGCGCACCAAGGTCGCGGTGCGAGCCACGCAACCCGGGGTGGATCCGGTCGGCTCTTGCGTCGGACAGCGGGGAGTGCGGATCCAGAACGTCGTGAACGCCCTGAACGGAGAAAAGATCGACGTGGTGCCCTGGAGCGCCGACCCGACGGTCTTTATCGCCAACGCTCTGTCGCCTGCCACAGTGGTGGAGGTGCAGCTGGACGAGGAAAGCCATACGGCCACCGTTGTGGTGCCGGACAAAGCGCTCTCACTCGCCATTGGCAAAGAGGGGCAGAACGCCCGCCTGGCGGCGCGGCTGACCGGGTGGCGCATCGACATCAAGAGCCTTTCCACGCTGCTCGAAGAAGGGGAAACCGTGGAGACAGCCGAAGGGCAGACCGTGGAACAGGCCGTGCTGGTGCACGACCCGGAACTCGCTTCGGCGGCGGAAGAGACGCGGCGCGTGCGGTCCGACGGCATGGTGATCTACCAGAAAGTGGCGTACGGACCACTTCCGGAAGCTTACCGCAACCGCACGGTGACCGTGCGTGCGACCTCGCAAGGGGTATATGTGTACGACGGCGAACAGTTGGTGAGCTCCTTCCACCGGGGCGGGGAAAAAGCGACTGCTCCCCAGGCGCCGACCCGGCGGTCTGCCTCTACCTTCGAGCCGGAGGCGCCTTCCAGGCCCTCCGAGACGTAAGGGGGACCGGGGACAACGTTGCCTTTGCGGTAGATCGGTGACGGGCCCCAACCCTGGAATGGATGAAGCAGGAGGTCAAGGTGCACCGGGCAGGAGAGCGCCCGGAGTATCTCTGGCGCGTGGAGGGGAAGCATGGGCAAGCCTAAGGGCCGGCCGCGCCATATACCGGAGCGCACCTGTACGGCCTGCCGCAGGAAGCAGGCCAAACGCGGCCTGATCCGTATCGTGCGCACCGTCGATGGGCAGGTCGAGGTAGACCCGACCGGCCGCCGACCCGGACGGGGAGCTTACCTTTGTCCCGATCCGGCTTGCTGGGAAAATGCGCTGAAACGGAAGGTCCTGAACCGGGCGTTGCGCGTCGTGCTGACCCCGGAAGAGATCGAGAGATTGCGTTCTTATGCCCAGAGCCTGAAGGAGCAGGCCAGGGTTTCGGGATCTGGCCTGCCTGAATACGACCCGGATAGGGTTCAGACCCAGGACGGTGAAGGAATGTCCGCGGTCCCTGCGGAGCACAGGTCCTGAGGAGGAAGAATGCCCAAGAAGAAACGACCACCGCTTCGGGAAGAAGATCTCTGGGAAGAGGAAGACGCTGACAAGCCCCGCGTAGTGCGTCCTGCTCGCGGCGAGGCTCGCCCGGTGGTGCGCGCCCGGCCAGCCGGTACCCTCTCCAGCACCGTGCGGCGTCCCCCGGCCAGGCCGGTGGAGCTGCCTTCTCTGCTTACCGTCAAAGAGTTGAGCGAACGCCTTGGGGTCAGCGCCGTCGATGTGATCAAGACGCTCATGAAGAGCGGCATCATGGCCAACATCAACCAGCAGATCGACTACGACACGGCGGCGATCGTGGCCTCGGACCTCGGATTCGAGACCGTGGAAGCTGTTCCCCCGCAGGCCGAAGAGGAAAAGGCTGCTCCCGCGCCCGCGGAAGATCTGGAAGCCGTTCCGCGCCCGCCGGTAGTGACGATCATGGGCCACGTCGACCATGGCAAGACGAAGCTGCTCGACGCCATCCGCCAGACGAACGTCGCCGAAGGGGAGGTTGGCGGCATTACCCAGCACATCGGCGCCTACCAGATCGAGGTACGCGGCAAGCGCATCACCTTCCTCGATACCCCGGGCCACGAGGCGTTCACGGCGATGCGCGCCCGGGGAGCCCAGGTCACCGACATCGTGGTGCTCGTCGTCGCTGCCGACGATGGGGTCAAGCCCCAGACACTGGAGGCGATTTCCCACGTCAAGGCGGCGCGTGTGCCGATCATCGTCGCGATCAACAAGATCGACAAGCCGGAGGCCAATCCGGCGTTGGTCAAGCAGCAGCTGGCCGAGGCCGGCGTGATCGTGGAAGAGTACGGCGGGGATGCACCGTGTGTGGAAGTCTCGGCCAAGATGAAATGGCACATCGAGGACCTGCTGGACATGATCCTCCTTGTGGCCGAACTACAGGAACTGAAGGCAAACCCGAACAAACCCGCTGTGGGCACGATCATCGAGGCGGAGCTCGACCGAGCCCGCGGGCCGATCGCGACGGTCCTCGTGCGGGAGGGGACACTCCGGCTCAAGGATACCGTGGTGGTCGGGGAAACCTACGGCAAAGTGCGCGCCATGATGACGGACACCGGCCGTCGGGTGAAAAAGGCCGATCCGGCGATGCCGGTGGTCATCATGGGGTTGAACGACGTGCCAAACGCGGGCGATACCCTCCAAGTGGTTCCGGACGAGCGCACCGCGCGCGAGATCGCCCTCGCCCGACAGCGACAGCGGGAGGCCGAGCGGATCCGTGCCCAGCGGGCCGTGTCGCTGGACGACCTGTTCAACCAGATCCGCGAGGGCGAGATCAAAGAACTGAACATCATCCTGAAGGCCGATGTCCAGGGCTCCATCGGGGCGATCGAACATGCGCTGAACAAGCTGAACGAGGACGGCGGAGAGGTCAAGGTCAACATCCTGCACAAGGCGACGGGAGCGATCACCGAGTCGGATGTGATGCTGGCCGTGGCCTCCCGTGCGATCATCATCGGCTTTAACGCGCGGCCCGATCCAGCTGCCCGGCGCGCCGCGGAGCGCGAAGGGGTAGATATCCGCTTCTACAACATCATCTACGAACTCGTGGACGATGTGAAAAAGGCCATGCAGGGCATGCTCGCCCCCAAGATGCGCGAGGTCGTGGACGGCTACGCAGAGGTGCGCCAGATTTTCCACCTGCCGGGCAAGATCGTGGCGGCCGGCCTCTACGTGACCGAGGGCAAGGCGCTCCGCAACGACCGGGCCCGCGTCCTGCGGGGCGGGGTCGTGATCCACGAAGGCCCCCTGGCCTCGCTCAAGCGGTTCAAGGACGACGTACGCGAGGTGGCAGCCGGCTACGAATGCGGCGCGACTTTGAGCGAGTTCAACGACATCCAAGTAGGGGATGTGTTGGAGTTCTTCCACGTGGAAGAGGTACCGGCGGCCGGATAACAGCCCACGAGCGGGATCATGGATGGGGCAGCGATGCCTTCGCGACGCACGGTTCAGGTAGCCAGTCTGATCCTGCAGGAACTGAGCCTCCTCCTGCAGCGGGAGATCAAGGACCCGGGGATCGGGTTCGTCACCCTGACCGATGTGGAGGTCAGCCCGGACCTGCGGGCGGCGCGCGTCTACTTCAGCGTCCTGGGCGACGAACAGGCCGTCCAGGAGTCCCATCAGGCCCTGGAGCGGGCGAGCGGTTTCCTCCGCCACGAACTGGCGCAGCGGCTGACCCTCCGTGTCGTCCCGGAGCTCCACTTTGTACGCGACCGCTCCATCGAGCGCGGCCAGCGGATCCGTGATCTGCTCCGTCAGATCGAGGAGGAGCGCAAGCCCTCCGAAGAGGGGTAACCGATGGAGGGCTTTCTCAACCTATATAAGCCTTCCGGTCCGACTTCCCATGACCTGGTGATGCGCATCCGACGAGCCCTTCGCGGCCCGCGCGTGGGCCACGGTGGCACCCTCGATCCGCTCGCCGAAGGGGTGCTCCCGATCGGTATCGGCCGTGCCACCCGGCTGCTCCCGTTCTTCCAGGAAGCCGACAAGGCCTACCGGGCCGAAATCGTCCTCGGTACCAGCACCACAACCTACGACGCGGAAGGGGAAATCACCGCGCAGCATCCCGTCCCACCGCTCGAGCGGCACACCCTGGAGCAGGTTCTGGCAACCTTTGAAGGGACGATCGAGCAGGTTCCTCCCCCCTTCTCCGCGGTCCGTCAGGGCGGACGTCGGCTCTACGAACGGGCACGCCGGGGCGAAGTGGTAACGCTGCAGCCTCGCCGTGTGCAGATCTACCGACTGCGGCTGCTTGCCTGGGAGCCGCCACGCCTGACGGTGGAGATTCAGTGCGGCAGCGGCACGTACGTCCGCTCCCTCGCGCACGACCTGGGCGAACGGTTGGGGTGCGGCGCCTATCTGGCCGCATTGATCCGGCTCCGCGTGGGGCCGATGACAGTGGATGAGGCAGTCTCGGCTGAGCAGCTTGAGGCACTTATCGCACGGGGAGCCCTTGTGGAAGTCCTCCTGCCGATCGACCTGCCTGTGCGCCACTGGCCGGCGGTGGTGCTCCACGAAAGCGCGGTGCGCGCGCTGCTCGACGGCCGTGCGCTCGAATTGCCCGCGGATGCGGTACCTTCTCATGCACAGCACGCGCGGGCCTGCCAGAGCAATGGGACGCTCGTTGCCCTCCTGCGGCGCGACACCGGGGGGCGCCGATGGCATCCGTTCCTTGTCCTTCGGCCCTGAGGAAGTGGGGTTGCAGCGATGGAGGTCATCCAGGGGTGGACACGGATCGAGATACCCGGTGCCGTAGGCACCATCGGAGTGTTTGACGGCGTGCATCTGGGGCACCAGGTGCTCATGCGGGGGGTTGTGGAAAGGGCCCAGGCACTGGGGTTGCGTGCCGTCGCCATTACCTTCCATCCCCACCCGCGCTCCATCGTGGCGCCCGATCTCCCCTGGGAGTACATCTGCTCCCTGGAAGAACGCATCGCGCGCATCTCCGAGCTGGGCGTGGACCTCCTGATCATCCTGCGGTTCACCCCGGAGCTGGCGGCAACGCCCGCCGAAGCATTCGTTGCCCAGCTCGTGGCCTGCGTTCCCATCCGCGAACTGCACGTCGGATCGGGCTTCGTGTTGGGAAGGGGGCGAGAGGGTGACCTGGCGCGCTTGCAGGCACTCGGACAACGGTGGGGGTTCTCGGTCTATGCTGTGCCGCCGGTATGCGTGGACGGCCGGCCGGTCAGCAGTACGCGCATCCGGGAGCTCGTTCAGGCCGGTCGCGTGGAAGAGGTCAGCCGGTGGCTCGGCCGGCCCTTTTCCTTGCGCGGAGAAGTTGTCGCGGGGGCAGGCCGCGGGCGTCTTCTGGGCTTCCCCACCGCCAACCTCCACCTCCACCCTCGCCAGCTCCTGCCTGGGGATGGAGTTTATGCGGTGCGGGTGCGTCTTCCCGCTGTCGCCTCCCATCCCGAGCTGCACGCGGGCCTTGCCTACGTCGGGCGCCGGCCGACCTTCGGCGCTGGCGAGCGCGTGGTGGAAGTGCACCTGCTCGATTTCGACGGCGACCTGCTGGGGTACGAACTGCGCGCCGACTTTGTCCGGCGGATACGCCCAGACCGGACCTTCCCCAGCTCGGAAGCCCTGACGGAACAGATGATGCGCGACCTGGCTGCAGCACGCGCGATTTTCCAGGTCGCTCCCTCGGAATACCCCTAGGATCGGCCTCCGTTCGTACCGTCTGCGCCGGACGGCAGACGCGCTTTGGCTCCGGAAGGGACCGTACGCTCGAGCCACAGCTCCGTCCACCGCCGCGGCCGGGGCCGGAAACCGGCCCGCAGGTAGAGCGCGAAGGCGGCGAGGTTCCCGCTCGAAACCTGGAGTTCCAGGCGCGCCACGCCGCGCCGGCGCGCCTCTTCCTCGGCCTGCTCCAGCAGCCACAGGCCCCAACCCTGGCGGCGTGCCTCGGGGAAAACCCCGAGCGCCTCAATGCGCAGCGCATCCCGAACCCGGCGGTACACGAGCACCCCGGCCGGGCGGCCGTCCAGCTCGAACCAGAACGGTTCTGCGCGGCGGTGGAAGAGGTCATGCAGGATGCGTCGCGCCCACCAGGAGACGACCGGCAACTGCAACGCCCCCTCTAACCTCAAGTCTCCCTGTCGCACGGTATCCAGCACCGCGCGGGTGAACGCCTCGCGCTCCGGCTTCGCAGGTGCACGCAACGAAGGCTTCGGGGGCGACTGCACAGCGTCAGCTTGCAGCCTGCTTGCGACCGAAGCACAGTCCGCCATCTCTATCCCCAATTCGGCCAGATCCAGGAGGTTCGCCTGCTGGCGCTCCGGGGTGGGCGAAGAGGTCCCGTCTGCAAGAAGGATCACCCGGTAACCGTAGACGGTGGCATCGTAGACGGTCGCACGGACGCAGTTGGGCGTCTGTGTCCCGCCGATCACGAGCGTGTCCACGCCGGCGCGGCGGAGCAACCGGTCGAGCTCCGTCCCGAAGAAGGCGCTCCACGCCCGCTTGCGCACGACCGGCTCTCCCGGGCGAGGTGCAAGCGCAGGCACGATTTGCGCGCCCCAGCTTCCCGGAAGGCAAAATCCCCCGAGCCTCGAGAACGCCTCTCTGCGCACCGATTCTACATCCGCCCCGTCGGGCTGGTGCTCCCGTACCACAAAAACCACCGGCCGGTTCGCGGCGCGGAACGCTTCCAGCACCTCGGCAAGCCGCGGGACCGTCTCCGGTGCCCCGGCGACGAACAGCTTCCCTCGTGGGTCGACGAAGTCGTTCTGCATGTCGATGATGAGCAGCGCCACTTGTGCCATCATCCGCTCCTGCCGGGCTTCCAGCCCAGAGCGTAGAAGGTCGGGACAAAGAGCACCCGCTGGCCCGATCGTATGGCCTCTGCATCGATCCTTTCTAGCCGCTGGAGCTCGTCATGCGGGAGGTGGCCACGCAGGTCTTCCTGGCGGACGCGCCATTCTGCGGCAAACGCTGCATCCGGCTCTGCCGGGACCGTCCAGTTCCCGCCCATGATGCCTACCGTCGCTCGCAGGCCTGCGGCCGCGAAATATGCCCCGAGCCGGCGGCCGACCTCGGGGTCGGCTCCCTGCTCCCGCAGCGCCTGTGCCTGAAGTCGACCGAGGCGTGCCAGTTCGGGCGGATAATCGATCCGTCCGCCATAGTCCGGCTCGGCGCACGCGAGCACGCATCCTCCAGGCCGCACGACGCGGGCCATTTCGGCAACCACCTGTGCCGGCACGCGCACCCACAACAGGAGGAAATGGCAGAAGACCACGTCGAACGACGCATCGCGGAACGGAAGCGCATGCGCGTCTCCCTGCACCCACAGGACGTCCGGATTTCGCCGGCGCGCGAAGGCAAGCATATCCGCATCGATGTCCAGCCCGACGAGGGAAGCGCGCATCATACCTGCTACCTCGGCGGTCACCGCCCCCGTGCCGCAGCCCACCTCGAGCACCGCGGACGCCCCGGCCAGACGGGCCTGCCGGAAGAGCCAGAGGCGCGTGGGGCGTGTCCACGAGGCCTGCGTCAAGAACCATTCGTGCCACTCGCCCGTGCTCCGGAACTTCATCCGGGCCTCCTGCGCGACGCTTCAGCGGGACGACACGAGATGGATCCAGTCGACCATTACCCCTACCGCCCGGTTGTCGGGCAGGTGACGGTCGAAGCGGTGCGGGCGATAGGTTTGGCTGTGCATCTCGAGCACTACGATCGTGCCCTCCTGCAGCTCTCCCAGGGGCAACGTGTAGGTGTGCCACCCGTTTGCCACGACGAACGTACCCAGGCAGATGCTCCCCTGCCACAGCCTCACCCGGGGCAGAGGCACGCCCTCGGGCCGGCCGGCGGACATCCGTATTTCGAGCTGCGCCGGGCCGGTTCTGGGCACCCGTAGCCGGAAGTACACACGCCAGGCGCTCCAGCGGAAGGTCGTGCCGTCGCTTGTGCGCTCCGGCAGATACCATCCGCGCACGTTTCCTAACTCCAGAGAGCTTCCCAGGTCGAGCGCTGACGGCGCCTGAGAGGCGAAATGGTACCATGCCCAGCGCTGCAGGTCCTCGAGCGAATCCGCTTCGTAGGCCAATTCCCGGGCCGCCTGCACGGGGTCCGTCTCCCGGAGGATGTCCCCGAGCAAGAGGTGAGGGCGGGGATGGCCCGACCGGTAGCGGATCGCTTCGCGGAGTACCTCCAGAGCGGCGTCAGTGTCCCCCTGGGCACGGAACACTTCCCCAAGAAGTACCCGGGCTTCGGCCGATTCGGGGTAGACCCGCAGTGCCGCGCGTGCCCGTTCAGCAGCCCGCGCAAGATCTCCTCTTTGCAGGGCCTGCTGGCCAAGCGCCACCTGCAGCCGCTTGGCGGCGACCTGGTAGCTCAGCCGTGGATAGTTGGCGTGCGCAAGAAGCAGAGCCATAAAGCCCGCCAGCAGGAAGAACGCCGCAACCGCCCGCGTGGACAACCGGCCAAGTCCGCGAGGGTCGGCGAGCACACCTGCCGCGTACGGCAGAAGCAGCAGAAGAAAGGGCAGGCGGTAGCGAAGCTCGACGTGGAAAAGGGTGGTGGTTGCCGGCACATACAGCAGCCAGGCGATGTCGAGCAAGTAGGTCCGGGGCCGCTGCCACACCGTCCCTACGAGCCCGGCACCGACGAGGAGAAGGTATAGCCCGTCCCCGAGCAGCACCCGCGCCCAGACCTCGCCCGGGGGATACCAGATGGCCGGCCGCCGCAAGAAATCGTCGAAATACTCCAGGGCGAAAAAGGCGCGGAGCTCGCGCCAGCATTTGGCCGCAAACCACTCCGGGTGCCTTCGGATCGCCTCCAGACCACGGCGCAGCGAGAGCCCCTGCCGCTCGCCTTCCGGGTAGCGCAGCAGTTCCGCCTTTACGCGATCGCGGCCCAGCTCCGGGTCGTTATCCAGCCACAGGTTCGTCGCGCCGGTGGTATCGATGAGGATGAAGGCGCGGTAGGTCAGGACGTTCCGCACCGTCCAGGGCAGGATGACAAGCCCCGCCCCGGCCAGCACAAGACCTGCCAGGAACCATCCTTTGGACCGTTTCCGATGATCGCCCCCTCGGCTACCGTACCAGCCCAGGCCTACCGCTGCGAGCACTACCCACGGGAGACCGGTAGAGCGCGTCAGCGCCACCAGGCCGAACAGCACGCCGCTCAGGAAAGCGAGCTTCCGGTCGGGCCGCAGGCATCCGTACTCGAGCGTGACCATCGCCAGGGCAAGCAAGAAGAGGAACAGCGTCTCGGTGAGGAGGAGGGTGGGCTGGAGCGCAAACGGGAAGAACAGGGCCCCGAGCAGAGCGGCGATCCTTCCCGCGCGCTCTCCGTGGCGGAGCCGCACCCAGAGATAAAGGAGAGGAACCGTACCCACGCTGAGGAGGAGTTGCGCGATGCGTGCAGCGGTCACCTCGGCCCCGAAGATGCGGAAGACGACCGCAAGAAAGAGCGGATAGAGGGGACCGCGCATCAGTTCGAGATCGTGATACCCTTTGCCCTGGACAAAAGTGCGCGCCTGTTCGAAAAAGGCGGCTTCGTCCCCGCTGAGCGGATAGAGCCAGTGCCACGAAAGCGCAAGCAGGCGCAGCAGGAGCGCCAGCAGGACGGCTCCCGCAATCCAGGCGACGGACCACCGACTCCAACGTGCCCGTTCCATGGCACCCTATTCCCCGCGCACTTCCGCGGAATCCAGCATCAACCCCAGGACCCGCAGTTCCCCCGTGTTCAGGAGGTCCTGCGGGCCGGGGAGAAAAAGCGTGCACCGCAGCTGGACGACAGCATCGCTACCGGGCGGAAACGGCGGCAGAGGAAGGGTGACTTCCGACCAGCCGTCGGTACGCGCTACGAAGCGGGCGATCTCTTTCCCACCTACCAGCACTGCCACCTCGGGCGCTGCCTCGCCGGCCGGCCGCCACGCCCAGTAGCGCAGGTGCAACTCGAGGGGCCTCCCGCTTCCTACGCCCGGAAAACGCAGCGCGGCTTCCCCTTTGCTCCAGCGGAAGGTCCGTTCGCCGTCCCGCTCCGCACGGTAGAAGCCCTGGATCAGTCCCCAGTCGAGCCCGCCGCCAAGGTCGATTGTGGCTGTGGGCGGAGGCTCGAGGTGTGTGTAGGCCCAGTCGACCGGGTTACGCTCGACGACCCGCCGGTGGGAAAATTCCGCCCGCGCTCCCGCAAGGTCACCCTGGGCGCGGAGCAGATCCCCGCGGAGCAACGCTGCCTGAGGCCAATCGCTCCCCTCGAGCACAGCGAGCGCGGCGTCGAGCTCTCCCGAGGCCCGCAGCCATTGGGCCTCCACGACCCGCGCCGCAGCGAGAGGTTGCACGCCGTCCGGTCGATACTCCAGGGCAGGGGCCAGGGCTTCCCGGGCAGCCTGTAGATCGCCGCGGGTGAGCGCGTGCTCGGCGCGGGCCAGGTAGCGTGCTACGGCGCGGCTCCGGAGCGCGAGGCGTGTCGCGCCAAGGGAAGCCGGGTAAGGGCCGAGGCACGAGGGGATCGCGACCTTCCAGAAGGCCACGGTCAGCAGGAGAGCGATGCCCAGGCGTGCAAAGAGCGCAGGCCGGCGCAGAGCGCTCCAGGGCCGTGCTGTGATCCCCCCGGCGTACAGCGCAAGAAACGGCCAGAGCGAAAGGCGGAAGCGGCCGATGGCGAAAAAGAGCACACCGGTGCACAGGGAGAAGCCAAGCCATAGCAGGATGAGCCCGCGCCCCGGTTCACGACGCGAAAGGCAAAGCCCCACGAGAGCAACGGGAACGAGGAGGAGATAGAGCAGGTCCTCCAGAGCAAAGAGCGCGATCAAGTGGGCCACCGATACCGCGCCCAGAGAGAAGCCATCGACGAGCCGCTCGTCGGCGCCGTAGTTGATGCGCAGGAGCTGCCTCAGTTCGACTGCCCGGCTCCGAAGGTATGCTGCCGGATCGGCGCTGATCGCTTCCCACCCCTGCCGATAGGCATAGGCTTGCCGGCTGAGAGGATCGGGAAACCCGAGCAGAGTCTGGTGCACCTTGTAGGCGTTACGGAACTGGCCTCCCTGGGTGCCCAGCCAGAAGTTGTAGCCGCCGGTGGTGTCGACCAGGACCGGCCGGCCGAAGGCCTTCCAGGTGTAGATGCTCCAGGGGAGCAGCACCAGGAGCACCGTGCCTGCGAACAGCGCGGTGTACAACAGTCGCTTCGCGAGGTCGCCGCGGGACTGCAGGAGCATCCAGGCACAAACCAGCGGCAAGAAGGCAAGCGCGACGCCGCGGGTGAGGACGGCCAGGCCAGAAAACAGTCCCGCAACGAGCAGGAAGCGAAGGCTTGTGCGAGGAGTCCCCGCCCTCACATAGCCGACCAGAGCCGCGACAACCCCCAGGAACAGAGGCAGGAACAGGTTCTCCGCGAGCACGAGGTGCGGCAACGAAGCGAGCGGAAATGCGAGCGCGGCCAGGGAAGCGGCGAGCCTTCCTGCACGGTTGCTCCACATGGTGCACCCGAGAGCGTAGAGCAGAGCAGGAATTGCCAGGCTGAGCGCGATCTGGGCGAAGCGGATCGCGAGCAACGCCTGTGGGGAAAGCGGCCCCTCTGTGCCTCCGAACAGGCGCAAGAAAGGCGAAAGGAACAGCAGGTACAGAGGAGGACGCAACCAGGGCCACTCGGCGTAAAAGGAGAAACCGCGGCCGTGGGCAAGGCCCCAGGCTGCGGCCAGGTACTCCGGCTCATCGCTCACGAGGTGTTCACGAGGCAGGACGGCGAGGAGTCCTAGACGCACCGCAAGCGAGAGCGCGAGCAGGATCCCCAGGTCGCGCCGCGCTTCTCGGGTCACGGCTTCCCCTCCCCTGCGGCGAGTTCTACATCGCCCACCGTGCACCAGGGACTACCGTCCGGAAGGAGAAGGGGCGTTTCCGCCGCGTCTACCTGCCGGTAGCCGACCTGGATGCGATAGCGGCCCGGCGGAAGGTCCCCGGGCAGCGTGAGCTCGTAAAAGTCCAGGAATTCGTCCCCGGGCAACCAGACCGACGTCGGCAGAAACCCACCCAGCGGTTCGCCTGCGACGTGCGCGCGGACATTGTTGCCTTCGTCCACGAGCCGGACGACCGTTTCCAGCCGCGGCAAGTCCGGCTGCAGGCCTTCGACGTAGAGGGTAAGCGGTATCGTGGCCCCCGGTCGGACAGGGGTGCGCCATGGCTGGAGGTCGACCCCGAACAGGTAGACCATCCCGCCGAACCTGGCCTGCAAGGGGACTTGAGGATCGGGGAAACCCACGCGGCGTTCCGCGTTAAAGGAAATCGCGTAGAGGTCGAGTCCAACCCAGTGCTGTTCGTCGCAGCGGAGGAAGGGGTTCAGCGTGAACCACTCGTAGACCCAGCGGCGGGGATCGACGGTTTGTTCGTGGAACGGGGCGAGAAGCAGCCAGGCCCGGCGGCGTCCCGTGGTCAGCCGATCCATATCCGCTTCAAAGTCGCGGAAGGAGTAGCCTTCGGTGAGCAGATCCCGTATCGTACGGAGGTCCAGCGGCACATCGGGGCGGCGCTGGGCGTAGTACGAGACGGCGGGAAGGATATAGTTCGGGTGCACGACGATCAGGTCGCCCGGGTGCGCGTGGTCCTGGAGGTAGGAGGTGGCCTCGCGGAACTGCTCCTTATGGGGCTGGCCGGAAAAATGGTGCACCCAGACTTCGCGCAGGGAGATTGCCGGGAGCAGGAGGCCTGAAGCGAGGCCCAACGCGGCCGCAAGGAGGCCGAGGGCCCGGTCGCCGGTACGCCTGAGCCGGGCACCCCACAGCCACAGGGTTTCGAGCCCAACCGCCAGAAGCAGGAGGTAGGACGGAAGCAAGCCGAGGAGGTAGCGGGCATAGTAGAGGGGACGGATCAGGTAAAAGGCGAAAAAGGCCGCGCCGGGGGCGACGAGCGCAGCGAGGAAGAAACGCCTCTGCTCCGTTTGCCCTTTCGAGCCAAGGGCAGCCACCCCGCAGACGACCAGGATGGCGAATGGAAGGAGAAAAGGCCGTCGGTCTGGCCCTTCCCCAGGAAGCGGCGCGTGGGCGCTGATGCGGAGGCTGAGCTGGCTGAAGGCGTCGAGGACCACCAATGGGTCGCGGGGAGCAGAAAACTGCCGTGCGGCGCCGGCCTGCCCGAGCCCCAGCCAGAGCACGAGCAGGGTCAGGGCAAGGGCAGCCGCGAGGAGGATGCGACGCCGCGCCTGACGTGCGCTCAGGAGGAGGAAAGTCATTTGCCCCACCAGGGACAGGATCGCGATAAGACGATGGGTAAGAAGGGAAAGAAGGGTCAGGAGGACAAAGCCGGCCCAGAACCAGACGTTTTGCCGCGCCAGGGCTTCCCGGATCGCGATCCAGGTCGCCAGGGAGAAAAGAAGTGCCACTGCGTACGCCTTGGCCTCCTGGGCGTACCAGACCGCGATCGGAGAAAGGGACAGGAGGGCAGCGGCCAGCAAGCCGGCACGGCGGCCGATCAGGTCCCGGCCAAGCAGGTAGAGGAGGGGGATCGTCACGGTGCCTGCAAGTGCCGACGGCCAGCGCAGCGCGGCTTCTTGGGAACCAAAGAGGGCGGTCCACACGCGCATCGCAAGGATGTACAGAGGATAGCCCTGGTGGGGGTCGAAGAGGGCGCGGAAGAGATCCGAAAACGGCCGGCCGGCCTCGACCACGGTATAGACCTCGTCCAGCCAGAGGCTTTGCTGGGAAAGCGTCAGGCTGCGGAGCAAGAAGCCCAGAAGGACGATCCCACCCAGGAGGAACAGATGCCATGGTAGGCGATGCAGAAGACGACGCGCGGTTGAAGAGGGCTTTGTTTCGGTCAAACGCATCCTCGCTTTCCTGTTCGGGCTGGTCAGGGTTATGATACCCCAGGCGGTAGGGGGTGTCAACTTGAGCGGACAAGGACTGCCAGATGGGACGTAGCGACCCCTGCGGCAAGCTGCAAAGTCGAAATGCCCGCTCGGCTAGCCGCGGGACGCATACGGATTGCAGTCGGTCGCCTAGGTGAAAGTGAGAGGTTTCAGGTGGCTCGTGCCAGCAGGACGACTGAGGCGCGCCACCAGGGCACCCGCAGCGGCCACGGCAGGCAGCAGGGTTAGGGGACCCCCCGGCCCGGGGTCCAACATGATCCATAGCGGTACGGCACTGCCGAGCAGCAGGAGGCCGTACCACAGCCAGGAGCTACGGGGCTCTTGGAGCACCGGAGAGGCGTAGGCGATCAGCGCGCCGGCCAGTAGCCAAAGCACCAGGTCGTGTACGTACAGATGGGGGCTGATGAGTGTGGTCAGCACAAGCGTCGCAGCGAACTGTAGAGGAAAACGGGGGCCGGCCGGCCGCCACGCGCCGCGCCAGGCGCAGGCCAGCGCCCCCAGGGAAACGAGTTCGAGGCCGGCCAGGAGAAGGTCAGCGCCCAGGCCGGGGCCCAGCAAGCGGAGCGCGAAGGCCCGCCAGTTGTGCATAGCGGTTGGGAAAATCCCGTACTGGCCTCGCCAGCCCAGGCTACTAAGGGAGATCCCGATGTACTCCTCGTAGCCAGACAAGCCCAACAGAGGTACGGTCGGCAAGAGCAGCAGGCAGACCCCTACGCCGAATCCCGCCAGCGCAGCCCAGCGCCGTTTGCCGAGCACAACCAACAGGATCGGCATCGCCAGCGGCGGCTTCACGCTGCAAAGGGCCAGTGACAGGCCGGCCCAGAACTCCCGTCCATGGAGAAACAGGACATAGGCCCCCGTCAGGCCGAGCGGGACCAGCAGCGTTGTCTGTCCTTGCATCAGGTGCACAGAAAGGGGGAAAAAGGATGCCACGGCCAAGACGTAAGTACCCCAGGAGCGCGTCCCATCCCACAGATAGCGATGCAGGAGGAAAAGGTACACCGCGAGCAGGACGACGCTGAGCGTCGGCCAGACGTAATACCCGGTTGCCAGAGGCAACAGGCCCAAAGGCAGCAGCAACGGCAGTATTGTCGGGGGATAGAGAAAGGGCAACACACCACTGCTGACTTGGCGTGTTCCCAGGAGCCTCTCTTGGTACCGGATCTGGTTATCCACGTTGTAGACATGCTCGCCCTGACCGTGGGCGACGATGTGCGCGCCCGTATAAAGGTTGAGGAAGTCCCAGGCGATCGTTTCAAAGCGCGTCGGGCTCTGAACGATGAACAAGGCCCACTGGATAATGCAGATGCCGAGCAAGAAAAGGTAGAAGCCCCATAGCAGCAGCCTGCTGGCTTTGATCCAGGAGAGTTTCACAGTGTAACTCCTTGCTCTCGACTGTCCTCCAGGACTTAGCCACCAGCGCGGACCCTGGCTCCGCTGGCTTCACGTTCGCCGTTTGAACCCACCGGCGCCTTTGCGAGTACTTGCACCAGCACTCCCAAGCGAATTCCTAACGCTCCCGCGTCAGATGGCGGTAAATCGCAACCCCTTCGGAATCGCAGACCCGGCGACAATGGTCAGAGGGAGCCAGCTGCAAGAAGGGATTACCACGAGGCAGGGTTCTCCGGTTCGAACCTCGACAAAAGGAACACCCTTTCCGAAACCTTTCATTACCCGCTGGATGACAGAAGCGAGTATACGTGCCGTGGGCTATAAAGTCAAGAGGGGGATTGCTAAACTACCTCTTTTGAGGGACCGCAAGGCAGGTGGTATAATAAAAGCAGGTTCGGAAAGAGAGGTAACGATGGATTGCCCCAAGCACGATGGGAGTGCTGCGAATCAGCTCGCACGAGTGTTCGGAGAGCATCTCCGAGGCATCCCGATCGACGATCCCGCGGCCGCCCTCCGCTTCTGCCGTTCCTTAGCGTGTCTCTTGTGTGGGGACGGGACAGACAGCGAGCGGCCCGAGCTTTCCATCGTGATCCCCGTGTACAACGAAGAAGAGAACCTTATACCACTATACGATCGACTGAGCGCGGTGCTCGAAAAGATGGGGTGCTCCTACGAGATCGTCTTTGTAGACGATGGCAGCCGGGATCGAAGCGTACTCCAGATGCGCGAATTTGCCCGGCAAGACCATCGGGTGCAGGTTGTAGAACTGGCGCGCAACTTCGGGCACCAGATCGCGATCAGCGCCGGCCTGGATTTCGCCCGCGGCAGAGGCATCGTGGTGATGGACGCGGATCTCCAGGATCCTCCAGAAATGATCCCGGAATTCTTTGCGCGCTGGAAAGAAGGCCATGACGTGGTTTATGCCGTTCGCACGCGTCGGAAGGAAGGGGCAATCAAGCGTCTCGCCTATGCATCCTTCTACCGACTGTTGCGCTCTATAGCGAACATCGATATCCCGCTTGACTCCGGAGATTTCTGCCTGATGGATCGACGGGTCGTGGAACTGCTGACTGCGATGCCCGAACGCAACCGGTTCGTGCGGGGTATCCGTGCCTGGGTCGGACTGAACCAGATCGGCTTACCCTACGAGCGGGATGCCCGTCACGCCGGGCGCAGCCATTACAGCTGGGCGCGGCTCATGTCGCTCGCCCTTGACGGGCTGATCTCTTTCAGCTTCGCGCCTCTACGGTTGATCAGCATACTTGGGATATGTATCTCGTGCGTGTCGCTCACCCTGGCCGCTTTCTACTTCGTAAAGAAACTCGTCGTTGGATTGAACCCCCCAGGCTTTGCCACCCTGGTGGTCGCCCTGCTGTTCTTGTCCGGTGTGCAACTCATCACGATTGGGGTCATCGGCGAGTACGTCGGCCGTATTTTCGAGGAAGTAAAGCGGCGTCCTCTATACGTGGTACGACGTGTGACATACGGGAATCGGCATGCGTATCCTGATGCTGAATAATGAGTTCCCGCCCCTCGGGGGCGGAACAGGTACCGTGAACCGTGCCATCCTCTTGCGCTTGAGCGGGGTGGAAAGCCTTGAAATCGACCTGGTGACATCCGCGACGGACAAGAAGGCGTCCGAAGAACGGATTGCGCCGAACATCCGGATCCTCAAAGTACCGGTGAATCCTCGCCTTCTTCACCACGCCACCAATCGCGAACTGATCACCTATGCAGTCTATGGCTTTCCGCTGGCGTTGCGCTTGCACCGTGAGAAGGCGTATGACGCCTGCCTTGCCTGGAGTGCGGTCCCAGCAGGCGCGATGGCCTTGCTCTTGCTACGCTCTCAGGGCCTGCATTACGCGGTCCGGGTTTGTGGACCGGACATCCCGGGTTTCGAGCGGCGTTACGCGCCCCTCTATCCCTTGCTGAAGCCGCTGATCGGAGCCGTTTTCCGTCACGCGGAGGTCGTGATAGCCAAGTGCGCGCTAGAAGCCGCCATGATCCGAGCGGTGGAACCGGCTGCATCCATCACGTTAATCCCCAACGGCGTCGATCTCGAAACCTTTCAGCAGGCCGACATTTCGTCGGAACCCCCTTTCCGGGTGCTGTGTGTGGGTCGGCTGATCGAACGCAAAGGCCAGCATCACCTGATTCGGGCCGTCTATGAAGCCGTTCGTCGCGGCATCGACGTGACCCTGGAGCTCGTGGGCACAGGCGATGCTCTGGGAAGATACAAGGCTCTGGTCCACAAATTGGGACTCGAGGAACGGGTGCGATTCTCGGGATACGTTCCTCGGGAGGAGATCGCCGCTCGCTATGCTGCGGCCCATGTCTTCGTGTTGCCCTCGTACAATGAGGGAATGAGCGTGGCCACCCTGGAAGCTATGGCTGCGGGTCTGCCGGTCGTTGTCACACGAACGGGCGGCGTGGAAGAGTTGGTGGAAGAAGGGATAAACGGGCTTACGTTCACATGGGGCGATGTGGCGACGTTGGCCGACCACCTGATCCGTCTGGCTACAGACCGGGATCTCGCGCGGCGCATGGGAAAAGCTTCCCGTGCGCGTGCTGCGCTCTTTTCATGGGACCGTGCTGCGGGCCGTTTCAAACAAGTCCTTGAGGATGTTGCGCGATGAGCGTCATCCAGCGGTTGCATAGCGCCGGCATCCGATGCGGCTTCACACTTCTGAACTCCTGGCGCCCGTATGGCCGGTGCCTCGCGTTCCTGGAACGTACGCAGTGGTGGCCCTGGCAGGAGATCCAGGAGCTGCAATGGCGCAAACTTCGGGCCTTGATACAGCACGCTTGGGAGCGGGTACCGTTTTACCGCGAGCGGTTCGCTTCGCTGGGGATTCGGCCGGAGGATATCGGTTCTGTCAAAGACCTCGCGCTACTGCCCATACTTACGAAGGAGGAGATCCAGGAGCATCGGGAAGCGCTGATCGCTACAGCTGTGCGCAAGGAACGGCTCATTGAGAACCATACAGGGGGCTCTACGGGCCATCCCCTCACGTTCTACCAGGACAAGAATTTCGAGGCCTGGCGCAGGGCGGACGTTCTTCGAAACTATCGCTGGGCTGGATATCGGCTCGGAGCCCGCTGGGCATTTCTGTGGGGGTCCGACTACGATGCCCGGCAGCATCGCGGTCTCTGGAGTCGGTGGGTGGATCGCATCGTCTACAACCTGCGGTGGATCAACACCTTCGACTTGAGTGCAGAGACCCTGGTGCTGGCCGCCAAGCAGCTGGCGCGGTGGAAGCCCGAGATTATCGTAGCGTATGTATCCTCGGCTGTACTGCTCGCGCGACTAGTCCGGGAACAGGGCCTGGAAGGTATTCGGCCCCGCTCGATCCAGACTTCCGCCGAGGTGCTCACTCCCGAGGAGCGACATCTCCTTGAGGAGACTTTTCACTGCCGGGTTTTCGATCGCTACGGCTGCCGCGAGGTAGGGAACATCGCCCACGAGTGCCCGAGCCATCAGGGGCTGCATGTGCTTGCGGAAAACAACCTGGTAGAGCTCGTGGATGACATGGGACGTGCGGTGCCCCCGGGGCAAGTGGGACGGGTGATCGTCACCAACCTGAACAATTACGCGATGCCGTTCATCCGTTACGAGGTCGGTGATCTGGCCATCGCTGCACAGGCCCCGTGCTCGTGTGGGCGGGGTCTGCCCTTATGGAAGCAGATCGTCGGAAGGAAGAGCGATGTCATTATCTCTCCCTGCGGAAAACTGCTGCACGGGGAGTTCTTCACGCACCTGTTCTACCGCCTCGACGGAGTGCGTCAATTTCGTGTGATCCAGGAGACCCGCACGGACCTGCGTATCCAGATCGTTCCGGGACAGGGTTTCGATGCCCAGATGGCGGTCGATTTCCTCAAGAACGCGATCCTGAGGCATGGAGATCCAGCTTTCCAGGTCTATGTGGAACTATGCGAGCACCTACCGCCATGTGCCTCGGGAAAGTACCGTTTTACCGTTTCGAACGTCCCTTTGGAGCTTGCAAGCAGATGAGCCACATTCGAACGCTGTTCGACCCCCGGGTAGCCATCTATGACGGCCAACGAACGGCCTATCCTCAGCGCCCACCGTTCCACCCGCCACGGCGCTACCCGGAGTATCCCTTCGACCAACAAGAATGGGACCCTGAGAACTGGGTCTACGAAGCAGTTCGGCAGCTCTTTTTCCTGCTGGGGCTGGACCGTGAACACTATGGGACACCCTCGTGGAACCCCTTGGGCGAAATCGTCCATCCGGGAGATCGTGTGATACTTAAACCCAACTTGGTGATCAGCGAGCACCTACAGGGCCAGTCTGGCCTCGAGTCCGCCGTCGTACACGGAGCTGTTGTACGCCCCGTCATCGACTACGTATGGCTGGCGCTCCAAGGAAGGGGCAAGATTACGTTGCTCGATTCGCCGATCAAGGAAACAGACTTTCACGCGGTGCTGATGCGCACAGGAATCGGGCCCACCATCGATTGGCTCACGCGACGGTACGGCCTCGATATTCAGGTACTGGACCTTCGGCGGCTTCGCGTCGAGCGCGATGCAGCCGGGCTGATGGTGCGGCAGTCGCGACTGCCAGGTGATCCGGCGGGATACCGGGTCATCGATCTTGGCCAACGAAGTATGTTTGCGGAAGTTGACCACCTCGCTGACAGGTTTCGCAGCACCGCTGCAGTTTATGAGAATGCTGTTCCAGAGGCCCACGGCCAAGGCCGACACTTGTACAGCCTTCCTGTATGTGTGCTCGAGGCGGACGCAGTGATTAGCCTTGCAAAGATGAAGACACACCGAAAGGCAGGTGTCACCTTGAGCCTGAAGAACGTGGTCGGCCTGACGAACGAGAAGCGCTGGCTGCCCCACCACCGGTTGGGAAGCCCTCGCGACGGAGGCGACGAATACCCGGACGGCACTCGGCTGGACGTCCGGCTTAAAGGGTGGGCAAGAGAACTGCTGAAGAGCCGACCCTGGGGGCGGTCCGCCGCGAGGATGATAGGCCTCCCGGTACTTCGGTGCTATGAACGACTCGTGCGCCCGGTGCTGGACCGCTTGGTGGAACAAGGTCCGCATGGCCGGATCGAGGAAGGCGATTGGTTCGGAAATGACACGGTGTGGCGAATGGCGCTCGATCTCAACACGGTCCTCTTCTATGCGGATCGCGAAGGCGTCCTGCGGGAAGAGCCCCAGCGACGATACCTGGGGCTTGTGGACGGAATCGTCGGGGGTATGGAAGAAGGTCCTCTCATGCCGACCCCCCGCCCAAGCGGTGTCCTCGCCGCAGGATTGAACCCGGTCGCCTTGGATATGGTGTGCGCTCGCCTGATGGGCTTCGATTGGACCAAGATCCCGCTCATCCGAAAGGCAGCGGAAAGAGAATGGCTCCCTCTGGGGAGATTCACGCTTGCTGACCTTACCGTGCAGAGCAATTCCGAGCGCTGGAGGGCTCTTCTGTGCTCACAAGACCCGGGGCTGGCTTTCGTTGCACCGGCTGGTTGGCGAGGACATATCGAGGTAGACACGGCTGATGGAGCTCCCAGGTAGACGCGATCAGGAGCCGGCGGAATCTCCGGGACACATACGGGCAGCGTCGGCGAGGCACAGCCGGCTACGTTGGTTGCAGTTGGGAATTGCGCTTGGCCTTGTCGCATGGCTGGTTCTCAAAACGCCCTGGGCACAGCTTTGGGCTCTGGCCCCTAAGTTGCGGTGGACGCTCGTGGCCGCAAGCACGCTGCTCCAGATGCCCATCCATCTGCTCAACATCCGGCGATGGCAGCTCCTCGTGGACCAACGCAGGGCCGGATACAAGCGACTCGCGTTGATGTATGGAGCCGGCCTGTTCGCAAACAACTTTTTGCTGACGGGAATAGGAGGAGATGCGGTACGGGCGACACTCCTCAGCCGTCGCCTGCCGATCGCCGAATCGGTGGCCAGCGTACTGCTGGACAGGGCTCTCGGTCTCGTGGCGCTGATACTGTTGGTCATCCCTGGCACGTACTACGGCCTCCCCGGGGAAATCGGATGGGATTGGTTAAGGAATCGGCGAACGCTGGGCCTGGTACTCGTCGGTTCTTTCCTGCTTGGCGCTGCAATTTGGCTCGCGGCAAGAACAAGGCGCGGAGACTGGATCCGAGATCAGGGAGCCAAGCTGCTTCGATGGGCCCGCGCTCTATGGCCCAAGCAGCTTGTTCCCGGTTTTTGCTTCTCTCTGGTGTCAAACTCCCTCCTTGCAGGAAGCATCTGGCTTTCCTTGAGCGCGTTCCGCATTCCTGGCAAGCCAGGGATGGCCATCTGGCTCACCGTGCTCGGTTCGCTTGGTCTTCTCGTGCCCATCACGGTGAACGGCATAGGACTGCAAGAGGGAATCTATGTTGTACTCCTGGGGGCGTATGGGGTCTCCATGGCCACCGCTGTTGGAGTAGCCCTGCTGGTGCGGCTCCAATCCCTAGCGATAGGCCTGCTCGGTGGAGCAGCCTTTCTAAGCCTCCAAAACACTTCTTTCCCTGAAGACGACACCGCATAGGGAGCCGCGAGAGCTCGCGGTCCGGTTAAGCGCGCTGGCCTCACAGGGTACAAGCGAGACCGCTTGAGTTGGACGATAAATCGTCAAGGAGGGACCGTATGGACGGTAGTCACTTGACCTCCCCGAAGACGGGCCTCGCAAAATGGTACTATCTCGCCTGGGGAGGGATAGCAGTTCTGGTCGCCTTGTGCGCGGTGGTCAAACTCGATAGCGTCCCTCCGCTATGGTGGGACGAGGGATGGACGCTCACAGTGGCGCGGAACTGGGTAGAAAACGGCCACTATGGGATGATGAAGGCAGGTAAGCCGGCTCCGCCGGACCTGGCCGCCGCCTGGCCCACAACCGGTCTCGTAGCGCTTTCTTTTCGCCTGCTTGGTGTCGGGGTCCGGCAAGGCAGGATCGTCGGCCAACTATGCATGGCGTTGGCGGTGGTGCTGGTCTACTACCTGACCAGACTTCTTTATGGGAAGCGCGCTGCGTGGGCGGCAGTATTTGCCCTCTTTTTTCTCGCGGGCGACCGGGACGTCCATTTCCTGATCAGAGGACGGCAGGTACTGGCGGAGCCGGTCATGCTGCTTGCTCTGCTAGCGGGCTATATCGCCTTCGCCCGCGCATTTCGACGCCCGGCGATCTGGCTCCCGCTTTGTAGCCTCTTCTGGGGATTCGCGCTCCTGAGCAAACAGCAACCGTTACCCTTCTGGTTGCTTTCACTGGGCTTGGCTACGCTCGTGTCGTTTGGTCGGCGGGAACGACGAGCCACAAGGCTCCTGGTGGCTTCGCTATTGGCATCGCTCATTTGGCACGGCATCTTGCGCGTCTTACCAGGGCTGATGTGGCATGCGATGCCGGCTGAACGCGCCGTTGGACTCTGGAAGGTAACAGCATTTGTACCTATTACGGTCACCCGGATTCTTTCGCTACCTGTCTTCCTGGCTATTGGGCTTCCTACCATGGCGGGGCTTGTCCATGCTGGCCGACGATGGCACAGTGTGGACGCGGTGCAGTCGTCGGAGATAGGCTTGCCCAAGATTGCGCTGCTTACTTTCGTCGGAAGTTGGACGGCTTGGTACCTTCTGGCTTCCGCGGGCTGGCTGCGGTATTTCTTCCCTGCAATCTTTCTCGGCAGTCCATTCGTCGGTGCTTGGTTCGATGAGATAACCAGAGGTTGGAGCTGGAAAGGGCTGGCTCATACGCTCGCGGCACGGCGATTTGTGCCCACAATGTGGATTCCCGTCCTTGTGGTCAGTATTTATCTTCCGCTAACAGTATCCGATATATGGGAATCTTTCAGCGGATCGGACCGGAGCGTTTACGACGCTGCCGAGTTCCTGAACAGCCGGACGGGCCCCGACACGCTGGTGGAGACTTACGACAGTGAACTGTTCTTTCTGCTCAAGTATCCCTACCATTACCCACCCAACGCGGTAAGCGTGCAGCTCGCAGAGCGTATGTCCCGGAACAGCGATTGCCCCATCGACTACGATCCACTCGCTTCGGACCCGGATTACCTCGTCGTGGGCCCTTTCAGCCGTGCAACAAGACTGTATGATGAGGTGTTGCGAAGCGGAGCCTTTCGGCCGGTTGCCTGTTTTGGCCGCAGGTATGAGGTGTACGAGCGAGTGCGCCAGCCAGAGCCGCTGGGGTCAGGATCCGGTTCATACCCCGAGTACAGTCCTGCTTTTCGGCATGCCCCGCAGCGGGACGGTCTTTTCTACTCCAGGCTGAGATTGCGCTGGCCGCACCCAGAATCGACCCCGGGTTGTGAGAAGGGGTGGCCCATGGTACAATGCCCAAGTACGAAAGGTTCTGGTTGGGGCAATCGTGGACCCTTTTCCGATCGACCTGGTGCGCTTCGGGCTGGATATTCTGAGTGGGGCAAGAGTCCGGCGCGAACGAGCGCTGATCCAGCAGATGCAACAGGACACCGCGCCCCTGCTCCACTGGGACGGGACGCTCAGCATTCTCGACCTGGGCAACGGTTGGCTCCGGCCGCACTTGAGCCTCCTTCGGGGAACAGGGCACCGGGTGTTCGGCATCGATCTCGAGAACCGACGCCAGCCGTTCGGGTACGAGCAAGGGTACCGGCTGGCGCGGTCCCTGTTTGTTTGGCGGGCCTGTTTGCCTCTCCGGGTGCTCAGGGGCATGGCGCTGGTGTGTGGGGATGCGGGTAAACTGCCCTTCGCGAGTGGGTCCTTCGACCTGGTACTGTCCATCCTGGCCTTCGAGCATTTCCTGGATGTGCCGGCCGTCATCGCCGAAGTAGCACGGGTCCTGCGCACAGGAGGCGTGTTGTGGGCTTGCATCCACCCGTTCACTTGCCCCAGTGGGGCACACAACCTGGCCCGGATCGGCGTACCGCTGCGGCGCATTCCTTCGGGGGTCGACCCGTGGGACCACCTGCGCAAGAGACGGCTCCCGTTCCCGGTTCCACTGAACGGATGGCGCATCCCACAGTACCTCGACGCCTTCGCGCAGCGCTTCGAGATCGTGCGACACTACTGCTTTGCACACGAGGGCGAAGCGTGGCTTACCCCGGAGATCCAGGCAGAACTGCGCGACTACAGTTCCGAAGAGCTTACCTGCATGCGGTACGTGATCGTGGGCAAGACCGCGGAGGCGTAGACCGCTGATGGACTGGGAATTCTTCCGACAAGCACCGTTCCTGCTCGCTTCGCTGGCAGCGATCCTGGCCGGCCTCCTTTCCTTCTTCTCGCCGTGCGTCCTTCCCCTGGTGCCCTCCTTCCTCGGATACCTCACCGGGGCGGTCGTGCGACCTGGCGAGGAAAGACGCCGTTGGGAAACGTTCTTCCACACACTGTCCTTCGTGCTCGGCTTCAGCCTGATCTTCGTCGTGGTCGTCTCGCGACTGGGCCTGGTGTTCACGCTGCTCACCGGGCCGGTCACCTGGCTTACCGGCTGGCCGGCCCGGGCGCTCGCCTGGCCCGGTTCTCCTCCCATTACCTACCTGGAACTCGTACAGAAGGCCGCCGGTGTCTTCCTCCTCCTCTTCGGGCTGCACACGATGGGCGTGCTTCGTATCGCGCCGTTCGATGCCGAGAAACGCCTCCAAGTACGCGTCGACCGACGCTGGGGATACCTCTCGTCCGCGCTCATCGGGGTTACCTTCGCTGTGGGTTGGACCCCCTGCGTCGGGGCGCCGCTCGCAGGGATCCTTAGCCTGGGGAGCGAGTCCACGGCGCTCATGACCTACTTGCTCGGCCTGTACTCCCTGGGACTCGGCTTGCCTTTTCTCGCCCTGGGGTTCTTCTTCGAGCACGCGGCTCCCTTCGTTCGGCGCGCCCTGCGCTTCCGGAAGGTGGTCGCCGTTGCAAGTGGTCTGCTCCTCATCGCCATCGCGCTGGCTGTCTTTTTCGGACAGCTGCGGTGGCTCGCAACGCTGTGAGCCCGGGAGGGGATATGGGCCGGGAAGAGCAGGTAGTGCGCGAGGCGATGCAGCAGGTTGAGAGACGCCGCAGAATGCGGCGGGAGAACGCCGCGCTGCGTGCGCTCGTGGCGTTCTGGACGGCGACCATGGTTGCCTTCTTTGTCGCCCCATGGCCCCTCGAGACCAAACTGTGGGCCGCGGCACACGGCCTCTGCGCGCAGCGGGAGGGGCACTTGCTCCCGTTCGGAGGACGCGTGTTACCGCTGTGCGCCCGCGATAGCGGCCTTTACCTGGGTGCGCTCCTGGGAATCGGATACCTCGTAGCGCGTGGCCGCTGGCTCGCCGTAGGCCGGCCTCCCCGCTGGTTCTGGACCGTCTTTTTCGTCATCCTGGGGGCGTTCGCGGTCGACGTGGCGAACTCGGTCGGGGCCGACTGGTTTCAGAGCGGCGCTTACCCGCCCCACAACCTTCTCCGAACGATCACCGGGATCGCTCTCGGTACGTTCCTCAGCGTCCCTCTACTGTGGGCGATCAACCTTTCCTTCAGCGGCCGCCGGCCCGACCGGCCGCTCCTGACACAGGGACTGGATGTTGCGCTGCTCTTTCTCCTCGCTGCCCTCGGTACCGTGGCTCTCTGGAGTGGCCTGCCCATGCTGTACGTTCCGATGGCCGCCCTCTCCTTTCTGGGCATGCTCCTTCTCCTCGTGGCCGCCAACTTCCTCTGGCTCCTTGCCATCCTGCGAGGAAAAGGCACCCTGCGAAGCGTCGGCGAAGCCTGGCCCCTCCTCCTCTGGGCGAGCGTAGCCTCTGTCGCCGAGATGGCGCTGCTCTCCTTCCTGCGCTATCGCCTGGGGCTGTGAGGGGTCGCACGTTACAGGTTTGCTGACCCGGGCTGCTCACCGCGCCCCTCCCACGGAAGACTGTTCAGACAAACGTCGCTACGACGAGGAAATCTGTCCGCACCACGGCCTAGCAACAACATCAACGCCCCAGCAGGTCCTGGAACAAAGGCCCGTGTCCCCGCACATCGGCCAGCAGCTCGTCGAGAGCCGCGTGTACCCGCCCAATATCCTCTGCGGAAAGCCGCGGCAAGACGGCCGTCCGGAACTCCGCCTCGTCCAGCAGCAGGTACCGCCGATCGGGCCAGACCCACAGGTCGAGCTCCAGATCCGTGTAGACCAGCTCTTTCCCGTCAAACCGGATCGGGCTACAGAGGTTCGCATACCACCCCTTCAGCTTTCCCGCAGCATCGTACAGCGCAAAGACGTTGTACCAACGCCCGAACCAGTACCGCTCTACCATCGTGTCCTCGGGTGAGAAAGTGACGTACCCCAGTTCGGCCGGATGCTGGACCAGCGCCCGCAACATCAGCCCTTCCGCATCCTGGAAAACGAGGTGTCCCCACCAGCCTTTCTTGGCATTGCCATCTATGCGGAAGGGCCGCACCCAGATGACACGCTCGGTAGCGGCCACACCAATACCTCCCAGGTCGCGTTTTCCGGGAGCAGCTCCCAGATGTCGTCGAGCGGTCGGCCAGCGGCCTGGCAGCGAAGGAGCGCCACAGGCAACGAGTGGGTAAAGACCGCGACAGTGCCTCTGTGGCGCGATGCGATTTCGTCCAAAGCTGCCCGGATGCGCGCCTCCAGTTCCAGAAGGCTCTCGCCTCCCGGAGGCCTTACAGTCGAAGGACGCCGAACCCACGCTTCCCAAAGCGCTGGCCACCGGGACGCGACATCCACCGCAACCAGCCCTTCCCACTCCCCCAGAGCGATCTCCCGCAGCCGGCGGTCGAAACGAAGCGGAAGACCGGTGCGAGCGACAAGCTCTTGCGCGGTCTGCCGCGCGCGGCGCAGATCGCTCGAGTAGACCGCCTGAAAAGGGATTCCTGCCAGAGCTGTCGCGACCTCCCGCGCCTGTTGCCGGCCGCGTTCGTTCAAAGGGGGATCAGACTGCCCCTGAAAACGTCCGGTATCGTTCCAATCGGTTCGACCGTGCCGCACCAGGTACAGCAGCGTCACTCGATCCCTCGTGCTCGTCGGTAGGCTGGGACGGTGATCATCGGTGGACGCTCCACATCGCTGATGCGCTCCACCTCCAGGAAGTAGCGTCCCGGTTCGTAGCGAATCAGCTTCATGCTACGCTGTATTTCCTCCAGCAGCTGAACCTTGCTGCGCGCCTCAAGACGTGAAATAAAGACCTGAAGGATGGCGAACGCCATACGGCTCAGGTTCACCAGCGGCTGGTTGCGATGGATCCGCTCCTCCAGGTCGACCTGGGCGATGGCTTCCAGCCCGAACTGCTCCAGGATATCGATCAAGAGGCCGATTTCCACGCCATACCCGGAGAAGAAGGGTACCTGCTCCAGCGCCTGCCGGCGGCCGGCATACTCCCCCGCCAGCGGCTGGATGAGACCCGAGAGCTCCGGGAAGAACAGGTTGATCAGCGGGCGCGCCACGAGTTCGGTGACCCGCCCTCCGCCGTGGGCACGAAGTTGGCCGTCCACACGGATGGGACGGCGGTAAAACCCCTTCACATACTGGATCGACTCCCACTGCAGAAGCGGGCCCAGCAGCCCGTAGACAAAGCGCGGATGGATGTTCACGATGTCGGTATCGACCCAGACGATCAGGTCCCCACGGGTCACATAAAGGCTCTTCCAGAGCGCTTCTCCCTTACCCGGGAAAGATCCCACTTCCTCTGCCAGCACGTGCTGGTGGATATACACCGGGATGCCCAGCGATGCCGCGATTTCCCGTGTGTCGTCGGTCGAGTTGCTGTCGATCAGCACGATCTCGTCGAGCAGAGGAACCTGGTCCATCAAAGCGTGCCGCAACGTCGTGATCACGTTCCGGATGGTGGCGGCTTCGTTCAGGGCCGGCAGCGCCAGGCTGATCGTCACCCCACGGGCTTGCTTAAGGCGTAAGAGCTGCTCGAGGTCTGAGAACTCGCTGCTGTGAAAGGTGTTGCTCGCAAACCAGCGGTCTACAAGCTCCGAGATATCCGGAGGCGCGGTCGGAGCAACCTGCGCCAGCTGCCCCGGAAGCGCCACAGGAGCTAAGCGACGCGAACGCACGAGCAGCGCCGGAAGCCCGCTTTCGTGGAGCACGCGTCGCACGATGGGACCCAGCGTCATCGTGCCCGTAGCCGGATCGCGGAGCCTCGCACCCAGGATCAACACATCGTGGTAGCGCGCTTCCTCCAGCAGTGTGGACACCGGGTCGCGGCTCGCCTCGACGGTACGCGTGATACGCGGCTCGCGCCTGGAGAGTCCCCGCAGTTCAGGGGAACGATCCTGCGGGTCAGACGCGTGCAGGAGCGTGATCTCCCCGCTGCTCGCCTTCGCGAGGGCGCCCGCCACATGCAGTGCAAGGTCTGCATTCAAGCCGCCTCGCAAGGGCAACAAGATCCTCCGGCACGCGTCGAGCCGGAGCCCGTGGACCAGGAGTAGATCGCAGGGGGCCTGAGAAAGCACCCGTTCCACCGGAACCCCAAGCACCGGAAGGTCCGGTCCGTCCCAGGGGACGACCAGAAGATGGGCCCCCAGTTCCACACAGGTTGCATATACCTCGCTCCAAGCCTCATACCCCACTGCGATGCGCGGTAGAACGGCCAGACGCTCTGTGTCGTACCGCGTTGCCAGCTCGTTCATCGCCTGGCGGCACGTCTGAGCGTGGACCGCCCCACTGCTGATCGGTTCGCCCTCGGGCAACAGCACCACCCCCTGCAGCACGACTTCCCCGCTTGCTTCGGGCAAGAGGGCGAGCGCCAGCCGGAGCAAGTCCGATCCACAGTCCGAAGCTCGAACGGGCAGCAGGATGCGATACGGCCGCGTACCCTTCGCCACGTTCATTTGTCGCCCTCCAGCAAGGGGATCACCTTGCGGCGAACGATCGTTTCCCATAAAGATTCCCTGCGCACCCGGTAGCGCAGCCTTGCCGTGCCATCGGTGCACAACCGTTCCCAGATGCGCTTCGCGATGGCATCGGGCGACGTGTCGGTGCCAAAGCGCTCCACGTCTTCCCGGCCGGCCTCTCGGAAAGGCGGGATGTTGCTGCAAAATACCGGCAGGCGCGCCAGGCCTGCTTCCAGGATGGGAATCCCAAATCCCTCCTGTTTGCTCGGGAAGAGGAGAAAATCGGCCAGTCCATAGAGGTCCGCCATCGTGGCATCGTCCGGCGTGATCCCGAGCTGGTAGAGCAGGTGCGCAGCCCCTTCCAGCCCCAGTTCTCCGCGCAGCACGATCAACCGCTCGAGATAGGCCTGGTTCGCCGGATTGTGGGGCCCCGGCGGCCCGGTGACAATCAGCCGGGCGTCCTCCCCGCTGAGCTGGCGCAGGCTCGCCAGGACGTGGAATGCCAGCTCGACGTTCTTGCGTGGGGTCAGGCGCGCCGGCAGGAGCAGGATCGGGCCGGCTTCCAGCAGTCCGAGCCTGCGCACGAGCTCGCGCGTTGTCGGCGTCCACCGGAAAAAAGACTCGGCATCCACCCCCGGCGGCACCACGGCGATCTCCGCCCGCGAGAGCCCGTACAGCCGCGCGAGCCGCTCCTGCTGCGCCGCGGAGACGGTGACGTTCCGAACACCGGGCCAGGGTCGGCGCAACAGGTCCCACGGGTAGCCGTCGTGGAGCTCCGGCTGGTACTGGGGGGTATCCCACGCCAGGTCGTGATGCCAGCCGACGACCACACATCCGCGATCCCGAGAAGCCCGATCCTGCACCCAATCGTACAGCGCAGCGGTCAGGGGCAGGTTCTTATGCATCGTAAGGACGTTGTGCACGATCAGGGCATCGACCGTGGACAGTTCCGCATCGAGCCATTGCCGAAGGCGCGCGCGCAACAGCTCAAACGCAGGGGGGACCTGGCCCTTATCCAGCGCTCGCTTGACCGCAAGCACTTCGGGGTGGTTGCTACCGGCCTCGGGCCGGACGCGCACTTCCACGCCCTCGCCCCAGGCGCGACCGTCTCCGGCCAGCACCCGTACCACGTGGCCGGCCCGGGCAAGTTCCGAAGCGTGATAGGCGATCGTCCGTTCCACACCGCCGACGACCGGCGGTGCAGCGTAGTGCAGGATCGCAACTCTCACTTTTTCTCCCGCTTCCAGTATGGGCAAAGCCCATACGCGCGCGGCACCGGGATCACAAAAAGGATCCCGCTGTTCGGCGCATCGAAATCGCCCCCGACGGCCATCTCGGTCTCGGCGATCAGCCGGTCCAGGTCGAAATCATCGTCCACCAGCGCGAACGCGGTCCGGTGGTGGTACTCCTCGCCTTCCATAAGGTGCCGCAATGATGGGAACAGGGGCAGGTCTTCCCGCTGGCCGCGCAGCTCACGGATCTTCTGGAGCCCGATGCTCTCCAGGATCGTCACCCCCGACACGCCGCACCGTTCCCACGCTTCCAGGACGGCGTGGCACTTCTCCACGCTCGGCATCACGACCACGACCAGATTCGGCATGGGTTGCCTCCTTCGCTCTGAAGGCCAGTCGCAGCAGGAATGGGGTGACCAGCGTGGTGAACAGCACGAGAAAGGTGACGACGGCAAAAGTGCTCTCGTGCACCAGTCCCGCTTGCAAGCCCACCGTCGCTACGATCAGCCCGACTTCGCCGCGGCTGACCATCCCCAATCCCACCCGGAAAGCTTCGCGGTTTCCGAAACCACCGAGGCGCGCCCCAAGCCCGCACCCCACGACCTTCGAAAGCACCGCAACGAGCACCAGAACCAGCGCAAAGAGGAGATCCTGTGCGCTCAGCAGGCGAACGTTCGTTTTCAGCCCGATGCTGACGAAAAAGATCGGCACCAGGAACGCGTAGGTGATCGCATGCATCGGGCGGGAAATCTCCTCGCGCAGGTGGCTGCGGCCGAAGCCTATCCCCGCCAGGAAGGCACCGGTGATCGCGGCGAGTCCCCCGAAGGTCTCGGCGGACCACGAAAAGGCCAGCACGGTGACAAGCACGAGCGAGGCCAGCCCCTCGGTAATCGGTTGCCGATCCACCCAATCCGCCAACCGGGGCAGGAGGAAAAAGCCGATGGCGACGGCCGCGCCCAGGTAGAGTACCATCCGCGCGAGGACCAGCAGGATCGCACCGGCACTGGCGTGCCCTCCCTCCAGAGCCGTCATGACCGACAGCACCAGGATCACGAGCACGTCGTCCACCACGGCGGCCCCCAGAAGTGCCACGCCCTCCGGCGTCCGTAGCTTCTCCAGCTCCAGGAGCGTTTGGGCGCTGATGCTCACGCTGGTTGCGGTCAGGATCACGCCGACAAAGACCGCCGCGCGTCCCTGGTAGCCGAAAGGCAACGCGGCCAGGGCCCCCAGGGCCAGCGGGAAGATAACCCCGCTCACCCCAGCAAGCGTGGCCACCCGGCCGGCCCGACGCATCTCGGTGAGGTCGATCTCGAGCCCGGCCAGGAACATCAGACACACAACCCCGAGCTCCGCAAGCTGGTAGATCGTCTCTTCGAGGAGGTGCGGGTTGTGGACATCCCGCAGGAAAGGCAGCCCGAGCAGATTCAGAACGCTCGGCCCAAGCAGGAGGCCCACGAGCAGCTCGCCCAGAACGGCCGGCTGCCGCAGGCGCCGGGCGATCCAGCCTCCGGCCTTGGCTCCGGCAATCACGCACACCAGGGTGAAGATCAGACGAAGAAAAGGTGTCATGTAACCTCCTTTGCTGCCCTGGATGCCTCCCGAGTGGCCTGGACGGCCAAATCGATGAACACCGCAGCCGTCCACCCGAAGATCGGCGCCGCCCTGGGAGGGTGGTCACCGGTCTCGGGATGGTAGTATTCGTAAAGATCCTCGTGTTGCAGGATCAGCTCGAGGGTGCGCTCGCGGAGCTCTCGCGCAAGTGCGACTTCGCCGATCCGCTCCAGGGCCTCGATGAAAAGGTAATTGACATTCACCCACGTCGGCCCGCGCCACATCTGGTTGGGGTCATAGTGCGGGTCACAGCGCGCGACCGTAGGGATCGGGTAAAGCGGCCAGAATTCGCGTTCCTCGGTGAGGTGCTCGATCAACCGCCGCTGTACGCGCGGGGCCAGCCGGCCGGTCCAGAGCGGCAACAGGCTAAGAGGGGTCACCACGCGCACCGGCACTTCGCGACCCGATTCGTCCCGCCGAAGCGCCCAGAACAGGCCCGCCCGTTCGTCCCACATCTGCTCCAACATCCGCCGTACGATGCGCTCAGCACCCTCGCGCCACCGCGGGACGTCGGACTTTTCCCCGATCCGGGAAGCGATCTCCGCCAGCGCCTCCTGCTGCAGGCAAAGGTACGTGTTCAGGTCGGGGCCTTCGACGGGCATTCCTTCGTCCCATAACGGGCTGTCATCGAGCCCGGAGGAAAAGGGATGGTTGTACTGGCACAGGCCGTCACGATCGTCGTCGTTGAAGGCAAACCACCATTCGTTCCAGCGCACGAGCGGCTCGTAGATCTCGTCCAAGAAATCGAGGTGGCCGCTCGTCTCGTACAGCTTGAGCGCCGTCCAGGCCAGGAGAGGCGGCTTCGTCACATCCGCGTCCACCGGGCCGGAAAGGTGCGTGACGATGCCCTCGTCGTGCACCGCGTCCGGGATCATCCCATCCTCGCGCTGATGGTCCAGGAGCAACCGTAACTGATCCTCCGCGAGGCGCACGTCCACGTGTCGGTACGCCAGGGCGTGGAAGTAGGCGTCCCAGTTCCAGACGCCGACATAGTGGACTTTGCTCGGGCTCATCCCCTCCCGGGTCATATAGTACCGGGTGCTCAGGAGGCCCGCGCGCATCACCCACCAGGCATAGTAGTATTGCTTCTCGTAACGCGGCAACACCGGTGGAGCGGCGGCAAACCACTCGTGCCAGCGCCGCTCGGCAGCCGGGATCACCGCCTCCGCAGGGGGAACGGTGCGGTTGAACCCAAGCCTTGGGGAGATGTTGAGCACCATCGCGGTCCCCGAACCGGCTTCTGGGACAGTCTCGACCTCGAAGTAACCGTCGGGCTGCTCCGCGAGCCTGTTCAGCCGCAGACGTGTGTTAAAGGTGTATGCCGTATTCCGCGGCCCGTGGAACGTACCCCCTCTGCGGTCCAGGCGTCCGTTGTCCGCCTGCACCTGGAAGCGAAAACCGACGGCCGATTCGGGCAACCAGAAATGAAGCGTTTCCATATCCTGGAACGAGACCCACACCGAACCCAGCGGGGTGGACAGCACGAGCAGGTGCGGATAACTGGTCACCTCCACAGGCAGGGGCGCTCCATCGGGCGCGATCAGCCTGAAGCCGTCCACGATCGGCCGCCGCAGGCGGTAGTTGCCGTAGCGGGCCTCTTGCTTTACCCACCGCTCGGCAAGCCGGATGCAGAAAGGGGCCTGCGGGCTCTCCGCGGTGCGCGAGAACAGGATGCGAGAGCCGCGCTCGGTAAACGGGATGTGAACCAGGTCGATGCGATCTCGAAGCATACACAGGAAAGCCGATTCGGGTTCGTCGAGGCGTTTTCCCATCCGTACACGCCCCTCCGTCATGCATCGTGTAAAATCACCTCGCGTCAAGTGGTCCGAATGCCGCGTGCCGATGGCGCGGGCCCTAGATCAGCCTTCGTAGAACAGGATGCACCCACAGTTCTCACAGCGCACGAGCGCCTCGCCCAGGGCTGCCTTCCGCGTGAGAAGCGCTACCTCCAGACGGCAATTGGAGCACGCGGTCCCCTCGATCCGGGCCACCGCCCGGCCACGCGACGCGCGGATCTGCTCATAGACCTGCAAGAGAACAGGGGAAACGGCGCTCGCCTGAGCGGTGCGTTCGGAAACAAGCCGCTCCCGTTCCGCGGCGCAGGCCGTTTCTTCCGCCTGCAAATGGTCCAGGGAGGCCCGATACTCCGCGAGCGTCGCTTCCAGCTCCTGCCGGAGCTCGTCGAGGCGAGCCCGCATCTCGTCGAGCGTCAGAAGGCGGGCGAGCGCCTCGTCTTCCAGTTCCCCTTTCCTCGCACGGAGCTGTTCGATCTGCGCTTCCAGCGCCTGTGCCTCACGCGGCGAGTGAACGGCTGCACTGTAGAGCCGTAACTCGGCTTCCTGGAGCCGCGCTTCCGTCTCCTGGAGAGCCCGTTCTGCCCTGCGGAGGCGCAGCTCTTCGTCGCGCAACGCGCGTTCTTGTTCCTCCACCGAGCGTCTGCGGGCCTCTAGCCCCTTTTCGACCTCCGCCCGCCGCGTGGCACAGCTCTGGAGCCGCGCGGTTTGGAGCGCGATCTGGTCATCCAGTTCCTGAAGCCGCATGAGTTGCTCCACCGGTCGCATACTGGTCTCCCAGAAGCCCTATCGGTACGGCGCACTGCGGGGCTTGAGTAGTATAGCATGGAAGGATGTTCACGACAAGCAGGCCGCCGGCCTGGATCAAGGGCACCCAGCCAGAGCGCAGGTAAAGGGAGGAAATCGGCTATCACGAAGGGGAACACGCCGCTCGAGGCGGCGCAGAGCACCTACGACGTGTGGCACCCACGCTTCTGCGGTGGAAGAGCTCTTGGTTTCCGTGCGTTCGGCAAAGGTCAAGCGATTTCAGGCCCATCCGCTGCGAGCAACCGAAGCAGGATCTCGCGCGCCTTGAGCCCGGCCCGGCCACGATGGCTCACCCGGTTTTTCTCTTCCGGAGCCAGCTCCGCCATTGTGCGTCCCAGCTCAGGAAGCCAGAAGACCGGATCGTACCCGAAACCACCTTCCCCACGGGGTTCGCCGAGGATGAGCCCCGAGCACTCCCCCTCACAGATGTGGACCTGGCCCCGGGGTGTGGCAATGGCAATCACACACCGGAAACGCGCCGTACGCCGTTCCGGAGGAACCCCTTCTAAGCGCCTGAGAAGCAGACGGTACCGCTCGGCATCGCTCCCCAGGCCGCCGTCGTAGCGATGGGACCGGACGCCGGGTTCCCCTCCGAGGGCATCTACCTCCAGCCCAGAATCGTCGGCCAAAGCCACCAGGCCGCTTGCTGCCGCGTAAGCGGAGGCTTTGCGGCGCGCGTTCTCCTCGTACGTTTCTCCGGTCTCGGGAACCTCGACCGCCAGCCCGAGCTCCTGCGGTGTCACGAGCTCGACCGGCAGCCCATCCAGGATCTCACAGTACTCCCGCACTTTGCCCGGGTTGTTCGTCGCCAGCAGCACGCGCATAAAGCTATCCTTCGACATCCTTCCACCCCAGTGCGCGCAGGAAGGCCCGGTCCTTCTTCTCCAGCGCGGCACGGGCCAGCAGCTCGGGACGCCGCAGGTACGTCCGGCGCAACGCCTCTTCCCGCCGCCACCGCGCGATCTCGGCATGGTGGCCGGAAAGAAGGATGGCAGGCACCTCGAGCCCGTGGTAACGGGCCGGCCGGGTGTAGTGGGGATACTCGAGCAGGCCGGCAGCGTGCGATTCGTGCTCGAGCGATTCCGCATCCACCACTCCGGGGACCAGCCGCGCGACCGCATCCACGAGCACCATCGCCGGGAGCTCTCCACCCGTCAGGACATAGTCGCCGATGGAGATCTCCTCGTCCACGTGCAGTGCGCGCACCCGTTCGTCCACGCCCTCGTAACGGCCGCACACCAGGATCAGGCGTGGCCAGGCGGCCAGCTGCCGTGCGATCGTGTGGGTGAGGAGGCGCCCCTGCGGCGTCAGCAGCACGACCGGCCCCGGACAATCGAGCGCCCGTACCGCCTCGATGGCCCGGCCCAGGAGATCCGCGCGGATCACCATGCCCGCGCCGCCTCCGTAGGGCGTGTCATCCACCGTGCGGTGACGGTCCGTCGCCCAATCCCGGATATTGTGCAAATGGATGGAGATCAGCCCCCGTTGCACAGCCCGGGCGATGATGCTTTCGTCGAACGGACCCGCAAACATCGAAGGAAACAGGGTCAGGATGTCAATGCGCATCGGGCTCCTCTTCCACCTCCCACGTCTGGAGGCCCCGCAGGTCAAAGTTGAAGGGCACGACCTGCCCGCCGGCCTCTTCCAGTGCCTGGGCGACACGATGCTTCCGCTCGAACGGGCACAGGAAGACGAAGTAGCCACCCCCGCCGGCGCCAAGCAGCTTTCCGCCGATCGCCCCGGCCCGCCGAGCGGTCTCGTAGAGCGCATCGATCGCGGGGTCAGAGATCCCGTGCGCCAGGCGCTTCTTCTGCTCCCATTCGGCGTGCAGGAGCCGCCCGAAATCGGCGAACCGCCCCTGCAACAACGCGTTCTTCATCGCGATCGCGATCGCCTTGATCTCGTCCAGCGCCGCAACCACTTCCGGCTTCTTTTCCCGGTACCCTGCGATCTGCCGGTCCAGGATGTGGCCCGAGAGCCGCGTGCGCCCCGTGTAACACAGGAGCAGCCGGTAATGGAGCTCGTTCAGCGTGGCGTGCGGGATGCGCAGCGGGTTGACGACCACATTGTCCCCGAAGAACTCGATGAAGTTAAATCCTCCAAAGGTAGCCGCAAACTGGTCCTGCCAGCCCCCGGGGACGCCCAGTTCTACCCGCTCGATGTGGTAGGCCAGACGCGCGATCTCGTAGCCGTTCATCGAACGGCCCAACCAGCGGGTAAAAGCGCCGATCAGGGCCACCACCATCGCCGACGACGACCCCAGGCCTGACCCGGGCGGCGCATCTGTGTGCAGGAAGAGATCCAGTCCCTCGCCGCAACCGAGCGTGTGCACCACGGCCTTTACCAGGTCCAGCTCGCCGTCATAGGGGAGGCGCCGGTCCACATCGTACTTGGCCACGATGTCATAGTCCAGCGACTCGACCCGGATCAGCCCGTTGTTGCGCGGCACCAGGGTGGCGTAGGCGTACTTATCGATGGTTGCCGAAAGCACCACTCCTCCCCGTTCCTGCGGATAGGGTTCTACGTCCGTTCCGCCGCCTGCGAAGCTGAGGCGCAGCGGCGCCTGGCTACGGATGACCACCGGAAAACCTCCCGTCACGCTACGGGCCGGCTCCATAAGCCGGCCTCCCGCGACATCCTGCCGACTTATTCTTGCACATCTCCCCGGCGCCGTCAAGCACGGCTTCCCCGTGGTCTAACAGGGCCAGAACGCCGGCGCCTTCGGGTCTCGATATGGCCGCTGCGCGGCCTACTCGACCCCCGAAGGCACCAGCCGGATTCGCCGGTTGAGCGGTGCTCTGAATCGCGGCGCCCGCAGCGAGCTGCGTATCGAAACCCGGAATCCAGCCGGCGCATCCGTTGGGCCGCTAGCATGACCTCTACACGGCGCGCTCGGGATCTCGATCTATCGGCGTTCAGCTTCTCCGTCGGAAAACAGGAAAGCGCTGGCCAGCCAGCGCGCTTGTCAGGCAGCCACCGGCGTGGTATAGTACGGAGCACCCGAACCCGGAGTAGCGCCGGAGGTGTGGAATGGACCGTCTTGCGCTGTTGCATTCGCTCGTCGTTCCGAACACGACCAAGATCGTGCTGCTCGTTATGGATGGCCTGGGAGGGCTCCCGATGCACCCGGGCGGCCCCACAGAACTGGAAGCCGCAAGCACCCCGCACCTGGACGAACTCGCCGCCCGTGGTGCCTGCGGTTTGAGCACGCCGATCGCCCCCGGCATCACGCCCGGAAGCGGCCCGGCCCATCTTGCGCTCTTTGGGTACGACCCCCTGCAGTACGAGATCGGCCGGGGCGTCCTGGAGGCACTGGGGATCGGGTTCGATCTGCAACCAAACGATGTAGCCGCGCGCGGCAACTTCTGCACGATCGATCCCCAAACTCGGGCGATCACGGACCGGCGGGCCGGCCGTATCCCGACCGACGAGTGCGCTCGGCTGGTCGAGAAGCTCCGCGCCATCCGCCTGCCGGACGTCGAGGTGCTGCTGGAGCCGGTCCAGGACTACCGCTTCGTGCTCGTCCTGCGCGGCGAGGGACTGCACGATGGGTTGACGGAAACCGACCCACAACGCACGGGCGTCCCTCCGCTCCCGGTTGAAGCGACACGCCCCGAAGCACAGCGAACCGCCGAACTCCTGAACCGCTGGCTCGAAGAAGCGTTCCGCTTGCTCGCCGACGAATCCCCAGCGAACGGGTGTACCCTCCGCGGTATTGCCAAAAACCCGGGGTTGCCCCCGATGCCCGAGATCTACGGAATGCGTTGCGGTGCCATCGCCACCTACCCGATGTACCGGGGCTTGGCCCGCTTGGCTGGAATGGACGTGCTTCCGACCGGAAGCACGGTGGCGGAGGAGGTAGACACCCTTCGGGAACACTGGGAGGCCTACGACTTTTTCTTCCTGCACGTGAAGAAAACGGATAGTGCCGGTGAGGACGGCGACTTTGCGCGCAAGGTCCAGGTGATCGAGGAGGTCGACCAGCAGTTGCCGCGCATCCTGGAGCTGAATCCGGATGTGGTCGTGATCACGGGCGATCACGCCACCCCCGCGCTATGGAAATCGCACTCCTGGCACGAACTCCCGGTCCTCCTCTGGTCCCGCTACGCCCTGGCCGATCCGGTGGACCGCTTCGGCGAACGCGCGTGCATGGCCGGAGGCCTGGGGCACATCCGGCACCTCGACATCCTTCCGCTGGCGCTCGCCTGTGCGGGCCGGCTGACGAAATTCGGCGCCTAACAAGTGCGAGACGCCGACCGTTTTCTGCTAGCCACTGGCGTCCTGGTATCCCCAACCCACTGAAGAGCGATCGCGGGTAGGCGAAGGCGATGCCTTCGCCTACCCGCAAAAGCGGCCGGCGCTCCGCTTTTTCTAGCGCACGAGGGCGTCCACCGTCGCCCGGTCGAGCCGGCGCACGAGAGCAAGCACCAGCTGCAGCGTACGCTCGTAGTCATCGCGCCGGATGATACCGGCATGGCTGTGGATGTGACGGGCTGGCACTCCCAGCACGACGCACGGCACGCCGGCTGCGTGGATGTGGATCATCGCGCCATCTGTGGCCCCGCCGGTCATCGCGGAATACTGGAGGGGAATGCCTTCGGCTTCGGCGGTCTCGATGACCAGGTCGCGCAGCCGCAGATTCGGGATCATCCGCGAGTCGTAGAGGAGGAGCGAAGGGCCTTTGCCCAGACGCACCGCGCACTCCTCCGGCTTGATGCCTGGCACGTCCCCGGCGATGTCCACCTCCAGGATCAACGCAACATCCGGCTCGACCAGGTGTGCAGAGGTCTTGGCGCCGCGCAGGCCCACTTCCTCCTGCACCGTTCCCACGCCGTACAGCTCGTTCGGGTGCGGCTCCTGGGACATCTGCCGCAACACCTCCACCATAAGCGCGCAGCCGACCCGGTTGTCAAACGCTTTTCCGAGGTACGACTCCGGCTTTGCCATCGGGGTGAACGGGCTCACCGGGACAACCGGATCCCCCAGGCGAATGCCCATCGCTTCCACTTCCTCGCGGCTGGTCGCACCCACGTCGATATAGAGGTCCTTGAGCGGCACGAGCTTGGAACGCTCCTCTTGGTCCATCAGGTGCGGCGGCTTGGCCCCGGTGACACCGATCACCCGCCCGCGCTTCGTGAGCACCTCTAGCCGCTGCCCGAGCACGACCTGGGCCCACCAACCTCCGAGGGGTACACACCGCAGGAACCCCTCGTCCGTGATCTGACGCACCATAAAGCCGATCTCGTCCATATGGCCGGCCAACAGTACCCGCGGGCTGCCCGGAGGACCCGGAAGCCGTGCCACAAAGCTTCCCAGCCGGTCCTGGGTGATCTCGGCGATCCCCTCGAGATAACGGCGCAGGATGGCCCGGACCTCATCTTCGTACCCCGGAACTCCCGCAGCCTCGGTCAACTCCTTCAATAGCCGTTCGTGCTCGTCCACGATGCAATACCCCTTTCTCAGAGGTCGATCGGCCCCTCGAGCAGGGCCACCAGGAGCTGAACTGCATACCGTACATCCTGCAGGTCCACCATCTCCGAAGGGCTGTGTACATACCGGGTGGGGATAGAGACCGTACCGGCCGGGATGCCGGCCTGGGTCGTCTGGATGGCCCGCGCGTCCGTCGATCCTGCCAGCAGCACCTCCCGCTGGTAGGGAATCCCGTTCGCTTCTGCCGTCCGGATAAGAAGGTCTTTGACCGCAGGATGTGCAAGCATGCCCAGGTCCATCACCTTGATCGCCGGACCTTTGCCAAGAGCGACGGCCATCGGACGTGCCTCCGGTGTGTCCCCGGTGAGCGTCACGTCCACCGCGATCCCGACGTCCGGTGCCAGCCCGAAAGCCGAGGTCGTCGCCCCCCGCAGGCCGACCTCTTCCTGGCTCGTGAAGACCACGAACACGTCGTGCGGGCTGTGGCGCAGGTTGCGGAGCAGCTCCACCTGCACCGCGCAGCCGACCCGGTCGTCCATCGCCTTCCCAACCGCTCGCCCGTTCGTGAGGGTGAACGATCGATCCATACAGGCGAGGTCGCCGACCTGAACGAGCTTTTCGGCTTCCTCCCGGCTCCTTGCCCCGATGTCGATGTACATCTTGGGCAGATCGATCTCGTTCTTCGATTCGACCGGTTCGATACCGATCACGCCGATCTGCCCCGAGGCGAAACGCACCCGCTGACCCACAAGCGCCCACGGAATCACACCACCGACCCGCCCGAAGCGCAGGAAACCTTTCTCGTCGATGTGGTTGACCACCAGGCCGATCTCGTCCATATGGGCGGCGAGCATCACCCGCTTTCCGCCTTCGGTACCGGCTCTCGCCCGCACGATCAGATTGCCCAGGGCATCGACCCGTATTTCCCGCGCATACGGTGACACGGCTTCGCGGATCGCCTCGCGCACGGCTTCCTCGCGCCCCGAGGGACCGTACAGCTCGCACAGCTGCCGGAGGATCTCCTCCAACATACACCTCCTTCTGTTCTCGCGTCAGTGCGAGTGCTCCCCACGCTGTTCCAACTCGCGCCGCAGCATTTCCAGATCCGCCTCCACCATCATGCGGACCAGCTGCTCGAAAGTAACGGTGGGCTCCCACCCGAGCACACGGCGCGCCTTGCTGGGATCGCTGACCAGGAGATCCACCTCGGCCGGCCGGTAGTACTTGGGGTCCGAAACCACATACTCCCGCCAGTCGAGATCCAGTGCCCCGAAAGCGATCTCGCACAGCTCGCGCACCGAGTGGGTTTCCCCGCTTCCCACCACGTAGTCGTCCGGGTGATCCTGCTGGAGCATCAGCCACATCGCCCGGACGTAATCGCCGGCAAACCCCCAGTCCCGGCAGGCATCCAGGTTTCCCAGCCGGAGCTCCTTCGCCAACCCTAACTTGATCCGCGCCGCCCCGTGGGACACCTTGCGTTCCACGAACTCGAGCCCCCGCCGGGGAGATCCGTGGTTGAACAGGATCCCCGAGCAGGCAAAAAGGCCGTAGCTCTCACGGTAGTTCACCGTGATCCAGTGTCCATACACCTTCGCTACCCCATACGGACTACGGGGGTAGAAAGGCGTGTTCTCGTTCTGAGGTACCTCGCGCACCTTCCCGAACATCTCGCTGCTGCTGGCCTGGTAGAACTTGATCTTCGGGTCCACCAGACGGATGGCATCCAGCAGCCGCGTTACCCCGAGCGCCGTCACCTCGCCAGTGAAAACGGGTTGCTTCCAGGAGGTCGGGACGAACGACTGTGCCGCCAGGTTGTACACCTCGTCGGGCCGGTACTCTTCGAGGATGTCGATCAACGAAACCTGGTCCAGCAGGTCGCCCTGCACCAGGGTGATTCGGTCCTGGATGTGCCGGATCCGGTCGAAATTCACTGTGCTGGTCCGGCGGACCATCCCGATGACTTCGTATCCTTTCTCCAACAAGAACTCGGCCAGGTAAGAACCGTCCTGGCCGGTAACTCCGGTGATCAGCGCTTTGGGCATCGCCTTCTTCCTCCAGCCGGTTCTGAGCGGTGGTATTATACCAGCAAAGGAAGGGCGGCGCAAACGCGGATTTGCCGCCCTCGGCCCGTGGTGCTATAATGTCCGGCGTTCCACGACCTGACTGGGTAAGGCACCTTGCGGAGTCGGCCCATGGAACTGCGGGAACTCGAACGGTTCATCCTGGTCGCCCGTGAACACACCTGCCTGGGCCAGGGGCACCGCCTCCCTCCAGAACGGCCGGGCGCCGTGGAAATCGTCTACCGCGAGGGCGGACTGACCTACCGCGATAGCTACTTCGGGCGTACGCGACTGATCGGCCAGGAGATCGTGCGCCAAGCGGGGATGGTCATCTGGGGGATGAACTACCTCATCCTGACCCACGAGCTTCCCATCCCCGGCGAGGAACTCGCCGCTTTCCTGCAGCGTGCCCAGCTCGCTCGCTACCGTGAGCGGCGCCTGCTCGGGCCCCACATCGTGCAGGAACGCCACCTGCGCTACGAAGACCACAACGAGGGGACCCTGGAGTATTTCACCGGCGTGGTCCGCGTGCTCCACGGAGAGAACGAGATTTACCGGATGGATTACTGCGGTGGCCTGGTGCGCTGAGTTGCCCCTCGTTCCCCTCGAGACGTTTCTCCCTTTCAGGGCTCCACAAGCGGGGGATAAATTTGCACCCGCAGGCCTGGCGGCAGCTCGGCACGTACCTCGCCGTAGATCGATGGCGGCAGCCCTTCCGGGAATGCGACGGTGCCCGGATCCCCGTCGGATACAAAACGCCGCTCCGGATGCTCTTCGAAATAGGCGAACCACATGTCCAGCTCCGACTGGATCCCCTGGATGCGCGGGATGTAGTAAGGGTCGAAGAGCGAAGAGAACGGGCTCGGAGCGGGCTCGGCCCCTACTTTGACCGCTGCCGCATAGTCGTAGTGCAGGCCCTCCCATTCCCCCGAACGGAGCAGGTCGATGTCCGCGGGGTAACTCCCGAACGGTACCGAAAGGGATTGCACTTCGTAGCCAGGAACGAGCGCTTCCAGCGTATTTTCGGAGACCGCCAGTTGCCATCGCACCGACTCGGGGCTCCCGGCGCCCAGGTCGAAATGTGAGATCGTGTGGGAGCCGATTTCCATACCCCACGCAACCAACCGGCGGAGCTTTTCCTCCGCCCACTCCGGCTGGCCGAACAGCACCCGATCCGGCACGTCGACGTCGAGCAGCACGAAAAAAGTCCCCCGTGGACGCCAGCGATCGGGAAACCGCTGCGCCAGGTCGAGGATGATCCCGACCGCACAGTTGGGGTCGATCTGACCATCCGGGAGAAATCGGAACTGCCCCGAGGACGAATCATCGAAGGTCAGCACGACCGGCGTTTTTCCCGCAGGCACATCGATCCGGCCGGTTACCAGGTCGATCAGGTTGATCGGGTAATAGCCTGAGGCGATCAACCGTTCCAGATCCGCCCGGAAGTTGGCCGGTGTCCGGCTCCAGCGGTCCTCGGGTTCCTCGATCAGGTGGTACTGGAGCACCATGATCTGTCCCAGTTCGTTCGCCCGGATCTCCTGTAGGCGGGTGACCGGGTCGAGCGTAGGGACCGGCGAAGGGGCAGCGGTGGCCGTCGGCGCAGGCGGACGCGTCGCTGCCGGAATTGCGGTCGCCGAGGGTGTTGGGGGAGAGGCATCCGGGTCCGCGGGCGGAGCCCCACAGCCGACAACCAGCCCCACTACGACCAGGATGAAAAGGCGCCACAGGCAGACGATGTGGCCTTCGCTCGTGAG
>JBDOIE010000025.1:0-4270 GCA_041082245.1 Chloroflexia bacterium
AAACGGCCGTGGTGAGAAAAGAGCTGTTCCAAGTCCCGCCGATCAAAACTGCGCACATGGGAAGAGGGATGAAAGCGGCAACCGCAGGAGGGGCAAACCACGTGGCCTACTGCCAGGTTCTCCCGGTATGGCACTGTAAGTAGGAGATACCGCCGCGCTACGCGTGCCATCTCTGCCAGAGCCGCGGCGTAAATTGGCACCGGCAAATGCTCAATGAGCTCCATAGCAACGACCGCATCAAACGAACCGTCCGCAAAAGGAAGCGAACCGGCGTCGGCCTGACAGCATAACGCTTTCACATAGTGGAGTGCGGCCAAACTCCGGTCCACTCCTACACCGAACCGACCGCTCACCCGGTTGATAAAGACACCGTTCCCGCAGCCCAAGTCGAGGATGGAATCGACTTCCGCGGGCAGCCACTCCAGGGCCAGTCGCACCCGTTCTACCTCTGCTGCCCCTGGGCATTCTCGCGCTGTCCAGAAATCCGCCGTGTCGAAGCAAGACATGGTCATCGCCCTTCTTGCCCTATCTGCCCGCTCACGTGCTCTGATCAGAAGAGTTGGGCGGGGACGCGCCGCGCACAGCGCGCTCGCTGATGACCAGGGGCTGATGGCTCACCTTACGGAAAAAATAGAGGCTCGAAGCAAAGATCGCCCCGTAGGCCAGCGACGAGGCTACCGACGCCCCTGAAACACCATAGCGCGGAATCAGGAGCAGGTCCAGAACTACAGTGAGCACAAAGCCAAGTCCGAAGCAGAGAGAGTTGTAGTGGGGCTGGCCCCAACCGGCGATAGCGTTGGTAAGTACACGGGCCCCTCCCAGCAGCACCACGCCGGGAAGGAGCAAAACGAGCGGCATATAAGCCTGAGCAAAGGCAGGGGAATAGATCCACACGATCAACCACCGGCCCAGCAGGGCAAAGGCCAAGGCACCGATTGCGGTCAATCCCAGCGTCGCCCGAAGGACGCGCGGCGTAAAGGCGCGCATCTCTTCCTGGCGACTCGCCGCTACGCGAGGGAAAAGGACGAACGACGTGGCATTCGGCAAATACCAGAGCAATTCAGCAAAGCGCACTGAAACGCTATAGATCCCCACTCCTGCCGGCCCCAGATAGGCATTCACCAACAGCATATCCAATCGATAGTTGAAAAATGCCAGCACATTCCCGACATAACCACGCAGTCCATAGGAAAGCGTCTCACCTAGCACGGAACGCTTCCAACGGGGAAAAAGGCGCCCTCCAAACCGCCGTACGAGACTGCTCACCCACAGCGTGTTCAGCAACACCGCGCCCAGAGAAGCCAGCAATGCGCCGGCCGGCCCGAGCTGCACCACGATCACCAGTAGCACCGTCAGTAGGACTGTGACCAGGCCATCAACCAGCGTTACAGCGTTCACCAGGCCAATTTGCTGTAGGCCTCGAAGCACCCCACAGAAGGCAGCGATCAACAGCCTGAAAGGAAACTCCAGAATGGAGATCAACAAAAGCCAGAGCGGGACACCCGGCACAAGTTTCTGCAGCCATCCCGTGCTCAGGAGAAACGCAAAAAGACTGCCCCCCAGCGGCATCACCAGCAACAGGTATGCGAGCGCGTTCTGCGTCAGTTCGGCCACGCCGAAGCGACGCGAGCCCGCGAAATAGATGTTCGCTGCTGCCATCCCCCCTTCCAGGAACAGCGCAAAGAGCCCAGGAACCAACAAAGCCAGGGTAACAATCCCCTTCCCGGCCTGCCCCAGCCACCGTGCCACGATGGCCGATGTGCCCAGGGCAAAACCCAGAGAGAGCATCTGTGAAAGAAGGGTCACGGCCACCTGGCGCGTGAAGCGTCCGCCGCGGCCCAGGCCGGGGAGACGCGACATCAGGCCGAGCAGTCCGCGCTCCAGGAGCAGGCGAATCCGGCCTCGCCTGCTGGAGGCTTCTACCCCTGTGGATTCTTTCTCGCCCTCGGGATCGAACGAGTGCTGCCCCATTGCCTCGATCGCCGCCCAAAGCCCTGCGCAGCCCGATCTGTCTGGCTACCTCGGGTGAGCTGTTGCCTTGTACACCCGGAAGCGCTCCCATCTTATCATCCCCACGGGAGGCCGTCAAACAGGTTGACAGCCAGTGCTGCCAGACATACAATCGGTGCGGCCCGTAGCGGGCCGAGGAGAAGCGATGAAGGTCGTCTCGATCGTCGGGGCGCGGCCCCAGTTCATCAAGGCGGCGGTGGTTAGCCGCGCGCTGCGGCAGCGCCATCAGGAGGTGCTCCTCCATACCGGGCAGCACTACGATGACCTGATGTCTGACGTGTTCTTCCGCGAACTCGGCATCCCTCTGCCCGACGTAAACCTGGGGGTGGGATCGGCTTCCCACGCCCGTCAGACTGCGGAGATGCTCGTCGGCATCGAGCAGGTGCTCGTGCAGGAGCGGCCGGACTGGGTGCTCATCTACGGCGACACGAACTCGACCCTCGCCGGGGCACTCGCCGCGGCCAAACTGGGAATGCCGCTCGCCCACGTGGAGGCCGGCCTCCGCTCCTTCAACCGCTCGATGCCCGAGGAGATCAACCGCGTGGTCGCCGATCGCCTCTCCGACCTCCTCTTCTGCCCTACCCGAACGGCTGTCGAGAACCTCGCCCGCGAAGGGATCACGGCCGGGGTGCACTGGGTCGGCGATGTGATGTACGACGCTCTGCTTGCGAGCCTTCCCATCGCGCAGCAGGGCTCCAATATCCTGAAGCGGCTGGGGCTGGAGCCGGCCGGCTATCTCCTCGCTACCGTCCACCGCGCAGGCAACACCGACATCCGCGAGAACCTGGCCGCGATCCTGGAGGGCCTGAGCGCTACCGGAGAGACGGTTATCCTCCCACTCCACCCGCGTACGCGCCGCGCGATGGCCGGGTGGGGGATCGCTGCGGGCGAAAACGTCCGTCTGCTCGAGCCGGTCGGCTACCTGGACATGCTAATCTTGGAGCAAAACGCCCGCCTCATCCTCACCGACTCGGGCGGGGTGCAGAAAGAGGCCTACTGGCTGGGAGTCCCCTGCATTACGTTGCGCGAGGAAACCGAGTGGGTGGAGACGGTCGCGGCCGGGTGGAACCTTCTTGTGGGCACCTCGGCCGAGCGCATCGTGGAAGCGGTGCGCACCTTCCGCCCGCAAGGGGAACGGCCGGCCTGCTTCGGGGACGGAGACGCCGGGGAAAAGATCGTGCAGATCCTGGAATCGAGCGTGGACCGAAAACTCCACGTGTAAGACCCGCTTGCCTGCACGGGTAGGTCAGCGAGGAAAAGTACACGGACCCGCGCTTACAGGAAGCGCGCAAAGAGCATCCTCAGGGCTTCGAGGTCCTGCAAGTCTCGCTGTAGGGCCTCATACACGATCCTGCGATCGATATCGAGGTACTCGTGAACCAGAACGTTACGGAAACCTAGTATCCGGATCCACTTCTCAGCCAGATCCGGGCTCAGGTGCCCCTTCTCAGCCAGAATCCGCGGGATATCGCTGTACCAGTCAACGACTCCCAAATCGAGGGCCGCGATCACGTGGTTCCCCATGTCCGTAACTGCTTCGATCGCCAGTTGAAGGAACCGCTCCGCGCTCCCGTAGCGCTCGGGATCAGCGAGGAACTCCTCCAGCGTGTAACGCTGCAACCGGCGCAAGATCTCGAGATACTCGTCAACCTTGTTCAGGCGCTTCCGGATCATCTCAGGCCGGCCACCCAGGATCCTCCTCTTGTACGCCTCGCGTTGCACCCGCAGGTAGGGCAAGAAATCCAGATACATCCGCACAATGCGGGAATACGTCGTCCCCCGATCGAAATCCGCAGCCTGGTAGAGGAGACGGTTCTCCCGCACCGCTTCGTACTGGAGCACGATGTCCTTCATGTCCAAGAATACCAGGTCGACGTTGCAGAAGCCGTGGCGCGCCAGGTCAGCCAGGATGTCGAGGCGCTTTTCACGCAATCGCGCGTGCCTCGGCACGATCGCCAGGTCCAGGTCGCTTTCTTCGCGAGGTCGGCCAGTGGCCTGCGATCCAAACAAATACACGGCCTGGATGTCCGGGTACCTCTGGAAAACCTGCGCCAGTTGCCAAAGTCGAGCCGCGTCCATTGCACCCTCACCCTGTCCAGCCTGTTTTCATCCTATCATAGCGGAAAGGCCTGTCAAAGTTGACAGGACCCCACAAGCCGTCTACAATCCAGGCGACCGGAAAGGAACAGGAGGTCAGGGCAGATTCCCCTTTCCGCGGGAGGTAGCGATGATCCACCCCACGGCCGAGGTATCAGCCCAG
>JBDOIE010000046.1:0-2445 GCA_041082245.1 Chloroflexia bacterium
ATGGCGCGCGCCCCTCGGGTTCTTGGTACTTGACGCCCCCTCGCAAGACATGGTAGTATAGGTTCTGGAAAAGAAAAAAACCTCGCGGCTGGACCTGCAGCCCGAGGCGACGGCCAAGGCGGGCACTCGCCCTGGCAATAAGCAGTATATCCGGGCGGCCCGCCGATGTCAAGCGGCGGGCTCGTTCTTCTCCAGCACACCCGGAGTCGGAAGGAGGACCCCGTGGAACGCAGCTGGCTTCTGCCCATCCCCTGGACCTGCCCCCGCTGCCAACAGCATTTGCAAGCAGGGCTATGCCTGGTCCTGGACGCCTCCGAGCGACCCGACCTCCTGGAGCGTGCCCGGGCCGGCACGCTCCATACCCTGACCTGCCCCCACTGCGGGCAGGAGCACGAAGTAGATGCCCCGCTCCTCATCTACCGGGCCGGCCAGGAGCCGGCCCTCCTCTTTTCGCCGGCCCGCCGGACCGCTGCCGAGCAGGACCGCGAACAGGCTGCGGGTCTGCTCGCGGAACTACGCAGGCGGTTGGGGCAGGAATGGCGCGACGAGTGGGGGGAGCAGATGGCGGTCGTTCCTCGCGACCTCCTTCCCCTGGCCCTTTCCGAGGGGATCGAGGCGGTGCAACGAGAGGTTTCTGCCCGTGCCGCGCAGATGCAGGAGAAAGCCCTCGCTGCACGCGAGGTCCTGGAGGGGCTGGCTCCGCAGGAACGGGCGCGGGCCATCCTGGAACGGATGCTCGCAGGCGAACCGATTGCCCTCGCTCCTGCCGACCTGGACGAGGCGCTCTTTAGCGCACTGGCGGCTATGCAGGCCGAGGCGGCGGGTAGCGAGCGAGCCGAGCGCCTGGCGGCCCTGGGGGAGCAGCTCCAGTGGATGCGCCGGGAGATGGGCCCGCTCCAGGTCCTGACAGCGGCCGGCGAAGTGGGACAGGCTCTGCTTGCCCTGTTCAACGCCCCAGCCCCGGAGGAGAAGCGGCGCGTGCTGGAAGAGCACCCGGTCTTGCTGGGCGACGAGGGCGAGAGGCTCCTCGAGCAGCTGCTTACGGTCGAGGAACGCCCGGAGGCGCGCCGCCTTCTGGAGTGGCACCGCGCCCTCCTGAACAGGTGTCGCGAAGTAGGGATCGCGCAGGCGTTCGCCGATGTCCTGCCTTCCGGCCCGGAGGCGGACCTGTTGCGCACCCTCCAGTCTTTCATCCAGGCCCCCACCTGGGCCGAATCCCAGCGTGTCCTTGAAGCCCATCCCGAACTGTTGCGCGACGAGGCCGATGCCCTCCTAGAGCAACTCCTGCAGGCAGCCCGCGCCCAGGGCGACGAAAAAGCCAGCCGAATCTTCGAGCAACATCTTGTGCTGTTGCGCCGCTGCCGGGAGGTGGGGGTGGAGCAGGCGTTCGCGGAGAAGACTCATGCCGGGCGGGAGACCGGTCTGGGCTCTATCCCCACCTATGTAGAACCGATCCTCCGTGAACTCGCGCGCCCCGCGCGCAGCCTTATGGATATGCCGGAGCGCGTGGAACTCTGCGAACGGGCGCTGGCCCTGGTGGAGCGCGGCCAGCACCCTCAGCTGTGGGCCCTCCTCGCGGTGGAACTGGCCAACAGCCTGGCCCAGAACCCGCAAGGTTCCCGGGCGGAGAACCTGGAGCGGGCCATCCGGCTCTACGAGCAGGCGCTGGAGGTGAGGACGCGGGAGGCGATGCCGGTCGAGTGGGCCCAAACGGTCAATAACCTGGCAAACGCCTACTCCGACCGCATCCGCGGGGAGCGGGCGGAGAACCTGGAGCGGGCCATCCGGCTCTACGAGCAGGCGCTGGAGGTGTTCCGCCTCGAGGCCTTTCCTAGTGACCACCGTCTGGTTCAGCGCAGCTTGGGCCATCTCCAGTTCGGGCTGGGCCGCTGGCCGGGGGCAGCCCAGGCCTACCGCAGCGCACTGGAGGCCGGGGAACTGCTCTACCGGGTTGCCGCTACCCCGGAGGCCCGATATGCTGAACTGGCCGAGGGGCAGGAAATCCCCTCTCGGCTGGCCTACGTGCTGGCCCAAACGAGCGCCGCACAGGAAGCGGCGGTCGTCCTGGAACGAAACCGCGCCCGCTGGCTGGCTGAGGCCCTGGCTCTGGGAGCAGAAAAACCTCCCGCGCTGCCGGAAGAACTCTGGAATCGCTTTGATGCCCAACGAACCGAGATCCGCCAATTGCAGGCTGAAGCTCGGTTGCCCGACGGCACGCCGGGTAAACGGGATTTCCCCACCCTGAGCGAGGTGCTCCGTTCGGCACGGCAGCGCCTTGACACGCTCATCGAGCACATCCGGGAGTACACGCCCGAATTTATGCCCGATCCGACCTTCGCTCAGGTGCAGGAGGCCGCCGCCGATGCGCCCCTGGTCTATCTCCTCGCCACCCCGGCCGGCGGCCTGGCCCTCATCATCTACGGCGGCAATGTGCAGGCTGTGGAC
>JBDOIE010000049.1:0-60444 GCA_041082245.1 Chloroflexia bacterium
TTCTGGCGCATGAGAGCCAGCATGTCGCGACACTCGCTCGGGTCGATCTTCCCCGAAAGGTGCTCGAGGAGCGGACCCGCTCCCTCAGCGCACCAGTAAATAGCCTCCAGCAGCAGCCCCATTTCGCGTGGAGTGGTCTGCAGTTCGGGCTCGGGATCTGTCTGTGGCCGGTCGTTTGCCGCCTGCGGTGCGGATACCACCTCCTTGCCACACCAACCACGGCTCGGGTCCCCATAGGGGCTGCAGAGGAACGAGCGCTCCAGCCCCAGTGTCCGAAGCAGCGCGGTCATCTCGTAGGCACCGCGTACTGCGTTGCCTTTCCCCGCAGCCGCAAGCAGCCGATTCGCTGCATCGTTGTCGCTGTAGATCATCATCTGCTCAAGATCGCGCGCCACAATCGCGGCCGGCGGGTCGTTCAGTGAGGCATAGGTCAGGACCATGATGGCGATCTTGACCACGCTGGCACCGGAAAAGACAACATCGGCGTTCCAGGCGGCCTCCTCGCCGGTCCGAAGGTCTCGCACATATGCCCCCACCACGACCGGCGCTTCCCCGGCCGCCTTCCCGAGTGCTTCGGAGAGCAGCCGCGGATCCGCACGAGGTGCTGGAATTGCCTTCACAGGAAGGGGAACCGGGCGACGGTCCATCTCCCGAAGAGCGCGGACAACGAGGGGCACCGCGCTTTCTACATCCAGGCGGCGTCCTGGGCGCGGCGCAAGGAAGACAGGAAGTGGCCGGTCATCCAGCGGAAGAGCGACCGGCACCTGCTCAGAGGCAAGGAGGCGAGTATCCGTGATTTGTGCCAGCCGCAAGGGGAGCGATGGTACGTCCCAGCGGGCCGCGAACCCTTCGAGCACTGCGCGCACCGCGCCTTCATCCACGGTCGCGCGAATCGGCACCTCGACACGCCGGGGTGCGGTGAGCGTCGAATCCTCCGGCTCCTCCCCGAGGAGCGGCAGGTAGATCGCCCCGGGGTGCAACGCCTCCCAGGAAGCGTCTTCCACCCCGGCCAGGGTCCCTTCCACGTCCACGGAAAAGCCCACCGTTGCCCGGTCGAGCGGAAAGTGCGCTCCTTCGACCTCCAGCCACAGTGGGCGCTGTGCCATTTCCTGGGAAAAGCGGGCCAGAGCTACGCGGGCCTCACCCAGTTGCAGACCGCCCAAGTACAGATCGCCGGCCCATATACCAGCGGGCAGCCGGGTGGCGGCAGACGGGTCGACGAGAGCGACCGGCTCTTGCGGCACGCCGGTGCCCGGAGGTGCAAGCAATCCGAGCACAAGAAGGACAAACAAGATCGAAAAAGCGAACCGGAAGTTCAATACCGCCTCCACGGCACGATGTCCACATTTGTGCAGTATAGGCGAGGCCAAGCGGTTTGTCAAAGTTGCGCGTCCTGGGGGCGTGCAGTATAATGCCTGCGATTTCGGAAGGGCCTCCTGAGGGGCCCCCGGAGGGCAAGGGTGCGGTTTTCGATCTGGACTTCCGGCTGCCAGATGAACCGTGCGGATTCGGACCGGCTCTCGGCCGCCTTGCAGCTGGCCGGCCACGAACCGGCGCCGCCGGAGGAAGCCGACCTGATCATCCTGAACAGCTGTGTGGTGCGCGAGAGTGCAGAGCGGCGCGCCGTGGCCCGCCTGCGAGCGCTGGCAGGGCTGAAGCGGAAGCGCCCTGACCTTCGGATCGCGCTGATGGGGTGCCTGGTGGGCGTCCGACCGGCCGACGAGCTGCCGCGTCGCTTCCCGATGGTGGACGCCTTTTTCCCGCCTTCGGCGCTCGAGGAAGTGCTCGCCGCGTTTCCCGGCAGTCGCCCTGTGGACATCTCCTGCCTGCCCCATCTGGACCACACCCAGCGACCGGTCACGGCGTTTCTGCCCGTGATCTATGGATGCAACAACCACTGCACCTACTGCATCGTGCCTCTGCGCCGGGGCCGGGAGAGGAGCCGGCCGGTCGAGGAGATCCTAGCCGAAGCCCGTTGCATGGTCGCGCAAGGCGTGCGCGAAATCACCTTGCTCGGGCAGAACGTCGATGCCTATGGCCACGATCTGCCGGAGCGGCCCACCCTCGCCACGCTGTTGCGTCACCTGCACGAGATCGAGGGCCTGTGGCGGATTCGGTTCCTTACCTCTCACCCGAAGGATATGTCCGAGGAGTTGATCCGCGCCGTGGCCGAGCTGCCGAAGGTGTGTCCGGACATCAGCCTCCCGGTACAGGCCGGGCACGATCGCCTGCTCCGGCGCATGGGGCGCCCGTACACCGTCGAGGCTTACCGGCAGCTCGTGGACCGGATCCGGTCAGCGATCCCGGATGTGGGTCTCTCGACGGACGTCATCGTCGGATTCCCCGGAGAAACCGAAGAGGAATACCAGGGTACACGTCGGCTGCTGGAGGAGGTTCGGTTCGACGCGGTGCACGTGGCCGCATATTCTCCCCGGCCCGGTACGGCTGCATCGCGTCTGGCCGATGATGTGCCGCCGGAGGTGAAGGAACACCGGCGGAAGGAACTCGAAGCCCTCCAGGAGGCGATCTCGGCGGAGCGAAACGCCGCGTACCTGGGGAAGAGCGTTTCGGTGCTTGTGGAAGATCTCCACCAGGGCAAGTGGCGTGGGCGAACGCCCCAGGGGAAGTGGTGCTTCTTTGTGGACAAGGTACCCCGCCGCGGGCAGATGGTCACTGTGCGCGTTACGCGGACGGGAGCCTGGTCGTTACAGGGAGAACCGGTGGAAGTTGCAGGCGAGCGGGGCAACGGTTAGAGTCATCACGCACGAGGTGAGCGAGAAAGCGATGTCGACGAAGGACCCACAGGAAGAGGCCATCCGCCTGGCGCTCGAAGGGCGCTGGGAAGAAGCAGTGAAGGTGAACCGCGCGATCCTGGAGCGCGATCCGGACAACATCGAAGCCTTGAACCGGCTCGGGAAGGCGCTGATGGAACTTCGCCGGTACGACGAAGCGTACGCGGCGTACGGACGTGTGCTGGAGCTGGACCCGTACAACCGGATCGCGCGCAAGAACCGGGAACGCCTTTCCGCACTCCTTCAAAAGGCGGTGTCCGAGGCTCAGGAAATCGCGCGGGAGCGCGAACAGATCGTCCCGGACCTGTTCATCAGCGAATCGGGCAAGTCCGCCGTCGTTCCGCTTCGCGGGGTTGCCCCTCCCACGATACTTCAACGCCTGAGCCGGGGCGAGATCCTCCGGCTGGAGGCGGAAGGGCAGAACGTCATCGTAAAGACGGCGGACGGGACGGTGTTGGGCCGGCTGGACCCTCGCGTCGGACACCGTCTTGCCCAGTTCATCCAGATCGGCAACCGGTATGCGGCTGCGGTCGCTGAAGTGACCGAGGACGACGTGAAGGTCTTTATCCGGGAAATCTACCAGCACCCCCGCCTCGTCGGGCGGCTCTCCTTCCCACCGCTCCCGGCCGGGGAGCGCGAACTGGTGCGGCCCTATATCCGTGACCTGGGGATGAAGCTCGAAGAGGCGTTCGAAGCCGAGCTGGCCGAGGAATTCGAGGAGGAAGAAGAGGCGCTGGAAGAGGAGGAGGAAGAAGAAGAGGTCGAGGAGGAAGAAGAACTCGAAGAAGAGCTGGAAGAGGAGGAACTCCTGGAAGAACTCCCCGAGGACGAGGCGCCCGAGGAACTCTTCGAAGAGGATCTGTAAGTGCACGGGGAGGGCGACGCGGGGTCGCCCTCCCTCTTTTTCTTCGATGTTACCTGGTGCCCACCTGACGCGCCGCTGCCCGCAACAGGTTCCGCATCAGCATCACGTTCGTCATCGGCCCCGTGCCGCCGGGAACCGGGGTGATCATACCGGCGATTTCCACAGCTTCCGCATAGTGTACGTCCCCGACCATGACGGATTCGACCCCGGCCAGAGAACGTCCACAAGCCGGACATACCGCCGCGCTTTCGGGCGCATCCGAGGCGCAGCCCGGGCACGTCTTGACAAAGTTCACGCCAAAGTCGATGACCACCGCTCCTGGCTTGATCCAGTTTCCACGGATCATCTTGGGCCGGCCCACGGCGGCGGCCAGGATGTCGGCCTGGCGACAGATGCCCGGGAGGTCTGAGGTGCGCGAGTGACAGATGGTAACCGTCGCGTTCTCGCGCAGGAGGAGCAGCGCCATCGGCTTGCCTACGATGTTCGACCGGCCGACGACCACCGCGTGCCGGCCGGCGAGTTGCACCCCATACCGATGCAGCAGCTCCATCCCGCCCGCCGGAGTCGCCGGGACGAAGAAGGTTTCCCCGTCCGAACCTCGCCCTACTGGTTCCGCCTGGGCCAGGCGTCCGGCATTCGCTGGATGTACGCCGTCCACGTCCTTTTCCGGGGCAAGTGCCTGGAGCACTGCTGCCGCATCCACCCCAGGCGGATAGGGCTCCTGCACCATGATGCCGTGCACCTGTGGGTCGGCGCTCAGCCGTGCGACGAGGGCTACCATCTCGTCAGGAGGGACATCCGCCGGCAGTGCATGCACGACGGCCTTCAACCCCCGCTTCTCGCAGGTGCTGACGATCGCCCGTGCATAGCTCACCGAGGCGGGGTCCTCGCCCGCACGAACCACCGCCAGCGTCGGCACAACACCGTGCCTCGCTACAAAGGCCCGCACTTCCTCGTCGATCTCGGCCTGCATCTGGCGCGCCGTCGCCCGTCCGTCCAGAACCGTTGCTGCCATCGCTTCCTCCTCAGCCTGTACGGCCACTCTGCCGGGTTGGCAGAGCACCTTCCATACCTCGGCGCATGCGCCGTCTTTCCCACACGCCTCGGGGGTAACCCGCCATCTTGGCCATGTCCCCGACCACACGGATCGTGGGCACGAGCCCCAGGGAAAACACCTTCCAGGCGCCCGGGAGGGTCGGCCACACGCGGCTCAGCCGCCGGTAATAGCGCTGCCAATAGAGCACAGCTCCCAGGGCCAGCAGGACCCACAGGAAGGGTTCCAGTACGCCTCCGGCAAGCAGGAACAGGCCGGCGGCGTAGCTGCCATAGCGGAGGAGGTGCCGCAGGGGCCACAGCCCGGCCAGGCCGTCTCCGTATGCATAGTGGTTGTACTGCTGGAAGAAGGCCCTCAGCGACGAGCGCGGGCGGAAACGGACCACCGCGCGAGGAGCAAAGGCCATTCGGTACCCTCGGGCGAGTAGACGTCGGGCGAACACGAGGTCCTCGCAATACGGCTGGTCCTCCGGAAAACCGCCTACTGCGTTCCAGGCCTCGCGCGTAAAGGCCATCGACTGGCCCGCCGGCAAGAAGCGCTCCGGCCGGATCTCGTCCAACGTCGGATACGCCACCGCTCCCAGCACGGTCTCAAAAGGGGAGCGTGGATCCGCCCGGAAGAACCCGGCAACCAGGTCCGCGCTGCCGACCTCGAGCGGCGCCACGATCTCTTCCAACCAGCACGGCTCCAGCCACAGCCCCGCATCCGTACAGGCGATCAGCGGCCCGGTCGCGGCACGGATCGCAGTGTTCCGTCCCTGTGGAATATTCCTGCCGCCGGCCGTCGTAACCAGGGGCAACCGATCTGCGTAGCTCCGTACGATCTCCATGGTGCGGTCCGTGCACCCGCAGTCATTGACCACGACTTCGTCCGGTCTGCGGGTCTGCCGGAGCACCGAATCCAGGAGCTCGCCGACCGTTTCTTCCTCGTTGCGCACCGTGACGATCAGGGAGACCCGCATCCCGGTTCCTTCCCTCGAGCACGCTCCGCGGCACGGCAGATCGCCTCTTCGAACCGCGGGAGCAGTACCTGCCAGTCATAGTGCGCGACCACGAGCGCCCTCCCCGCGCTCCCCATCCGTTCCCGCGCCTCTGCGTCCGAAAGCAGGCGCAGTACCTGTTCAGCGAACCGCTCCGCGGTGCCGGCAAGCGCGATATGTTCGCCGTCCACCAGGCCTTCCACGCCCTCGGCGCCCAACGGCGTGGACACGGTCGCGCGCGCCATCGCCAGCGCCTGGAGCAGCTTGAAACGCACCCCGCCCCCGAAACGCATTGGCAGCACGTAGAGGTCCGCCGCGCCGATCCAGGGCCGATCGTCTGCCACCGCGCCCACGACCTGCACCCCGGGGATTTCAGCCAGGGCCCGCACTGCGGGAACCGGCTCCCGTCCCACGATGCAAAAGCGCACGTCCGGAGTTTGGGCGCGAATCCGCGGCCAGATTTCGCGGCAGAACCAGAGCACCGCGTCGATATTGGGACGGAAGTCCATACGGCCGGTGAACACCAGCGTCGGCGGCTGGGGAGGTCGGCTGTCCGCGAGGGGCGCGTAATAACGCGTGTCGACGCCGTTCGGGACCACCGTGATCCTTGCTCCCGGCGCGACGCGCCACAAGGCATCCCGGTCGCCCTCGGATACGGCGATTACCTCGTCGGCCGCGAGGCAAGCCTCGGCCTCGAATCGGGCCAATCGGCCGGCCTGGAGTCGGGAGTAAAGGCCGAGCACCGATCCTCTGCCATCCTGGCGGGCGATCTCCCAGGCACGACGCTGGAGCAGGTATTCCGCATTGTGCTCGTCCAGCACCCAGGGAAAGGCCGTTCTTCGGCGGAAAGAACGCGCAGCACGCAGCCCATAAGAGGCCATCTCGAGGCCCTCCACCAGGAGAACGTCCGGGGCGTTCTCCTCGATTGTGCGATACAGCATCCGCAGGAACGGCAGGGACCACGTACGGCCGACGAGATCGGGCTGTCCCGTAGCGAGCAGCAGGAGGCGCCGCGGAAGCCGGTGGGCCGGGCGCGGCAAGGCCTGGAATGGAACTTGCGCGGCGAGGGGACGCGCGGCTTCTATCTCCTGCAGGGAGGCGAAGGCAAGGAGGCGCACCTCATGGTGCGCGGCGAGCCCCGTGAGGAGCGCATAGTCGCGCATCGCTTTGCCATGGTGAGGTGGGAAAGGAAGCTGCGCCGAGAGTGTCAGAATGCGCATCGCGTTTCTCGATGGTCCACGCCGGCCGCAAGGCGACTACCGCAGATGCTCCAGAAGGTGCGGCAAAAACAGCAACGCGCCGACAGCAACCGCAAAGAGCGCGGCGAGCAGCACGGCGGCCGAAGCGACGTCCTTGGCCCGGCGTGCGAGCGGTCGCGTCTCCGGGCTCGCAAGGTCCACAAGCGCCTCGAGCGCCGTGTTCAGCCCCTCGGCCACGAACACCAGGGCGATGGTCAGCACGAGCACGGCCCATTCCCAAACGGCCAGGCCAAGAATTCCTCCCAACGCCACGGCCAGCAGGGCGATCGCGGCGTGAATTCTTGCGTTGCGCTGCGTCAGGAACAGGTTGCCCAGCCCTGTGAACGCCGCGCGGAAACTTGCGGTGAGCGGCCGCCGGCGCTCGAACGCCCGTAGCAACTCTTCCTGGCGAGCCATCATCCGCCGGCGATCGGCCTCCTGTTCGTCTTCGTACCCGAGCAGGTGGAGCAAGCCGTGCACCAGGAGCAGCTCGAGCTCCCGGGACCAGGGGTGGCCGTAGGCGCTCGCCTGTTCCCGCGCGCGCTCGACCGAGATCGCGACATCGCCCAGGTAGGGGAGCGCGCCCTCCGGTGTGGGTTCATCCAGCGCAAAGGCCAGCACATCGGTAGGCTCGTCGCGCTGAAGGTACTCCCGGTTCAGGCGTTGAATGCCGGCATCTGTGGTCAGGAGGATGCCCACTTCCGCGGAAGGGACCCCCTCCTGGGCCAGTGTCCAGTGCGCCAGGCGTCGCAGCCGCCTCAGGTCGGGGATATCGTCGCCTTCGGTACGGATCTCCACGCGGTAGCTCAACGGCTCGCCTCCTGGGCCTTTCCGATCTCGGGGTACACGATCCGCGGGTGGTAGATGCCGCGGAGGATGCTCACGAACGCCTTCTGCACCGTACGCAGGTCCCGGAAGCTCAGATCGCACTCGTCCAGCTGTCCATCCCGCACCCGTTCCTCGATAATGCCGCTTACGAGGCGCGCCAGGGCGCCGTCTTCTTCCGAACCGCTGGCAAGTAACTCGCCCAGCTTCCCTGTCTGGCTCATCGAGCGCACGGTGGCCTCGACCGAGTCGGCAAGCATCAGGATCGCCGCTTCGCGAGACTGAGGCTTCGGTCCAGGGTAACGGAAGGCCTCCGGATCGACGGTCTCTTCCTCCTGAAGGGCCCTGCGGTAGAAGAAAGAAGCCAGGGTTGTCCCGTGGTGCTCGGCAATGAAGCGGACAATCTGCTCGGGAAGATGGTACGTGCGGGCCAGTTCCAGCCCTTCCCGAACGTGGTCTATGATGATCTGAGCGCTGGTGCGTGGCGGGAGTTCATCGTGGATGTTCGTACGGCCGGCCTGGTTGTCGATGAAAAAGTACGGGCGCACCAGCTTGCCCACGTCGTGGAAATAGGCGCCCACCCGGACGAGGAGCGGATCCGCGCCCACGAGCTCGGCCGCGCGTTCCGCCAGGTTTCCCACAACGATGCTGTGGTAATAGGTACCAGGGGCTTCCTGCATCAACCGGCGCAGGAGGGGATGGTTGGGGTTCGAAAGCTCCATCAACTGCAACACCGTCACCTCGCCGGATAACTGCCCGAGGACGCCAAACGTCGCGAACGCCAGCGCGGACGACAGGAACCCGTTCAGCAGGCAGGCTGCACCATCCTTCAACAATGGAGCCACATCGAGGCCCCCCGAGATGAGCCGAAACGCCATCAAGATCGCCAGGTTTCCCAACCCGGCAAACAGGCCGGCGTAGAAGAAGGCGCTGGAGCGCTGCGCGCGGTGGATCCAGAGGATCGCCACAAGCCCGCCCGTGAAGGTCATCACAGCGAGCTCCAGGCTATTCCCCCAGAGCTGGCCCACGAGTACCGCCAGCACAAACGTCGCTCCGAGCGACACCTGCGGCCCAAGGAGCAGGGTGAGGACCATACTGGCCGCCGCGACGGGAAAGGCGTAAGCCAGCCCCACCCGCCCAGGGAGGATCAACCGTGCAGCGGTAACCGTCACAGCGACCACAAGGCCCGCCAGAAGAAGACGGCGAACGCTCCTCGCCAGATGGGGCTGAAAGCGATAGAGAAGGCCCGTGTAGCTGCCCACCACGCCGAGCACCAGCACTAGTCGCCCCAGGGCATCCGGCCAGGAAATGCTCGGGTTTCGCAACCCCACGGCTTCCAGCTTCTCCAGATCGAGGTCCTTGACAATTTGCCCTTCCTGCAGGATGAGCTCTCCCTCCAGAACCTGGATGACCCGGGGCTGGGTACGGGCACGCGCTTCCTGGCGCCTCCGTTCCGTTTCCGCCGCGTCGACCAGGTAATTCGGCTCCAAGAACGGGCTCACCAGCTCGACAACCAGTGCCCGTTTGGCGGGATAGTAGGCACGAGATACCCGATCCGGCAGGGACCGCCGCAATGTCGCTACATCTGCATCCGACAGCTGCCGCACTTCCCCCGGGCGCAGCGGATCCCCCACGCAATCGTCAAAGACGCGCAACGTTTCGTGCGCCAGGTCCTCCCATTCACCCGGCTGCAGGATCAGGAGCAGGCTCAGCGTGGGTGTGGTGAAAGTAACCCCCTGGAGCCTCTTAAGGCGCGCTGCGCGCTCCTCGCGCTCCACTCCGGGCTCAAAGAGGATTTCCGCGACCGCCTCGAGCGTTTGGGAGAGGCTCCGGCGACTCTGAAGGGTGATGCTCGGGTCGAACCGGTACACGTCAGCCACAGCGGCAGCCGCCGCTTCCCGATCTGCCTCAGTAAGGATCTCGCTCACATAGCGGGTCGTGATGGGAGACTTGATCGAGCGAGGAGCTGGAAATCCGACGCGTACCTCCGATCCGACGGCGCCCGGAAGGAGTGGGAGCGTGAGTACAAGCCACAGCAGAAGCGAAAGCAACAGCGCAAAGAGGCCAAAGCGCCACTCGAGCTGTCCCATCCTTCTGGTCTCGCTTGCCAGGAACCGTCGCCCGATTGGCATGGTCAAGTCCCGCCTGCGGGCGTGGGCAGCTATCCCCGCAGGGCTTCGCGTACAAGTGCCTGCACCACGCGGCCGTCCGCCTGCCCGCGGAGCTGGGCCATCAGATGTTTCATCACCCGGCCGATGTCCGCGGGACCCTGCGCCCCGAGCTCCTCCACGGCCTTGTGGACCAGGGCACGGAGCTCTGTTTCGTCCAGCTGACGCGGCAGGTAGCCCTGGATAATGCGCAGCTCGCGTTCCTCTGCGTCGGCCAGGTCATCGCGACCACCTTGCCGGTAGGCCTGGATCGACTCCTGACGCTGCCGTGCCGCCTTGCTCAGGACGGCAACCACGCCGGCATCGTCGAGTTCTCGCTGCTGGTCGATTTCCGCATCCCGGATCGCGGCGCGGATCAGCCGAAGCACGGAAAGACGTTCCGCATCCTGCTCCCGCAGCGCGGCCTTCATGTCCTCCTGAATGCGCGATTTCAGGTCCATCGTCGCCTCCTTCCGCCCCATTATACCGGAAACGGCTAGAGGGTGCAATGCGCGCGTGGTGAGCTGGGACATACGCGATCGGCGCGTGTTTTGGGGCTCATACCTCCCTTTCCCGCCTCTGAACGGCAGGCCGTGTACGGGAAACGGCTGGGGACAGAATCAGCGCGATGCGCCTCTCCAGTTTCCAACAAAGAATGGGCGTATGCCGAGTGTACAAGCCCGTGGCCATTGGAGACCCGCGACCGTAGCGCTCTTGGGGCTTGGCTGTGGGGTGCCTTTGAAGGAAGATCGCCGTGCTCGGCTCGCTACTATGGGACAGTCCGTTGGAAACTGGAATGCGCTTCGTTTGCGCGCCGGCACCGGCTATAGTAGAATGGCCCCGATGCTGGGAATGCCCTTCGGAACGGGGCAACGAGGTGGAAGATGGATCGCACACGCTACGGTACGCGGTGGGGCCTCTGGTGGATCACGGTCGCGCTCTTTTGCTTCCTTCTGGGCGGGCTGGTCGGTTGGACCCTGGCGGGGTATTTCCCGCAGGCACGCCTGCCGTTCCTGGTCGGCCAACCACAGCCTCAGCCCTCCGTGACCCACCTCGCGCAGGAGGAGGTCCCCCAAGCCCTGCGGGACAAGTTCGCGCTTTTCTGGCAGGTCTGGGACCTCGTGGAGCACCACTTTTACGATCCCGATGCGATTGACTACCAGAAAATGGTGTATGGGGCGATTCAGGGGATGGTTGGATCCCTGGGAGATCCGTACACCTTCTTCTCTACCCCGGCGCAGACGCAGGTCGTGCGTAGCCAACTGCAGGGGGGGTATGAAGGCATCGGCGCCTACATCGACCAGGAAGACGGCTGGCCGGTCATCCAGGGGCCGGTGAGCGACGACGCGCCAGCCGCCCGCGCCGGCCTCCGCCAGGGAGATATCATCCTCGAAGTGGACCACGTAAGCACCCAGGGGGTTCCCCTGGAAGAGGTGATCGCGCGCATCAAGGGCCCCGCAGGTACGCAGGTGACCCTCACCATCCTGCGGGGAGATGAGCCGCCCTTCGAGGTCACGTTGACGCGGGCCCACATCGAGGTCGCCAGCGTGACCTCGCGGATGCGTCCGGATGGCCTCGGCTACATCCGCCTGTCGGTGTTCGGCGAGACCACGGCGGAAGAACTCGACGCGGCGCTCCAGAAGCTGATGACAGAACGACCGCGCGGGTTGATCCTGGACCTGCGTGGGAACGGAGGCGGATACCTTACGGCCGCTCAAGAGGTGCTGGGACGCTTCCTGGACGGAGGTGTCGCCGCCTATCAGGCGAGCCGGGACGGAAGCCTGAGCCCACACGAAGTCCTTCGCGGGCGTGTGCGGGTGTACGACCTCCCGATGGTCGTGTTGGTGAACGGGGGATCAGCCAGCGCCTCCGAGATCGTCGCCGGGGCGCTGCAGGATCGGCAGCGCGCGGTGCTAATCGGCGAGCAGACTTTCGGTAAGGGATTGATCCAGAGCAACTTTGACCTGCCGGACGGAAGTTCTGTACGGGTGACGATCGCACGGTGGCTGACCCCCAACGGCCGACAGATCCACGGGCAGGGGCTGACCCCCGATCTGATCGTAGCGCTCACCCCTGAGGACTATGAAGCCGGCCGCGACCCGCAGCTGGATGCGGCCGCGGCATACCTCCTGGGGACACCGCTGCCTCCGTCCGCCGCCACTCCAACCCCGACCCCGGTGGCCACCCCAACCGCGGTTCCCTCGCCGTGAGGCGACGCCAAGGAAGGAGGGCATTGTGCCGGACGCTCCGAATCGTGGTTGCTTTGCCTGCGGGATAGACAATCCGATCGGCCTTCGCCTGCGCTTCTCTTACGGGGATGGGTACGCGGAAGCCCATTTTACGCCGGAGCCGGTGCACCAGGGGTACCCGGGCCTGTTGCACGGAGGGCTCGTGGCCACGCTGCTCGACGAGGCGATGGCGCACGCGGTGGTGGCTTCAGCCGGATTGGCGGTCACCGGTGAGTTGCGCGTCCGTCTGCGCGGGAGGGGAGTACCCCTGGGAACGCCGGTAGTCGTTCGAGGGCGCGTTGTGGAGCGGCGCGGGCGGCTCATACGTGCCGAAGCGGAGCTTCGCGCACCGGACGGCACGCTCCTCGCCCGCGCCGAAGGCAAGTTCATGCAGGTACTCACCCTGGAACAGGACCCCACGGCCGGCCTGACCCGGTCAACGGCGCAGGAGGCGGGCGATCAGGTTCAAGAGGAGCGTCAACAGGAGGCTTAGCAGCAGGCAGGTCGCTACGGGAAAGTAGATCGTCCATCCCCCGCGCTGGATGTGGATGTCCCCCGGCAGGCGCCCCAGGAAGGGCAACCGGCCGACGAGCACCAGAAGGAGGCCGGCCAGCACGAGGCCCCCTCCGAGCAGCACCAGGATCCAACCCAGGTGACGGAACTCGCCCACAGCCAAAACCTCCATCCGCAGGGCGGAGGGGCAGGGCTTCTCCCTGCCCCTCCGCATGGTGCTGGTCCTCTACCAGACCGGCAGTTCGCCCCGCGCCAGGCGCTGCGTGAAGGTGTAGATCCCGGCGAGCTCGTGTTCCATCGTCTCCCGGATAGGGCCCTCCACGTCGCTCAGGCTCACGCCGGGCTCGAGGATCACCTGCGCCGAAGCGATCAGGGGCTGGTCGATCGGCACGCCGATCTGGCTGCAGAGCCAGATGTAGACTTCCTTCAGCCCCGGCACACGCTTGTACACCTCCAGGGCCATATGGTGGCTGAGCAGGTTGTAGATCTTCCCCACGTGGCTGATCGGGTTCTTGCCGGCCGCGGCTTCGGTGCTCATCGGACGGTTCAGCGCGATCACCTGGTTCACCTTGTTACCACGGCCTACCTGGCCCCCGTCACCACCCTCAGCCGAGGTCCCCAGCACCGTCAGGTACATCCCATCCTCGCCACGGTCCGGGTCGTCGAGGGTGTTGATGTCGATGCGCACACTTTCGAAAGAATAGTTCGAGGCCTGGATAAAGTCCGCTATTGCCGCGCGCATCTCCTCCTTGCGGGCGAAGTAATGGTGCACGCTTTCCACAAACCGGTCCACGAACGCGAGCGCGATCGTGAGCACCAGGTCGTGGTTGCGGCGAAAGCCCATGACCTTGATGTCCTCGCCGGCCTCCGGGAAGCGCGCTTTGAAGACCGGGCCGTTCAGGAACTGCTCAGTTGCCAGGACGATGCGCTCGGTCTCGGTGTACGGTGCGTACCCTACTGCGGCCGAGGTGTCGTTTGCGCCGATCTGTTCGCGGTCAAAGATGTCCGTCAGTTCCGGGGACCCCGGCTTGATTTCGTTCTGGTAGATCACGTGTTTGTCCGGGTCCACGAACCGCAGGTTCTGGCGGATCCACGCTTTGGCCGTGGCGATCGCGATCTCGCCGACCGGGACGTGCTTTCCCTTGTACTCGTAGATCGCGCGATCGCCAAAGATCAGGCGCATCGGCTCGTCCACCGTGCCGCCCCCGATCCGTGGCGTTGTGCGGCCGGCCACCAGCATCCCCTTGTCGATGTTGTGGTGCACGATCCGCCCGAACGTCGCCTGGTACTCGCGACACAGGGCAACCGAAACCGCCTCCATGATGGCGTCACAGATCGAATCCGGATGGCCGACGCCCTTGCGCTCGACCAGCTCGACCCGCTGCTCCGAGACCGGTGTGGCCCGCAGTTCCTCGATCGTGATGTTGCGCATCGGTATCCTCCTCTACGTCCTAGCCGACCGCCTTATGTTCCCTCTTCCCACGACTTCAGGTAGCGCTCCTGCTCCGGGGTCAAGGTATCGATCCGCACCCCCATCGCCTCCAGTTTCAACCGGGCAACCGTACGGTCCAGCTCCTCGGGCATCCGGTACACGCGCGGCTCCAGCTGACCCTGATGCCGGACCAGGTATTCCGCCGCGAGTGCCTGGTTGGCGAAGCTCATATCCATCACGCTCGGGGGATGGCCTTCGGCCGCCGCCAGGTTGATCAGCCGCCCTTCGCCCAGGAGAAAGATGCGCCGGCCGTCGGCAAGGGTAAACTCTTCCACGAACGGCCGGATGGTGCGTCGGGACACGGCCAGCCGCTCGAGCGCCGGGATGTCCACCTCCACGTTAAAGTGGCCCGAGTTGCAGACGATCGCTCCGTCCTTCATGGCCAGGAAATCGCTTTCCCGGATGACCTCCTTGCACCCGGTTACGGTGACAAAGATGTCGCCCAGGGGAGCCGCTTCCGCCATCGGCATCACACGGTAGCCGTCCATCACCGCTTCCAGGGCACGGAGCGGGTTCACCTCGGTCACGATGACGTTCGCCCCGGCCCCGCGGGCGCGTGCGGCCACGCCACGGCCACACATCCCGTACCCGGCCACCACAAAGGTGCTTCCCGCCAGGAGCTTGTTCGTCGCCCGAAGGATCCCGTCGATCGTCGATTGCCCGGTACCGTAGCGGTTGTCGAACAGGTGCTTGGTGTCCGCGTCGTTGACCGCGATCACCGGAAAACGGATCTGCCCGTCAGCCGCCATGGCACGCAGACGAATCACGCCCGTGGTGGTCTCTTCGGTGGACCCGATCATCTGCGGGATCAGGTCCGTGCGCTCCTTGAGCAGCGTGGTCACCAGGTCTGCCCCGTCGTCCATCGTGATCCGCGGGTTGGTGGATAGCACCGCGCGCACGTGCTGGTAGTAGGTTTCCGCATCCTCGCCCTTGATGGCAAAGACGGGGATCCCGTCGTCCACGACCAGGCTTGCTGCGACATCGTCCTGGGTGGAGAGCGGGTTGGAAGCGCACAGGGCAACCTCCGCCCCTCCGGCCCGCAGGGTGCGCATCAGGTTCGCAGTCTCGGTCGTCACATGCAAGCACGCGCCGATCCGGACGCCGCGTAACGGCTGTTCCCGCGCAAAGCGCTCCCGGATGCGGCGGAGCACGGGCATATCCCGTTCTGCCCACTCGATGCGCAGCCGGCCCTGCGCCGCCAGCTCCAGGTCTCTTACGTCGTGTGGTACGGCCATCGATCACCTCTCCATCGTTCGCTCTGTCTGTGCAATCCGGTTACCCGCAGCCCAGGAGCGCCTTCCGCACCGCAGGGCTTGCGCCGAACGCTTCTTCATATCGCTGCACGAACTCCTCCCGGCGGTATGGTCGCGGCTGCGGGCCCGGCTGCTCCAGGACATAGGTCGCCGCAAGCGCAGCAATCCGTCCTGTCTCCGGCCAGGGAAGGCCGCAGCGCAACCCCTTGAGGAGCCCTGCTCGGTAGGCGTCCCCCACGCCTGTGGGGTCCAGCTGGCAGCCAGCCGGAACGGCCGGGATCTCGTACTCGACCTGCCGACCGCCTTCCACGGTCAGGATGCTCGAGCCTTCCTTTCCGCGGGTTACGATCAGGGTTTCGGCCAGTTCCAGGATGCTCTGGGTGTCCAGCCCGGTCTTCTTGCGGAAAAGATCGTTCTCGTACTCGTTCAGGATGAGGATGTAGGCCCCCCGCGCGCCCGAAACCAGCTCTTCTCCGCCGACGCGGGCGACCTGCTGGCTCGGATCGTAGATGAAGCGGATGCCCAGTTCGCGGCACTCCTCCGTGTACCGGGCCATCGCGCACGGATCGTTGGGGGAGATGATCGCCCATTCGACCCGGGAGGGGTCCTCCAGATCGTAGAAGGAAAGCTCGCGCGCGCGGGCCATCGCGCCGCTGTAGAAGGTGGCGATCTGGTTCCCCTCGATGTCCGTGGTCACGAGGAACGACGCCGTGAAGCAATCGTCGTACAGCCGCAGGCCGGAAACGTCGACCCCCTGAGCGGCCAGCCAGTCCCGGTACTCGGCGCCGTCGCAGCCCGCGGTAGCCATCAGGTAGGGCCGTTCGCCCAGCAGTGCCAGTGAATAGGCGATGTTCGCGGCACAGCCGCCGCGCACCTTCCGCATGTCGTCCACAAGGAAACTCAGGCTCACATGGTCCAGCCGATCCGGCAGGATATGGTCCCGAAACCGGCCGGGGAACGTCATCAGATAGTCGTAGGCGATCGATCCGGTAACGACGATCATTCGGCACTCCTACTCGATGCCGTACCGTTCGCGCACCCGCTCGGACACGGCCGCCGTGAGTTCGAGCGCACGGGCCGCCGCTTCCGGCGAAACCGCGCCCAGCCCACAGGACGGCGTGATGAGGCAGGCTGCGAGCAGGTCGTCACGCGAGATCCCCTTGGCTTCCAGCAAGCCCCAGGCGGCCTCCAGCCGTTCGAGAAGCTCTTCCACTGTAACGTTCCGGATCGCCGTCTCCTCCTGGGGCACGATCCCCCAGGCGATGATCCCGCCGCGGTGGAGGAAGGCGTGCACGGCCTCGGGATAGAGCGAGAGGCTCTGAGCATAGTTGTAAGCGTCCAGGTTCAGGATGTCCGGCCGGGTCTCGAGGACGACCGACCAGTCCGTGTTCCCGCAGCAGTGGATGCCCTTCAGGCCCTCGATTCCGGCGAAAACCTCGCCGATGAGGGCGATGACCTGCTCCCGGCTGAGCGAGATAAATGCGGAACCGAACGTGCTCAGGTACGGCTCGTCTACAAAGAGGATCACCTGCGGGTGCAGGCGACGCAGTTGGCGTTCCATCCAGGCGGCTTTCAGACGGAGGTGTTTGGCCAACGCATCGGCCAGGATCTCGTCATAGAGGATCGGCCGGAGCGCAGCGTCGGTCACCTGCAGGCCCATGCTGATCGGCCCGGTGATCTGCCCCTTCACGGCCACGGCGCGGTCGAGCGCCTCCTTTCGCCCCAGGAAGGCGTGCAGCCCGGCCGCATACTCCGGGCCAATGCCCCACTCGTCGACCCGGTCCTCCAGGTAGGCCAGGTACAGCCCCTCGAGTTCCTCGTTTGCCCTTTCTCGATCCACCCATACCTTCTCCCGTTCCAGGTCCACCACGAGGCCCGGGAAGCGCTCTCCGTACTGTGCGTACATGTTCTCGCGGAACGACCGCCGGGGCAGCTGGGGCCAAGCGGGAATCGCCCGAAGGTGTTCGAGGACCAGGTCGCACGCCGCGCGCGGCTCGTGCAGGGGGAGACTCCCGACCATGGTGGGCAGACATTTCGCCGCGAACGTCATGACGACTCCTCCAGGAGTTTTCTCAGGCTCTCGTCGTAGGGCGGACGGGCGATGCCGCGCTCGGTGATGATCGCCGTGACGTAGCGATGGGGCGTGAGGTCGAAGGCGGGATTCGCCGCCTGCACACCGCGTGGGGCGATGCGCCGGCCGGCCAGGTACGTGACCTCTTCCGGGTCGCGCTCCTCGATGGGGATCTGGCTGCCATCGGGCAGCGAGAGGTCCAGCGTGGAGGTGGGAGCAGCGCTGTAGAACGGGATATGGTGCGCAAATGCGAGCACGGCCAGGCTATAGGTCCCGATCTTGTTCGCGAGGTCCCCGTTCGCCGCGATGCGATCCGCGCCGACGAGCACCGCGTCGATCCGGCCGAGCCGCATGAAGTGGCCGGCCATGTTGTCCGTGATCAGGGTGAAAGGTATGCCCAGCCGTTGGAGCTCCCAGGCCGTGATGCGTGCTCCCTGGAGCACCGGGCGCGTTTCGTCCACGTAGACGTGGATCGTCTTTCCTTCTTCCCAGGCAGCCCGGATGACCCCCAGCGCGGTGCCGTAGCCGCCGGTCGCGAGCGCGCCCGCGTTACAGTGCGTGAGGACGGAACCCTGCTGGGGCAGCAGCGCCTGTCCGAAGCGGGCGAGCCGCCGGTTCGCCTCCTCGTCCTCGGCCGCGATCGCGCGTGCCTCGCGCACGAGGAGCGCAGCGGCCGCTTCCGGATCCAGCGCTCTCAGGCTTCGTGCTCGGTTAAGCATCCGCTCTACCGCCCACGCGAGGTTGACCGCCGTTGGCCGTGTCGCCAACAGCATCGCCGCTGTCCGCTCCAGGTGTTCAAGCAGCTCCTGCATATCCCGGCTGCCGGCGTTCCGTGCCGCCAGCGCCAGCGCGTAGGCGGCCGCGATCCCGATCGCCGGTGCGCCTCGTACGCGAAGCCGGGCGATGCACTCCGCCACTTCTTCCGCAGTACGGCAGGTGCGCCATACCTCGCGGTGAGGAAGGCAGGTCTGGTCAAGGAGGCGCACCGTGCCGTCCTCTTCCCACACGATGCTGCGCAGTTCTACGGGCATCGGTTCCCTCACGGGCAAAAAAAAGACCTCCGACGAGAGAGGTCAAGCCGAAGCTGCTCTCTCTCATCTCTCAGGAGTTCGGCGCCACGCGCCCAACCCCTGCAGGAATTGGCACCATGGCGGGGATGCCGGCGGCCCATACACTCCGCCATCCGCCTGGTTGCCGGGCTTCACTGGGCCAGTCCCTCCGCCACTCTGGATGAGAGGTCGGCGGTATTCAGTTGTGCGGTTATTATAGCATAACTCCGACCGGGAGGCAAGCGCGATTTGACGCGGTTTGGCCGCTCGTGTACAATGCCCTCGCCCCCGGCGGGGGCACGCGGGGTGGAGAACGACCGGATGGAAGCACAAGAGCATCAACCGGAACTGAGCATCGTCCTACCGGCATACAACGAAGCGGCCGAGATCGGATCGCTCGTGCGGCGCATCCGTGCGCTCTTTCCCGAGGCCGAGGTGCTTGTCGTGGACGATGCATCGAGCGACGGCACTGCAGAAGAAGCGAGGGCGGCGGGGGCAACCGTGCTACGCCACCCGTACAACAAGGGAAACGGCGCCGCGGTCAAGACCGGCCTTCGCCATGCCAGGGGGCGCAAGATCGTCCTGATGGACGCCGATGGCCAGCACGACCCGGCCGATATCCCGCGCCTGCTTGCGCCGCTCGAAGAGTACGACCTCGTGATCGGGGCGCGCGACCCTTCCACACAAGCGTCCCTCGCGCGGCGGGTAGGCAATGCCGCTTTCAACGCGCTGGCGACCTACCTCACGGGCCGGCCGATCCCGGACCTGACGAGCGGCTTCCGCGCGGCACGTCGGGAAGCGTTCCGGGAGTTCCTGCACCTTCTGCCCAACGGCTACTCCTACCCCACAACCACGACACTGGCTTTCCTCAAGGCAGGGTACAGCGTGGCGTTCGTCCCCATCCGCTCGGCCCAGCGGCAGGGAGGCAAAAGCGGCATCCGCCTGGTGCGCGATGGAGTGCGCTTCGTGTTGATCATCCTGCGCATCGTCACGCTTTTCAGCCCGCTGCGCGTCTTTTTCCCGGCGAGCGTCGTGCTCTTTCTCCTCAGCTGCCTGTCAGCCGGATACACGATCTTCATCGCCGAACACCGCCTCCACATCCCCAATTCGGCTGTCCTCCTGTTCACGATGAGCATCATCGTCTTCCTGATCGGCCTGGTCTCCGAACAGATCGCCATGCTGCGCTTCGAAAAGAAGGAGTAGGGAGTGAGGGAGGAGAAAAGGCCGTTATCCCGGCTGCTGCTCTCCTGGCTGCTGCGGGCGCTCGGGCCCTTGCTCCTGGCCTGGATCCTCTGGCAGAACCGGGACCAGCTGGGGATTGCCTGGAACACCCTGCGGGGCGTGCGCTGGGTGCCACTCGCCCTGTCCTTCGCACTTGTCTTCCCGTTCGTGCTGCTGAAGGGCTGGCGATGGCAGCTCATCCTGGACGACCTCGGAGAACACGTTCCGTGGAGGCGGCTCACGTTCTACTATGCCCTGGGGATCTTTCTCGGAGCGGCGACTCCCGGGCAAGCGGGCGACTTTCTGAAGGCCTGGTACCTCAAGGAGGATGGACACGATCTCGGCGCCGCGCTCTTGAGCACGGTAGTGGACCGGCTGTTTGACATGGGCATTATGGGCATTCTCGCCCTGAGCGGCCTCTATGCCCTGTGGCGCGTCTTCCCGCGCGCCGGGACGGTGCTACTGCTCACCGCGATGCTCCTGGGAATCGGGCTGGTGCTTAGCCTGCTCCTCAGCCGCTCCTGGCGGAACTGGTGGATCGACCGGGTGCTGCGGTTCCTGGTGCCCGCGTCCGTGCGCCGCTACCTGCAGGAGCGGGATGCGCGCGCCTATGTGGATCGCTTCTTCCTGAGCCCACGCAACGCCTTGCTGGGAGGAGCAATATCGCTCCTTTCCTTTTCTACGACTTTTTTCCGGCTGTGGCTCCTGATCCCGGCGCTGGGCAAGTCGCTGCCCTTCGCGATCTTTGTCCCCACGATTGCCCTGGTCGCTCTGGGAAGCCTGCTCTCGGTTGCCGGTCTGGGGACCCGGGAGCTCATCCTGCTCACGATCCTTTCCGCGCCCGAGCTCGGATGGTCCCGGGGAGAGATCCTGAGCTACTCCGCCCTGATCCTCTGCGTAGGGCTGGAGAACCTGGTGCTGGGGCTACCGCTCTACCTCCTCCGGCCGCTCGGAGCCCGCAATCGCCCCAGAGATAACAACAACCCGTCGCGTCCCCTTCCTTTCCGGCAGTAGAAAGAGCTCCAGACCGGGCCGCGTGTATCCCCTACCGGGCCGCTGGAAGCAGACGAAGCAGGTTGGCCATCTCGATTGCCGCCAGCGCAGCATCGAACCCCTTGTTGCCCGCTTTGGTGCCCGCCCGCTCGATCGCCTGCTCGATCGTATCGGTGGTGAGCACGCCGAAGAGCACGGGCACTCCCGTCTCCAGCCCTACGTGCGCGATCCCTTTGGCGACCTCGGAGGCCACATAGTCAAAGTGCGGGGTCGACCCGCGGATGACCGCACCCAGGCAGATCACCGCGTGAAAAGCGCCGGACGCTGCCATGCGTCGTGCGACAAGCGGAATTTCGAATGCACCGGGTACCCAGGCCACTTCCACATCCTCCGGCGCGACCCCGTGCCGTTCCAGCGCGTCCAGCGCTCCTTCGAGCAGCTTACGGCTGATGAACTCATTGAACCGGGACACGACCACGCCGAAGCGCAGGCCTGTCCCCAGAAGCGCTCCTTCATAGACCTTCATCGCTACCCCCCGAACAACGCTGGTCTACAGGTACTCCGTCTGATGGTACCGGCGTTTCCATTGCTCCTTCACGGCGACCGCCTGGCCGAGCGAACTGCCCAGGAACTCTTTGAGCAACCGGTTAAACTTGCCCGGCTCTTCCAGAAAGGGAAAATGGTGACATCCCTCGAGCACCACCACCTGGGCGGTCGGCACACGGCCGTCCGCAAACAGACGCGCCTGTCGGCTATCCACGAATTCATCTTTGGAGCCGAAGACTACCAGGGTATGGGCATACAGGCGCTTCAGTTCCGCGCTCAGGTCCAGTTCCAGGATGCTGCTCAGGCTCTGGAACACCGCCTGGTGGTCCACCTTTGCCGTATCCTCCACGATCTCCTCGTACATCTCGGCCCACGACGCCGAGACGCGCTTCAGCGAGCGCATCCACAGCTCGAGCAACGCTCGCGCGCCGCCGAGGCGCCCGATCGGGCTGTGCAGAACTTTCAGCGAACCGGAAAGGGCGCTTCCCTGGAGCGGGGTAGCCACCAGCACCAGTTTGTCCACAGGCGCCGCCTGCGTCACGGCGATGTACAGGGCGACCACCCCTCCAAGCGAGTGGCCGACGAACGAAGCCTGAGCGATCCCCATGCCCGTGGCAAAATCGGCTACTTGCTGCGCATACTCCTCGATCCGGTACCCTTTTCCGGGCTTTTCCGAGTCGCCGAACCCCCAGAAGTCCAGGGCATAGGTGCGGTACCTGTCGGCCAGTTCCTCCATCGTGGGCACCCAGTAGCGCCAGGAACCCAGCCACCCATGGAGGAAGACAACCGGCTTGCCGCGGCCAAACGCTTCATAGTGCACGAGGCCCTTTTCCAGGAGGATCGCGCTCATCGCCCCCTACTTCGCCCGGGCAAGGATCTCCCGGACCCTGGCCACGAGTTCGTCGGGCGCAAAGGGCTTCAGGATATATTCCGCGGCCCCGACACTCATCCCTTCCTCGATCTCCTGCCGCTGCCCTTTGGCCGAAAGGAAAACCACCGGCACATCCCGCAGCGCTTCGATCTCCTTCAAGCGTCGGCACGTTTCATACCCGTTCAGCCGCGGCATCTTGATGTCCAGGATGATCAGGTCGGGCGTGGTCTGTTGTGCCTTCTCGAGCGCTTCCAGTCCGTTGCGGGCTTCGATCACCTCGAAGCCACCCACGGTACGCAGGCTAAAGGCCGTCATAAACAGTACGTCGGGTTCGTCATCCGCCACCAGGATCTTCTTGCTCATTCTTGGGACGCCTCCGTCTTGTCCTCCAGGGCCCGTCGGATTTCCCGAGCGAGCTCCTCCGCTGTGAACGGCTTGGTGAGGAAACTCTCCGCACCCAGGTCCAGAACGCGCACACGATCCCGATCCCGGTCCACCGAGCTGGCGGTCATCACGATGACCGGGATGTCCCGTGTGGACGCATCGCGCTTCAGCCGGGCGATGACCTCGCGCCCGTCCATCTCCGGCAGGTGCAGGTCCAGGAGGATCACATCCGGCCGGCTGCGCGCTGCCTCATCCAGGGCCGTACGCCCGTCCGCCGCCCAGCTGACCTGGAAGCCCTGCTCCACAAGCACGCGCTCCAGCCAGCCGGCGATGTCCGGATCGTCCTCTGCCACCAGGACCCGGCGCCCGCCTTGTGCACCCAGCGCGCGTGCGACGGCCGCCCGCAGGGCGCTTTCCTCCAGCGGCTTGGAGAGAAAGTCTACCGCGCCCAGTGCCAGAAGGTCGCGCTGCTCGGAGACCACAGAGATCACCAGCACGGGGATCTGAGACGTCCGCGGGTTTGCACGCAGCCGCTCCAGCACCTGAAACCCGTCCATCCCGACCATCAGGATGTCCAGCGTGATCAGGTCCGGGATCTCCCGGGCCGCAATCTCCAGCGCCTCCTCGCCACGATGCGCGACCAGGACGCCGTAACCTGCCCGTTCGAGCTGCAGCCGCAAAAGCTCCGCGATCTGCACATCGTCGTCGACGACCAGGACGCGCTTTCCCCCGGAAGGAGCCGCTGCGGGAAGCGGCCTGGAAGTCGGTTCCTCTGCCTTCGGCTCGGCCTCAAGGGGAAGCGTGAAGGAGAAGGTGCTGCCGACGTTCAGCTCGCTCTGCACCCAGATCCGGCCGCCGTGCATCTCGACGAACGATTTCGAGATCGCCAGGCCCAAACCGGTCCCCCCGACCTCGTCCCGCATCGGGTTGTCGGCGCGGAAAAAGCGCGTGAACAGCCGCTGCTGATCCTCCGGCGAAATGCCCACTCCGGTGTCGCTGACGTCCACCTGCAGGAAGCCGTCCACACAGCGCGCCGCGATCGCGATGTGCCCCCCTTCGCGCGTATACTTGCAGGCGTTCGAAACGAGGTTGCTCAGGATCTGGAGCACCCGTCTGCGATCCGCCATCACGAGCGGCAGATCCGGAGATACGTCGACCTCCAGATGCAGTTGCTTCCGCTCGATCTCCGTGCGCGCCGACTCGACGACCTCCTCCACGAGCTCGTAGAGGCTCACGGGCTCCCGGTTCAGGGTGATCCGGCCTGTTTCGATCCGGGAGATGTCCAGCAGGTCGTTGATCAACTCCACCAGCCGGTTCGCGTTGGAGCGCACGACCTCGAGGAAATTCCGCTGCATCGGGCTCAGATCGCCCACCGACCCAAGGAGCAGGAGATCGACGTACCCCTTGATGGAAGTGAGCGGCGTGCGCAGTTCGTGCGACACGGTCGAGATAAACTCGCTCTTGGCGCGGTCGGCCTGCACCTCGCGCGTGATGTCCCGCAGGACAAAGACCGTGCCCAGGGTCTCACCTGTGTCCGTGACCACCGGTGCGGAGTAAACGGCGAGGTCCCGGTCGAGCAGTTGCACACGCTGGTTCGGCTGCGCAAACACACCACCGGCCAGGAACAGCCCGGGCAGCTCCTGGGTCGCCTTGCCTTCGAGCCCTTCCCGGGGGATCCCCAGCATAGCCTCGACCGCCGGGTTGACCAGAAGGATCTTGCCTTCCCGATCGACCACGAGGACGCCATCGGTGATCGACTGCAGGATCGCGCGCACCTTGCTGGCCTCTTCCTGCTGGAAAGTCAGCATCTCGGCCAGCCGCAGGGCCTGTTCGTTGATGTAGCTGTACAGTTCGGCATTGTGGATGGCCGTCGCGACCTCCCCGCCGAGCGTCCTCAGGAGGCGCATCTGGTCTTCGTCGAAAAAGCCCGGCTCCGGGTGCGCAAGCAGGATAGCGCCGACGACCTCCTCGGCGGAGATCAGCGGCACGGCCGCCACAGAACGCGTGCCCGGGGGCAGTGGCGGGAGACCGGCTGCCCTTGGATCGCTACCGACATCATCGATGCGCAGCGCTTCCCTGTGCTCCAGCACGCGCCGTAGCGCAGGGGCGTCGTCGAGCGACACCACGTGACGCCCGGCGCGCAGCGCACCCGATTCGTCCATCGTGGCCCGGCAGACCAGGTGGCCGCTCGCGAGGTCCCGCAGGAAGACCATGCCCCGCGCACGGCCGGTGGCCATCGAGGCGAGGTCCACCGTTTTCAGCAGGATCTCGTCCAGGTCGAGCGTGCTGGAAAGCTCGCTCGTGATCGCGTGCAGCGCTTCCAGCCGGCTTTTTTCGTCCTGCACCTGCTGCGTGCGCGCCTCCACCATCTGCTCGAGTTCCTGCGTAAAACGCCGGATCTCCGCAAAGAGGCGCGCGTTGTCGATCGCGATCGATGCCTGCCCGAGGAAAGTCTGGAGCACCTCCAGGTCGTCGGGGGTCATCTCGGCGCGCGCCGCGCGCGGGTAGCCGACCTCCATCAGGCCGATCACTTTGCCGCGCGCGACGAGCGGAGCAAAGACGCGCACCAGGTCGTCGCTCCCGGGGCGGTTGAAAAGGTGAGCGCCCAGCCGTTCGTCCCGGCCGGCGATCACTTCGGTGTGCCCAGTCCGCACGATCTCCGCCAGGATGTTCCCGCTGTCGAGACGGCAGGAGGCCTGGTCGATCTGTTCCCGGTCGACCCCGATACCCCGCACGCCACGGATCTCCCCGGCCGCTTCGTCGACGAGCGCGACCACGCCGTAGGAAAAGCCCAGGGTCGTCGTCACCGCCTGGAGCGCGACGTCGAGCACCTGTTCCAGCTCCAGGCTACCGGCCATCGTCCGCCCCATCTCCTGCAGCGCGGAGAGCTGCAGGATGCGCGCTTCGAGTTCGGCGCGGGACACCTCGAGGTCGGAGAAGAGGCGCGCGTTTTGCACCGCGGCCGCAGCCTGGCTCGCAAGGGTGGAAAGCAATCGCACGTCGTCCTCGTCGTAGGCGTGCGGGCGCTCGTAGTCCTGGATGGCCATCACGCCGATGACCTTCCCGGTGTAGAGCATTGGGACGCCGAGCCACGACTGCGCAGGCATGCCCCGATGGTCGATGCCGTGGTCACGGCAGAAGGCCTCCGTCCCCTCGCTCACGAGCACCGGCGCTTGCTGGCGGATCACGTACTCGGTCAGGCCGTTGCCGCGCCGACGGCTCGGCATCTCTACGCGCTCCCCGAGCTCGTGGTAGAGCGGGAAGGAAACCGTATCGCTCTCCTCGTCATAGAGCGCCACCAGGAAGTTGCGCGTATCGATCAGGCGGCCAGCCTCCACGCGGATGGTTTCCAGGAGGTCTTGCAGACGCATCGTCGACGTGATCGCCCGCCCAACCTCGTTCAGCGCGGCCAGCTCCGCGATCCGCCGTTCGCGCTCCCGGAACAGCCGCGCATTCTCGAGGGCCACGGCCGCCTGAGCAGCCACCGTGGAGAGCACCGCGAGGTCGTCCTCGCTGAAGGCGTACTCGCGGTCGTAGCTTTCGATGCCGATGACCCCCAGCACCCGGTCTGCGGCGATCATCGGCACCCCAAGCCACGACAGCGCCGGTTCCCCGATCGTCTGCGCTCCTCGCTCCCGATGGAAAGCCTCCAGTTCCGCGCCGGTGTGGAACAGGAGCGGGACGCGGTTGCGGATGATGTACCCGCTGAGCCCCTCCTGGACGGACGCCCGGACCGAAGGGCCCCGCTGACCGTGCACGATGTCCAGTACCGTTTCCCACTCCTGGCGATCCTCGTCGTACAGCGCGATGAAAAAGTTCGTGGTGTCCACGATGCGGCCGAGCTGCTCGTAGATCGCCTGGGTGATGCTCTCCTGATCCAGGGTGGCAGCAAGGGAACGTCCGATCTCGTTCAGGATGGCGAGCTCGGTGATCCGCCGTTCCCGTTCCTGGAACAGGCGCGCATTGTCGATCGCGATCGCTGCCTGCGCCGCGATGGTCGAGAACAGGGCCAGGTCCTGTTCGCTGTAGAGGTTCTCCTGCTCATAGTTCTGGATGGCCATCACCCCGAGCACCTTGTCCCCGGCGAGCAGCGGGACGCCGAGCCAGCTGCGGGCCGGTTCCCCGAGCATCGCCATCCCCATCTGCTCGTGGAACGCAGCGTTCTCGGCCTCGTTGCGTAGCAGGAGCGGCACACGGTTCCGGATGATGTAGCCAGTGAGCCCCGCCTCTACTTTGTACCGGGCCGGCGGTTGTCGGACCCCGCGCTCCAGGTGGAAAGCCGAGGTCCACTCGTCGCTCCTCTCGTCGTAGGTGGCGATGTAAAAGTTGGTCGTGTCGAAAATGCGGCTGACCTGATCGTGGACGGCCTGCAGCAGCTGCTCCAGGTCGAGCGCGCTGGACAGCGCGCGGCCGATCTCGTTGAGAATGGCCAGTTCCGCAAGCCGCTGTTCCCGCTCCCGGAAGAGGCGCGCGTTCTGGATACCTACGGCCACCTGGTTCGCCACGGTGACGAGGAACTGCCGCTCGCGAGCTCCGTAGGCTCGTTCACGGTGGCTGAACGCGGCCATTACGCCCACCGCCTGTTCGCCGACCAAGAGCGGCACGGCCAGGCAGGAACGCGCCCCTTCGCCAGAAGTGCCAAAAAAGCCGGCCGGCCCTGTCCAGGCGGCGAGGTCGTCGACGAGCAGCGCCTGCCGGCTGGCCAACACCTGCGCGACCAGCCCTTCCAGCGGACGTTCCTCGGCGTCGTAGAGCGTACCCCGCACCACTATGGGGAAATAGCGGGCACGTTCCCGAACGGTATCGTGGATCGCGACAAAGAACCCCTCCACGTCGAGCACGTGCGCTTCGGCCAGCCGGTCGTAGATCGCCCGCAACACCGCGTCCGGATCGAGCGTGGACGCCGCTGCCTGGCCGATGCGGTTCAACACGTTCAGCTCGGCGATGCGGCGCTCCCTCTCCCGGAAGAGGCGCGCGTTCTCCGCCGCGACCGCTGCCTGGTTGGCAAAGATCTCGAGCACTTCCACGGTACGTCGGGCGGGGCGCCGGCGATCGAACGGATTGTCCACGCTCATGACCCCCAGCAGCTCCCCCGTGCCCGAGTACATCGGGACGAGCAGGAGGTCACCCGGGCGCCAGGCATCCTCGTCCTCCGGGATCTGCTGGTCTTCAACGGGGAAGAGATACGCCAACTCCTGCTTGACGGTCAGCCCCAGTTCGTGAGGAATCAGGTACGAACGGCTGACCCGGAACTCTTCTCGGAAGAGCGCCTCGAAAGCGGTGCGGGCCGGCCGCACCTGCCGCAGTCGCTGGAACTCGTCCAGGGGAATGCCCGCACTGGCCACGCGCTCAAGGCACGTCGGGTCGCTTTCCGAGAGGAGCTGGAAGAGCACCAGGCCGAAACCCACGCTCCCGACCACACCGTAGGCGACCTGCCCCAGAAGGTCGGGAAGCTCCAGGTCGGCGCGCAGCGTGTTCCCCAGTTCCAGGATCTCACGGAGCTGGGAGGCGCGCTGGCCCACCTGTTCCCGCTCCTGCACGAGCTCTTCATAGCGGCGGGCGTTCCCCACCGCGAGGGCGGCCTGGGCGGCCATCGTCTGGACGAAGTGGAGGTCCTCCTCGTCGAAAGCGCGTTCTTCCGTGCTGAGAAGGTCGATCACCCCCACGACGCGGCCCTCATAGAGGATGGGGACAAAGAGCCCGGAGCGCGTTTCGTGCTTGACGCAGATGGGCCGCGGATCCAGGGAGGCATCCCGCACCATTTCGGGCTGTCCCGAGCGCAACACGTCGTCGACCACGCTGCGGCCGCGGCCCAGGCGCAGCTGGCGCAGCAGGCGTGCTTCCTCGGGGGTGTACCCGACGTGTGCGGACCCCACGCGATACACACCCAGGCCCGCATCGTACATCGCGATGTGGCCGTGGGTCGCAGGGGTAGCCCGCACCGCCTCTTCGATGAGCACCTGGAGGTTGTGCTCGAGCTCCAGCGTGGTGTTCATCTCCTGGCCGACGCGCCGCAACGCCACGAGCTGTTCGATCCGCCGTCTCAGGCGGCTCTCGGTCAACTCGTAGAGCCGCGCGTTATCGATGGCACTGGCCGCCTCGCCGGCTACCAGGGTAAGCAGCCGCAGGTGTTCCTCGGTGAAAGCACCGGGCTGATCGCTGATCAGCTCGATCGTACCGACCATGCGCTCGCCCAGCACCATAGGCACACCAAGGAAAGAGCGCAGACGGCCGCTGCTCAGCACCTCCTCGCGCTTCGGCTTTGCCTCGTCGAAAGTCGTGCAATCCGCGATCAAGAGCGGCCTGCGGTTCCGGGCGATCCAGCCGGTGTACCCCTCGGTGAGGGAATAGGTCTCGGCCGAGGCCACGCGCGCGACCTCTCCCAGCGTGGCCATAGCGACGAAACACTGGCGCCCCGGATCGTAGAGGCAGACCTCGCCTCCCTGGTGCGGGATCAGCCGCGCCAGGCCATGGATCAGCGTTTCCAGCGTTTCCCGCAGTTCGAGGCGCGTGCCCAGGTTGCGGCTCAGTTCCTGCAGCGTAGCGAGCTGCTCGGACCAGCGCCGCGTCTCCTGGAACAGACGGGCATTGGCGATCGCCACAGCCGCCTGGTTCGCCAGGGACTGGAGCAGTGTGACATCGGCCTCACGGAACGTTCGTCCTTCCGCGCCGTGGAGGACCGTCAGGACGCCCAGGACTTCACCGCCGTACAGGAGCGGCACGCCGGCAACCGCCCGGAAATCGGCGTCCGCGAACTGGTGCGAGCGCCCCGGGTACGTGCGGTAGTCATCGACGAAGAGGGGCTGTCGTGTTTGGGCCACCCGGCCCGAGAGCCCTTCCCCCAGCTGCAGTCGCTTTCCGATGTACTCCCCCGGGAGGTTGTACTGAACCACCAGCTCGAGGTCCCCGCGTCCGGCATCGAACAGGTACAGCGCGCCGCTGGAGGCATCCATGAGCTGCACGGCGCGCTCCACAACGGAGCGCAGCAGGTCTCCCATCTCCAGCCGCTGGGAGATATCTAGCGTCACCTCGTGCAGGGTCGCCAGTTCGCGGGCCCGTCGCTCCTCGTGGGCAAACAAGCGCGCATTCTCGATCGCGATCGCGGCGTGTTCGGCGAGGTGCTGGACGAACTCCAGGTCCTCCTCGTCGAAGGCCGCCGGGCGCGCACTCTCCAGGTTCAGTACTCCCAGCACCTCTTCCTCGCGGCAGATCGGGACAGCGAGCTCCGAACCCGTCTTCCCGGTGACATCGGCATAGTCCGCGTCCTGAGAGACGTCCTCCACCAGGGCCGGCCGGCTGGTCCGGGCGACCCGCCCGACGATCCCCCGATCCAGCGGCCAGGGAACCCGGCTGTAACGGGAAACCATCTCCTCGCGGTACCCACGCGCTGCCAGGATCAACAGACCGTCCCGCTTGTCGGTCATCCCGAGGAGGGCACCCGAATCGGCTCCGGTAAACGCTACGGCGTGCTCCAGCACGCCCTGGATCACCTTGCGCAGGTCGAGCGTGCCGCTCAGCTCGCGGTCGATCTGCTCGATCGCCGCCAGCTGCTGCACACGCCGTTCGAGCCGCTGGCGCACCCGGTCGTACAGGCGGGCGTGATCCAGCATCGCGGCGATCTGGGGAGCTGTAGCGGCAAGCAGGTCCCGGTCCTCCGGGCGCAGGCCGCCCTTGGTGCGTGTGGATAGCTCCAGCGTACCGACCAGGCGGTCCCCGACGAGGAGCGGGACGCCGAGGTAGGAAGAGAACGGCAAGTCGGCTTTGGGGCGGATTTCGTGCTCTGCTTCCACATCGGGGATCCAGAGTGGGCGGCGGTGCACAGCGAGCCAGCCGCTGAACCCCTCTCCGGGTGCATATCGCACCTCACGTTCCTGGAAGCCCTCCGCAGTGAAGAGGCCACGGCTGACCAGGGAACCTTCTTCCCCTTCCCAGAGCGTGATCTCGCCGTCGCTGAACGGGATGATCTGCTGCAGGGCAACGAAGATCTGCTCCATCAGGCGGTTCAGCTCCAGGGTCGTGCTGATGGCGGCCGCCACCCCCTGGACGACCTCCAGCTCCCGTGCACGGCGACGTTCCTCTTCACCACGCCTCCGCTGTGTCCGCTCGAGCTGGGCGAGGATTCCCCCGACCACGCCGACTCCCAGGAAAGCAAAAGCGCGGATGACGAGCATCGCGTTGCGGATATGCGCCGTGGCAAAGACGCCCGGGATGGGCATCGAGAAGACGATCCCGCTGTAAAGCAGGGCCGCGAGCACGGAGAAGCCGATACTGACCCCCATGCCGAACCGCAGCGCTGCGAGTGGGATGATCAGGAAATACAGGATGTCGTACGGCGTTTGTCGCAGCTCGCCCGGACGGAGACTCGCGAGCAGCCCGGAGATGAAGCCGATATCGACCAGCTGAAGGGCCAGCCCGGCCAGCCGTGGGAAAGCAGGCCGCCGGCGGCCCGGTCTCCAGAGGAAGGGGGTCAGCACCAGGTTAACTGCAGCGAGGCCCAGCGCCCAGTAGAACACCCGGGAGATCGTCGCTCCGGAGTACGGGGTGAGCCAGGGCACGTTGTTGACGAGGAGGACAAAAGCGACCAGAAACCAGCGCATGACCCAGGCGAGCCGCTCGCTCGCGGTGAACTCCTCCGAGGGAAGCAGCCACGCTTTCCACCCACGCATGATCCGATCCTCCAGGCCGACCCCGTGCCGTCTAGTCGAGAGCGATGCGGCTTCCGGTCCCCTTTTCGGACCGCGCCTGCTGGCGGACCCGCGCCGCGGCCTCGCTCAGCTCGCGGATGTCGCTGAAGCGACGCCGCGAGCCGTCGATCACGCCGATGACCAGGTACATGAGCGGGACCCGCACTTCGTTGCCCGCGCTGTCCTGGAGCAGGAGAAAGCCCTGCTTCCGGTCCCGGTAGTCGTACAGGGTACCGATGCGTTCATCGAAATCGTGCATCAGGCGCTCGCACACAGGCCTGACGCGGTCAGGGCTCGTGGTCAGCACAAAGTCGCTCCCGATCCCGTGCCCAACGAAATCGTCCGGGCCGCCCAGGTCGTCCACCGCTTCGACCAGGAGGCGGGCCACAAAACGGAGGGCGTTATCGCCCGCGACAAAGCCGTAGGCCTGACTGAACGGTTCAAAGTGCTCGAGGCCGATGTAGGCGAGGGCCCAATCGTGGCGGTTCAGCACGCGCCGCAACTCCTCCTCGATGGCCTGGCTCCCAGGCAAGCCCGTGGTCGGGTCCTTCGAACTCAAGAGGGCGGCGTGCTGGAGCCGGTTGTTCACGCGCGCCTGGAGGACCTGAAGGTCGAACGGTTTCACGATGTAGTCGTCTGCCCCGAGCTGGAGCCCGTGGATGATGTCCTCCTTTTCCCCGCGGGCGGTCAGGAAGATAATCGGGATCTCCCGGGTACGGCGGTTGCTGCGCAGCTCCTGGCAGACAGTATATCCGTTCATATCGGGCAGCATGATGTCGAGCAGGACGATATCCGGCATCTCGCGTCGGGACATCTCGACGGCCTGGCCCCCGCGGCTGGCGACCAGCGCCTCGTAGCCCTGGGAGGTAAAGAACACCTGCAACAGGCCCGCGATATCCGGGGCATCCTCAACGATCAGGATCTTCTGCTTCGGCATCATCCTCCTCCAGGCTGCCTACCTCGGAGCGTGGTCGGACTTCCGGTTCCCACCGATAGCGGATGCTTTCTTCCCGGCTCAAGTTCCGCGTGATGACGCTGGGGCCCTCTGGGCAGACAAGGACGGACCCGGACTCGATCGTGCGCGCAGGGTAGATCACAAACCCGGATCCGAGCCGGACATCGTGGCCGACGCAGCCGCCGAGCACCGGCATCCCGGTATCCCAGAGCCGGCCCCGGTGCCATATGCGGATCGGTTTGCCGAGAAGGTTGAAATCGGTAAAGACCGTGTTCGCGCCGATGAAGCTATTGCGCCCGACGAGGCAGAGCTGCAGGCATGCATTCTGAGCGACCATCGAGTTCTCCATCAATGCGCTCATAAAGAGCGCAGCCCGGAAGGGCAGGTAACACGAATCGCTCACGACGCTCAACATGACCTGGCAGCCCTGCATGATCGTCACGTTATTGCCGATCAGGCTGTTGGTGATCACCGCACCGGCCCCGATGTTCACGTTGTTGCCGATCACCGTGGGGCCCTGGATGACCGCCGTGGGATCGATGGAGCAGTTCCTGCCCACGCGCACCATCGCGGAACAGGAAAGGAAGTGCTTGCGCTCCAGCAGGGAACGAAGGAAGATGCGCAGTTTCCAGCGCCAGGATTCTTCCACTTCCTGTTCCCGGATGCGTCCCCAGCAAAAGACGCCGAAGGGGATGTTGGCCATCCAGACCTGCAGCCAGCTTTCGACCGAAAGAAAGGCCCGCCAGGGCACCTGGAACACCAGGTCCCCGAGGTGTGGAGCCATGTAGGTCGGGATATGGTAATAGCCGAGCTCGCGCGGCAATGTATCGATGACGAGCGGTTCCGGATCTCCAGAAATCCCGTCCGGGAAGTAGTAGAGGTCAGCGACGTAGCAGTCCCCTCGCCTCTGGATCCCTTCCTGCACGTGAAGGGCGTGCTGGGTCATCGCCGCGTCGTGGAGGGAGAAGGCCGCCTGGCATGGCCGGCCACGGGCGCGCGCCTGTGCGACGAAGGTGTCGATAAAGGCGGCGTTGAAGAAGAGGTTATCCTTGTGCACGAGGATCTCGCCCGAAAGGCGCGGCGCCTCCTCCAGCGAGTCCACCTCGATCTCCCCTTCGCAATGGCGGGCCAGGAGATCGCGCTGCAGGAGCCAGAGGGGCTTGTTGAGGATCCGGAGGTCCCGGGCCGGCTCGTTGAACGGCGGCAAAGGCTCCCGCACCCGGAGCACGATCCGCCGCATCTTCGGCTGCTTCCGCATCTGGCCCGTCACCCTTGAGCGTCCCGCCAGCCTCCGCTGGGAGCCGGGGCGCAGGACGCCGCTCCGTTCTGCCGCAGGGGATGGGGGTGCCGGTGCATCAGTCCAGTGGCTCTCGATCGATGGCAAAGGTACAGGTCGGGTCGCCGACGGCACGGCACTCGATCTCCTCCACCCGAAAGTTCTTTCCCCCTGAGACCCAACGAAGGCCTTCTTCGAGAATGCCCCGTGCGATATGGCAGCAGGGGCTATCGCTGCGGCGGTTCCAGCAGGGCGGACACTTCTCGATGATGTAGAGGAACTGACCCTTCCGTTCCTCAACGCGAGTGGGCTGATCGCTGAAGCGGTCGAACGTCTGGGCGATGGCGTTCAGGCCGATCTTGACCTTGATCCCCAGCGGCATCACTTTCCAGGCCAGATCGGCCATCCCCAGAAGCGGGCCGAACTCCTTCAGGCCGTAGGTGAAGGCGATCCGGCCGGCCCGGAGCTCCATCCCCCGCGCCCCGCGCGGACCGTACATCGTTTCCAGCGCCTGGCAGGTACGGGAAAGCTCGCTGAAGGGGTACTCGCGCCGCAGATCGTTGGGGGGATAGTTGTTGACCCGCTCGCGAAGTCCCGCCATATGGAGGAGGGCGTGGACGCCATTACGGCCCATCACTTCCTCAAGGGAAAGAAGGAAAAGACGCCCGATCTTGTTGGGGTAGTAGCGCTCGGGCTCCACATCCGGGGAACCAGGAGCCATCGCGCCGGGGTTGGGCACCTGCCCCTTGTTCCGCGCTTCAGCCATGGCGTCCTCCTGGATCGATGCGCCCGTTCCGGAAACTGCGGCTATTGTACACGAAAGGGCACGCTTCGTCAACCGCGCGCAACTTGACGCTCGTGAAAAGGTGCGGTATAATTCTTCGCTGTATGAGGTTGCGCTCCTCACCGAGGGTCCCGATGCGGAGCAGGGCAGGTGGACGGACGGAGCCTGCTCCGCAGGCAAGTTTGGTTGCGGTCAGGGCGAGACGGTGTCAGTAGCATGCGAGTAGGCCGGTAGGTTCGCTTGCGTGGTCCAGCGTTAGGTGCGGACGTTCACCGGTCGGCCCTTGCCGTTGGCGGGTTCTGATGGTGGGGCCGACCTTGATTTCGGGTTCCAGGAGGCTGGGTTAATGGTGGATACGGAGCCGTCGGTTCCACACGAGGAACCGTCTCCCATGGAGCAGTTGCTTGCCGGGGACAACTTTGCTCCGCTTCGGCAGGGCGAGATCCGTCGCGGCGTGGTGATCGCGGTCACTCCGACCCACGTGCTGATGGATATCCGCGCAAAGCATGAGGGTTTTGTCCCCCAGCGCGACCTGAACCGGCTGGATCGGGAGACACGCGAGCGGATCGTGGTCGGGGCAGAGCTCCCCGTGTACGTTGTCAACCCCGAAGATGCAGACGGGCGTGCGATCGTCTCGATCTCGCGGGGGCTCGTGCAGGCAGACTGGGACCGGGCACAGGCCTACCTGCAGAGCCGCGAGATCTGGGAGGGGGAAGTCACCGGCTACAACCGCGGGGGCTTGCTGGTGGCCTTTGGGCGCCTGCGGGGCTTTATCCCCTCCTCGCACCTGGTGAACTTCCCGCGCTCGCTTTCTCCGGAGGAAAAGCGGAAGCGCCTGGCGGAAATGGTCGGCCGGCGGCTCGGCACACGGGTGATCGAAGTAGACCAGCAACGCAACCGGCTCGTGCTCTCGGAGCGCGCGGCGTACCGCGAGTGGCGCGAGCAACAGCAGGAGCGCGTCCTCAACTCTCTGGAAGAGGGCCAGACGGTGCAGGGCCGTGTGAGCAGCCTGCAGGAATTCGGGGCGTTCGTCGACCTGGGCAACGGGGTCGAAGGCCTCGTGCACATTTCGGAACTCTCCTGGAAGCGAGTCCGGCATCCGCAAGAGGTGTTGCAGGTCGGGCAGGAGGTCGAGGCACGGGTGATCCGGGTAGACCGGCAACGGAGGCGCATCTCGCTCAGCCTGCTGCGGACGGAACAGGACCCGTGGGAGCGGATCGAGGAACGGTATACCCTGGGGCAGTTGATCACAGGGAGGGTGACGCGCCTCGTTCCATACGGGGCTTTCGTGGAAGTGGAGGACGGCGTTGAAGGGCTTGTGCACCTCTCGGAGCTCGCAGACGAGCGCCCGGCAAACCCTGCCGAGGTTGTGGAGGAGGGGGAGGTGCTCCCGCTGCGGATCATCCGTATCGACGCCGCCCGGCGCCGCTTGGGCCTGAGCTACCGGCGGGTCACGCCTCAAGAATGGGAAGAATGGCGGATGAGCCGCGTGCACGCCGGGCCGGCCACGGCGGGTCGGGGCTCGGGGGAAAGCACCTCGGAGAACTAGCGTCGCTTTGGCTCGAGGAGAGAACAGAATGGCGAAGTACAAGCTGAAGACGAGAAAGATCGCACAGAAGCGTTTCAAGGTCACCGGTACGGGCAAGATCCTGCGGATGAAGGGGTTGCGCAGCCATCTGCGCCGGAAGAAACCAGCCCGGGTACGTCGCTTGTTCGACCAGATGCTTCCGGTCGCGCCGAGCGATCGGAAGCGCGTACGGCGTATGCTGCCGTACGGGAGCTAGGTGACCGGGTCACACGATCGAGCGGAGGGAACGAGGCGGTGCCGAGGAAAAAAGCGCCGGGAGGCAAGGCCAAGGAGAAGATGATCGAAGTCGAGGGGCGGGTGACCGAATGCCTGCCCAACGCCACCTTCCGGGTGGAGCTGGAAGGCGGGCACCGTGTCCTGGCCCATCTCTCCGGACGGATGCGGCAGCACTACATCCGTGTCCTCCTGGGGGACTGGGTACGGGTAGAGCTTTCCCCGTACGATCTCACCCGAGGGCGGATCACCTTCCGCTACAAGAAGCAGGCAGGCGAGTAGTGCAGAACGCAAAAGAGAGGGGGTGAAAGCGGAATGCCGCGCGTGGAGCACGAGGGCCGGGAAGAGCTGGAGGGCCTGCTACGGCGGTTTCGGCGGGAACTCAGCGAAAGCGGCCAGCTGCGGGACCATCGACGCAAGCGGTTTTTCGTCTCCAAGGGCGAAGCGCTGCGCGAAAAGGCACGGAAGGCCGAACGGCGTCGCCGGCGGCGCGAAAACCGCCTGAAGCAGCAGGAACTGCGGCGGAGCCGTCGCCACTAGGCGGGAGCATCCGGTCCATATTCGGGCAAGTGGGACATCCGTCCCCTTGCCCGTTTTCGTTTGCCCGGACTAGATGCGCAGCCGCGGGTCCAGAGCGTCGCGCAGCCCGTCGCCCAGCAGGTTGAAGCCGAGGACGCTCAGCATGATGGCCAATCCGGGGAAGAGTACTGCCCACCAGGAGCCGCTCGCCAGGTACTTGTAGCCGTCGCTCAGCATCGCGCCCCACTCGGGCTCGGGCGGGATCGCCCCAAGCCCCAGGAAGCCGAGAGCCCCTGCCCACAGGATGGCACCTGCCAGGCCCATGGTCGCCTGGACGATGATCGGGGAGAGGGTGTTCGGGAGGATATGGCGAAAGAGGATGCGCCCCTGGCCGGCCCCGATCGTGCGGGCCGCTGTCACGTATTCTTCCTGGATGACCGAGAGCACCTGTGCCCGCGCCAGCCGGGCGTAGGTCGGGATGCCCACGATGCCGATCGCGATCATCGCCCGCTCCAGCCCGGGGCCGAGCATCGTCACGATGGCGATCGCAAGGAGGATCCCCGGGAATGCCAGGATGAGGTCCATCAGCCGCATGATGACGTTCGAGAAGAGCGGGCCGCCCAGCGGAAGCGATACAATGACACCGGTGACCAGACCGAGGAACCCGCAAACCCCCGCAGCGGCCGGCCCCACCGTGAGAACCGGCAGACCCGCGAGCAACAGGCCGACAACCCCGAAGAAGGCAGCCCGCGGCAGGCTGGCGTTGGCCCCCTCTTGCTTGAGAAAGCCGTCCCAGTTTCCGGCCGCAACCCCAAGCGCACCGAGCAACAACGCCGGGTAGGGTTGTCCCGCAAGCCACGCGGGAATCGCTCCCAGCAGCCCTCCCACGAACCCCAGCAGCGCCACCCGTCCCAGGGTGCCGATCGGCATGCTCTCGTAGAAACCGGCCAGCAGTCCCAACAGGCCGCCGACCGTGAGCGATATCCCCACGGCGACCAGCCCGACGCGCAGCGAGTTCCACCCGCCGTGCACGACCCGTCTGAAGATGTCGCGCCCGTTGATGTCCGTGCCGAAGGGGTGGATGGATGGGGGGTCCCCCATCGGAAGCAGGGTCGGCGGTTTGAGCTTCAGGCTATAGTCCCCGTCCACCTTCGGGTTGTAAGGCCAGAAAAAGTGCGCCAGTACGGCGGAAAGCAGGAAAAGCGCCACGATCGCCATGCCGGCCCGCGCCGTATTGCTCGAAACGAGCCGCCGCCAGGCATCCTTCCAGAGCGACCGGTGCTCGCGCACTGCGAAAGCGTCCAGTCCGATGGCACGTCGTTCCAGCTCAGCCATAGCGCCCTCTACTCGTACTGGATCCGGGGATCGAGGAAAGCATACGACACGTCGACGATCAGGTTCAGCAGGACAAAGCACAGCGCGATCAAGAGCGTGCCCCCCTGTACCACCGGATAGTCGCGTCCGACGATCCCTGAATAGATCCAGCTGCCGATCCCTGGCCAGGCAAAAATCGTCTCCGTGAGCACGGCTCCGGCAAGCAGCGTCCCGGTCTGGAGTCCCACGATCGTGACCACGGGGAGAAGCGCGTTGCGGAGCGCGTGACGGAACAGCACCGTCCGCTCCGCGAGCCCCTTGGCGCGCGCCGTCCGGACATAGTCCTGCTGCAACACTTCCAGCATGCTCGAGCGCGTCATCCGCGCGATGATCGCCATAGGACCGGTGGCCAAGGCGACGGCCGGAAGGACCAGGCGCTTCAAGACGTCCCAGAAAGCCGGCAGATTCCCTGTAATCAGGCTGTCGACCAGATAGAGCCCCGTGACCGTCTCCAGGTGGATGGCGGAATCCAGGCGACCGCCGATCGGGAGCCATTTCAGGAAGACGGCAAAGAGCATGATCTCCATCAACCCCAGCCAGAAGATCGGCATGGAGACGCCGGCCAGCGACCCCACCATGCTGACCGCATCGAGCAGCGAATTGCGGCGCGCCGCGCTGGCGATCCCGGCCGGCACCCCGACCGCCACGGCGATGAGCATCGCCGCCAGAGCGAGTTCTACCGTAGCCGGGAAGCGCTGCCCGATATCCGTAGTGATGGGACGGCGGTAGTGGATGGAATCGCCCAGGTCCCCGCGCAGCAGCCGCCCGAGGAAACGGATGTACTGGCTATCCACGAACGACTTCAGATCTCCCCGGCGCAGCGCCTCTGCATCCAAGAACATCGGGCGGTTCAACCCCAGCTGCGCCCGGATGCGCGCGACGTTTTCCTCGGTCGCATGCTCTCCCAGCATCGCGACCGCTGGATCGCCCGGGATCAGGCGCATCAAGAGGAAAACGACGACCGTTACCCCAAGAAGCGTGGGGATGAGGGCAAGCAGGCGGCGGATAATGTAACGGATCAAACGCACCTCCTCGGCAGTCCGCGGGGGGCACGGCACTCGGCCGCACCCCCCGCGCAACTGCCCTCAAGCGTGCACGGGTTGTGCACGGCGGCTAGGGCGTAAGGTAAACCCACTCGTAGTAGTCGGCCCCGACCGGCTGGGGCTGGTAGCCGTGCACTTTCTTGGAGAAGATGAGCGGAGTGTTGTTGTGCGCGACCCAGATGCGCGCGACATCGTCGTGGAGGATCTGCTCGACCTGCTTGTACATCTTCTCCCGCTCTTCCCGGTTCGGGTTCACGAGCGCCTGGTAGCAGAGCTTGGCGACTTCCTGGTTTGCGTACCATCCCTCGCGTGCACGCGGCTGGATAACATCATCGGGCCCGCTCAGTCCTCCGAAGAAGTAGCCGTGGAAGTTGTCCGGGTCTCCGTTATCGCCACCCCAGCCGAGCATATACAGGCCGACCAGCAAACCGGTGCGGCGCAGGCCCAGATAGGTCGGCCAGTCGCCGGCGAGTTCCAGCGTGACCTTGATCCCGGCCTTGTTCAGGTCGGCGGCCATCGCTTCGGCGATCCCCTTCGGGTTGGGGTAGTAGAAGCGGGTCACCGGCATATAGTAGAGGCGCAACGGGATCTTGTCACCGGCGTGGTAGACAACGTTTCCTTCCTGGTCCTTCAGGTCCTCCGCGATGGTCACCTCGCTCAGTCCGTTCGGGAACCCGGCCTCGGCGAGCAGCTTCTTGGACAGCTCGGGGTCATAGGTCCAGTCCTGGATGTCCGGGTTGTGGCCCCAGACCATCGGCGGCAAGAAGTTCGTCGCGACCTCGCCGTACTTCCCGTAAAAGTTTTCGACGATCGCCTTGCGGTTGATCGCGTGGGCGACGGCCTCGCGGACGCGCTTGTCCTGGAACTCCTTGATCTTGTAGTTGAAGGCGAGGTAGGCGGTGTTCAGCGCCGGACGAGCCATGATGTACAGATTCGGGTCCTGCTCGGCCGCGGCTACGTCCTCAGCCGTCGCCTGCTCCAGCGCGTGGATCTCGCCCGCCTTCAGGGCCAGGAAGCGTGCCGAGTCGTCTTTGATCACCTTCCAGACCACCTGGTCCACGTACGGCCGGCCGCCCCAGTAGTTGTCGTTCGCCACGACGGTGATGTGGTCGTCCGGGACCCACTCCTTGAAGATGAAGGGGCCCGTGCCCACGCAACCGCACTCGGGCGTACCGTACTTCTCACCGCACTTCTTGATCGCCTCGGGGCTGGAGATAGCAAACATGTCCATCGCCAGGTTGGCCAGGAAGGGAGCCAGCGGGGCGTTGAGGTAGAACTTGACCGTGTAGTCGTCGATCTTCTCGATCTTGGTGATGATGCTGTCGTCGTCGAAGCCGCCCCACATCGCTTCATAGTACTCGAACACCTGGCTAGCGAAGTGGTAGGGGTGGTTCGTGAAGCGCCAGCGCTCGAAGTTAAAGATCACCGCATCCGCGTTGAAGGGGGTGCCATCGTGGAACTTGACGTTCTGGCGCAGTTTGCAAGTCCACTCGGTCGCGTTCGCGTTCGGGGTGCACTCTGTCGCGAGTGCCGGAATGGGTTTGGTCGACCCGGGTTCGTACTGGTAGAGCGGTTCCAGACACTGGCCAGTCACGCGGAAACTCTCGCCGTCGGTCACGATCGCCGGGTCGAGCTGGACCGAGTCGCCCCCGCGCCCGAAGATGAAGGTTCCGCCCTTCACCGGGCCTTCCGCGCCCTTCGGGCCGCAGGCGGCCAGGAGGGTGCTGAGCGCGATCAGGGTCAGAGTGACGAACAGAAACCGCTTTCCACGCATGGGCTTCTTCCTCCTCTGTCTCCAATGGTCGAGGGACAATGCGGGGTCTGCCGACCACCTCCTTTCTGAGTACATCCCCCGGAGGCCCTCCGGAAGACGCTGTTCGAGGAACACAGAACGGGATTGTAACAGCGGTGGAATAATTCTAGCAGAACGCCAGCGATCCGTCAAGAAGTGCCCCGGCCTCGGGCATCGCGGCAGCGCCGCCCGGACGTTTGTGGTAGAATCGTTTCATCCGGCGTCGGGCGAGACAAAGGTGGGTAAACCATGGTCACGATCGTGTCCGAATTCGTCGTTCGAGCAGAGGCTCGCGGACCGTTCGAACTCGCGTACGGTCCCGGCGGCGCCTGGAGCCACCTGTTCGCACGCGCCGCAGGCTTTCGGGGGATCACCCTCCTGCGCGAAACCGGGGATCCGAACCGGTATCTGATGTTTGAATCCTGGGACTCGGAAGCGCATCGGGCTCGGGCGGTGGGCGAACAGGAGAGCGAATACCGTCGGCTCGAAGCCGCGCTCACCGAATGGACGGAATCCAGGACCGAGATGGGAACATTCCGCGTGGTCACCGAGGCCTCGGTCCGACCTGAACCAGGAGCGCGGCGTGCATAGTGTGCCGCGCGCACTGGCTTTGCACGCCCTCCCGATCTGCCGGACACGGCCCCTTTTGCCGCTCTTTCGCCGACTGCCCCTCACTTGACAACGCTGTGGGGCAGGATACAATAGCGCCGTACGTTCGGGATTCGCGCTCCACCAGGAGGTGTCCTGTGGCTGACATTCCCCCGTCCCGGAGCCCCAGAGCACGCACCGCTGCCCCCGGTCTGGGCCGCCTTGGGCGGCGTCTCCTGTTACGCTTTGTCGCCTTTGCCGCACTGAGCGTCCTTGTGATGACAGGCATGGGAGTTTACGATGCCTGGCGAGAGCTCCAGGATGTGCGCCTTCGCCAGCAGCAGATCGCGGTTTGGGCGAGGGACTCCCTGGACTCGTGGTTCTTTACCGCGTTTCAGAACCTCCGCGCCACCGCGGCTTTCCCCGGCCTCCTGGACCTTCCCCCGGAGATACAGGATGCCATCCTGCAGCAGACGATCATGCGCACCCCCGGCTTCCGCTACGTGATCCTTGCCGATGCCCGCCGGGGGCGCGAAGGGCGGGAAGTACGGAGGCTGTACCAGGGAGACAAGATAGGCAGCACCTACGACAAGGACCATTACACCGCCGAGTGGTACCGTAAGGCTCTGCTCCTGGACAGCTATTTTTCCGCGGTCGAGTACCAGGCTGGCGTTCCCACGATTATGCTTTCGCGCACGATTGTCTCGGGGACAGAACGCATCGGGGTTATCGGGGCAGAACTCGACCTTACGTCAGCCCATCACCTCCTGCGGAACTTCCGGGACGAGGAACGTGGTAGCTACGTCTACGTGGTCAACCAGCTCGGCCAGCCGGTGCTTGCGGAGCACCTCCCGCTCTCGACTGCCTGGGAGATCCGCCAGGACGTGGAGGGCATCCGGGCAGCGGTGGCCGGGAGCGAGATGCCACTGCTCTACCGTGGGCTGACCCGACCCCAAGGGGACACCCGGGTCGTGGGGGCCTACGCGCAGATGCAAGCGCTGAACTGGGTACTCATTGCGGAGCAGCCCCTTTCCTGGGTATTGGGAAATCTGCTGCCGCTGCTCGGGTCGGCAGCGGGCTTTGTACTTGCCAGCGCGGCGCTGGCGGCCATCGTGGCCGTTTTGATCTACCGGCAGGTAGCACGGCCCGTAGTGGAGCTCCACGAAGGAGCCCGGCGGATCGGCGCCGGCGAGCTGGGCTACCGGATCGATCTGCCCGGGTGCTTCGAGCTGACGAACCTGGCGGAAGAGTTCAACCATATGGCCTCGAGCCTGCAGGAATCGATCGCCCGACAGGAAGCGTGGAACCGGGAACTGGAGCAGCGGATTGCGGAACGCACGCGAGAGCTCGGTGAGGCGTTCGAGCGGCTCCGCAGCGAAGCCGAGGCGAAAGAGCAACTGTTGCGCCTGGTCCGCGAGATGTCGAGTCCCGTGATCCCGGTGCTGGAAGGCGTCATCGTTATGCCCATCGTGGGCACGCTGGACAGCGAGCGCGCGCGACGGGTGATGGACGACCTGCTTGCCGGGATCGAACGCGAACGGGCACGGGTGGCGATCCTCGACATCACCGGCCTTGCAGTCGTGGATACGGCGGTGGCGAACGCGCTCTTGCAGGCCGCACGGGCGGCGCGGCTGCTCGGCGCGGAGCCGATCCTGGTGGGGATCTCGCCGGAAGTCGCCGAAACTGTGGTGCACCTGGGAGTCGAGATGCGGGACCTGCGTACCGCAGCCACCCTGGAGGAAGGGCTGTTGGCCGGCCTGCGCCTGTTGCGTCGCAAGGTAGTACCGGCCTGAGCCTTGTCCCACCACACGGGCCTCTTGCAACCCGGTCCGGAGAGCAGGTGTCGGGGGATACCGCCGTGGCACAGCGACCGACGGTTCGGAGGTCCTCGGATTTCTGGCCCAGCGTGCTCATCCTGGGCGCAGCCCTGGCTTCTTTCGGCCTGTATCGGTCCGGCATGGCACTGGGGCTTTCCTTTGCCTACGGGGGGAGCGACGGCGCGGAGCTCGCGGTCGCCGTGCAGACGCTAGGAATCCCGCACCCGACCGGCTATCCGACGTACGTCCTGCTGGGCCAGCTGTTTCGGCTCCTTCCCGGACACGGCCTTGCGACGCACTTGAACCTGTTTTCGGCCTGCTCGGCGGCAGTTTGCGTGGGCGCGATCGCGGCCGTTGTGCTCTCCCTGCTTCGAGGGAAAGGGGCACCGCCCTCGCGGGACCCAAGGCGCGTCCTCCCAGAGATGATAGGCGGAATCACCGCGGGCGCGTACCTGGCAGTGAGCGGCCTTTTCTGGCAAGAAGCGCTGCGCGCCGAAGTATACACGCTCCATGCCGCCGTTGCCTCGCTCGCGCTCTTCCAGTTGCTGCGCTACCCACGCCGGGGCGCCCTGCCAGCCGCCGGGCTGCTTCTCGGCGTCGGGCTCGGCAACCACGTGACGATGGTGTTCTTCTGCCTCGGGGCGGTAGCGTTCCTGCTGGGACCGTCCAATCGTCCCCGGTACCGAGAATGGCTGCAGCTTGCGGCCGGCCTGGTCGTGGGCCTGTCCGTCTACCTCTACTTGCCCCTCCGGGCCCGCACCGATCCCTGGTTGAACTGGGGAAACCCCGTCGATCCGGGGGCCTTCTGGGCACACGTGAGCGGCAGCGCTTATCGGGCGCTGCTTTTCAGGACTACCGTGGGCGAAGCGGCCGGCCGACTCTCAGCAGCCGCACGCATGCTCCTGCACGACTTTGCGCCGTGGGGTACGCTGCTCGGAGGCTTGGGCGTCGTACGATTGTGGAAACAGGACCGGCCGGCCTTTGTGGCAACAGCCATCCCCGGAATACTCGGCCTGGTGCTGGCAGCCACCTACGGGGGAGAGCGAAGCGAGGTGCATCTGCTTCCCCTGTACCTCCTCTGGGCGATCGGCTGTGGGCTGGGATCCGGCTTCTGCGTTGAGCGGATCGCGCGCGCCGTGCCGCGCGGTACGGCCCTGGTCTGGGTTTTCCCGGCCCTCGCGTTGCCGGCGGCGATCCTGCGCGCACCTGCCCTGTCACTCCGGGGTGACCCCGGCCCGCTCCCCCACTTGCGGGTGCTTGCGCAGTCGCTGCCGCGTGGGTCGATCCTCCTCACGAACAAGGATGAAGAGACGTTCGCCTTCTGGTACCTGCAGGCGGTGGACCAGGAGCGGACCGACCTCGCAGTGGTCGATACCCGCCTCCTCCTGTGGGCGTGGTATCGGGAGCAGTTACCGACACGCTACGCCGGGTTACGCCTTCCCCCAAGCGGCAATGCAGAAGGTGACCTCGCCTCGTTCCTGCTGGAAAACCGCGCACGGCCGGTGTACGCTTTTCCCAGCGTATCCACACCGCCAGGTCTCCGGCGGGAAAAAGCAGGGGAAGTCTACCGGATCGTGCCCCCCTGAGACACGGCTAACGGCGGAACAGGTAATAGCTCAAGAGGGCCAAAGCTTCGCGCACCGTGTAGCGGACCACCTTGAGCGGTTCCCGGTAGATCGGGCTCGCGTGGGTCGGAGCCGGATGGGGGTCGAAACCCAGATCGCGGGCGATGATCCGGCTGCGTGCCATATGGAAGGGGTCACTCACGAGCAGCACCGAACGCGCGCCCCGCGGGAAAAGCAGCGCGCGGGCACCGACCAGGTTCTCGTAGGTCGTGCGGCTCTTTTCCTCGATCAAGATCGCCTGTTCAGGCACGCCGTGGCTCAGGGCGTAGTCGCGTCCCACCGAAGCCTCGGTAGCACGGTCCCCCGGCAGCGCGCCTCCGGTAAAGACCAGCAGCGGAGCGTATCCTTCCCGGTAGAGCTCCAGAGCGCGGTCCAGGCGCGCCTGCAGCACGGGGGACGGACGCCCGTTCCATTGCGCGGCACCTAGCACGACGATCGCCTGAGCCCGCACGATGTCTTCCTTCTCGCCTTCGTACGAGATCCATCCGCACAAGGCGAGGAATCCCAACACCAGGATCGAACCGACGAGCAACAGGAACACTGCCACCCCGTTCCTGCGCCTCTCCCGCAGACGCGGGAGGCGTCGTCCCCATCCTCTGTAGCCTGCCTTTCGACGCTTTCTTGAAGGCGCCATGCCGGCTCTCCGCCACTCCGTCAAGGCTGGCGAAAAACAAGCGGCAGGAACGTCCGATACGGGAAAGATGGCAAGAAGAAGGCCACACGGCCAGGGCGGACCGCTGCCCGCTGGACGGCATAGGGTGGCGCAGCGCCATCCACGTGGGCCTCGTAAGCCCCTGGTTCGAGGTCCACGCACCCGAAATACCCCTGGCCGTCCGTACGGAGCTGCCGCACGAGGGTACCGGACGGAGTTAGCACGAGCGTCACCGTGACGCTGTCGAGCGGGCTGCCGGCCGGGCCAAACGCCCGCCCCCAGGCATGGCCCAGCTGCGGCGTATCTTTCCACGGGAGTTCGGGAGGTTCAGCCGCCCCGGGAAAGAGGGGTGTCGTCACGGTAAAGATCCCGGTGGCCGGATCGGTGTACCCGTAGGGGATCGCAAGCATCCGCCACAGCCACCACTCGGCTTCCGGGGAGTAGTACCAGGGCTGACGTGGCGGATTGGAGACGTTCCCGTTCGGGTCCGCGTAGAGGTTGGAGGGGATGTAGGACGCGAACCCGACGCCCTTCGATACGCCGAGCGCTTGCTGCGCCTGGTCGAGCGTGTGCTCCGGGTAGTTCAGGTACGACCCCTGCAGCACGAGCACACCCCGCCCGTACAGATGGCCCGCTTCCCACTGGAGCCAGTGGTCGTACCAGGCACGCTGGTCGCTCCGGTACTCGCGGTCGAAATTGCGCGGGGCCGCGAGATCGACGATCCCTTCCTCCAGCCAGGCGCGCCAGTCCTGCAGGACGCGGCCGTAAGCCTGGCTCTGCTCCCATCCTCCGCTCGCGTCCGGTCCGTCCCCCCAGGCGACCGCAGCGACGACCACGCGCAAGGTGGGACGCACGGCGGTCGTCGCCAGGTAGAGCCGGCGGACGAGGGCGCTCAGTTGCTCTCGCCGCCAGTCCATCCAGCGGGGATCGCCCGGTAATGGGGCCGTCGGGTAGCCGTACTGCTCGCGAAAGCGCGCGACCGCGGTCGGGTTGTAACCCCAGATCGCATTTCCCACCGTGGAGCCCTGCTGCGGGTAGTGGACCCCGTCCAGGAAGACCCCGTCCACGGGGTAGCGGCCCACCAGTTCCACGAGCAATCCCTGAGCGTAGGAGGCGACTTCGGGATGTCCAGGATCGAGGAAGTATTCCCCGTAGGAGCGCTCGTTCCCGTTCACGTCCTGCGTCCGCCATGCAGGGTACAGGTTGAACGGATGGCGCGGATCTGGCGGCGGCACGTCCTGGTTCCACACGGGGAGCACCGGAACCCAGGCATAGACCTCCAGGCGGGGCGTTTCCCCGTGCGCACGCTCCAGCAGGTAGGCCAGCGGATCGAAACCGGGGACCACCTCCGGGCTCCGCGGCTCTATGTCGCTCTCGTAGAAGGTGAACCCGTGGTCGCGCACCTGGACAAAGAGGGCGTTGAGATGAGCAGTACGGGCATCGGCCAGCAGTGTATCCACCTGGTCGGGGCTCTTGAGTCCGTCGTGCGCGGCATCCACCAGGAGCGCGCGCAGGGTGGGCTGTGCCGGGGGCGCAGCGGGGCCAGCCAGCGCGACGCGGCCGGCCGTGACCGTCGCGTACAGCGGCGAGGTAGCCGGCGGAGGCAGGGTCACCGTGTACGCCCCGGGGAGGAGGTCGACTGCCCCGAAGCAGCCGTTAGCGTCCGTGTAGAGCGTGCGGCTCTCCGGCCCGCTCAATGTCACCTGCACGCGGGCAAGCGGCCCACTGGGCCCAACGGCCCAACCCAGGAGGTGACCACGAGTGGGTGCCGCCTTCCAGGAAAGGGTAGGCGGCGGCTCCCAGGTAGGGAACGGCGGCGTGCCGTAGCCGCTGGGCTGCGATAGGGCCTGGTAGAAGGTGCTGTTCGGCAGGCCGTCCTTGTTCGTGGCTGCATAGGAGTAGAAGGTGATACCGGCGGCGAGATGGCCGGCCGCCGACGGGGCCAGCGCCTTGTGTGCCTGCGTCAGGCTCCCCGAGATCGCGTTCAACCACGCTCCCTGGCCGATCACGACCGCGCGTCCGTAGGTATGGTCCTTCTCCCACTCGATCCAGTGCTCGAAGTAGAGCCGTTGTGTCGGGTCGTGCTCCCGGTCGTAGTTCATCGGCACGGCAAGGTCCACGATCCCTTCCTCGAGCCAGGCGCGCCAGTCCTGGAAGACGCTCCGGTAAGCGCTCGTGTTCTCCCAGCCGGTCTGGTTCGGGCCATCTCCCCAGGCGATGGTGGCTGCGCTGACGACGAGGTCCGGCTTGACGCTCAGCGCCTCCAGGTAGATCCGGCGCACGAGCGTCGTGACCTGCTCCCGTCGCCAGGCTTTCCATTGCTCGTCGGCAGGGTCGGGAAGGCCGCTCCCTCCATAGGCGGCGTGGAAGCGATCCACGCTCACCTTGTTGTAGCCATAGTCGGCGCCGTAGTAGCGGATGTAGTCCAGGTGGAGGCCGTCGATGTCGTAGTGGCGCACGAGGTACATCAGGACGTCCACCGTGTACTGGGCCGCTGCCGGATGGCCGGGGTCCAGCTGGTAGTCCGGGACGGGGTTGCCACCGTTGTATCGATACGTCATCCAGTTGTCCGGATCGTCCCAGGAGCAGCTGTTGCCACATCCGTGGCGGTAGTAGACATGCCGGCTGGGATCGGTGGTCGAGTAGTTGGAGGACCACACGGGCATCACGACCACCCAGGCATGCACCTGGAGCGGAGGATCCGCGTTATGGGCCGCCTGGATCAGCGAGGCGAGGGGGTCGAAGGGAGCCGGCGCGAGACGGCTATCCGCGGCACGCGGTTCTATGCTCTTGTTGTAGTAGGCATCCCCCCGACGGCGGACCTGCACAAAGAGGGCGTTGGCGTGCGCGGTCTGGGCGTCCCTGACGAGCTGAGCGATCTGCTCCGGGGTCTTGAACCCGTCGTTCCAGGCATCGACCCAGAAGCCCCGGAGCTGGCCCGTGAACCCTCCCTGCGGCCCCAGCGCAGGGGCGGGTGCGGAGATGGAGAACAACGCGATCAGCAGCAAGAGCCCCACCGTTCTCCGCAGGAACACCGTTCCTCCTTTCCCACCCTACGTCCGGAACGGAAAGCGCAGGCGGCGCAGCAGGATGCCCAGCGGCCCTGCAGGAAGCCCGGGAGCGACGGCCGCCGACGGCCGGCGGTTCCCATACACGTCGTAGTGGACGATCTGCTCCAGCGGCTTGCGGCCCGGCGGCGGCGGGTCTTCTGCGGGGAACCCGAGCGTCAGCAGGCCGACCACCTCGAAACCCTCCGGCAGTTTCAGGATGCGCGCGATCGCCTTGCGGTCCAGACCGCCGACCCAGCAGGTGCCCAGCCCGAGCGCCGCGGCCTGGAGCATCATCTGCGCGCCGGCCAGGCCGATGTCCTCGTGGAGGAACTGGCGGTAGATCCGGTTTCGGGCATCGCCGCACAGGGCGATGATCACCGGGGCGTCGGAGACGTGGGCCCAGCGGATGAAATAGTAGGCAGCGTTCTGGGCCACGAGTCTCCGCACCTCGGGGTCGCGCACCACCACGAAGACCCATGGCTGGCGATTGCTCGCAGAGGGGGCCCAGCGGCCGGCCTCGAGCACCTGTTCCAGCATCTCGTCCGGGACAGGGTCGGGCCGGTAGCGCCGGATGCTGCGCCGACCCCGCAGCAAGGCCAGCAGCGCTTCCGGGCTCACCCCCAGCGGGTTCTGCGGCATTTCAGCACCTCACACTCCTGTGTTGCAGCCACGCTCAGGCAGTAACCGGCTGACCCTTTAACGTATAACGTTCAAGGTAATGCTCTTCCGGAAGCGCCCGGAGCCGTGTCGCAGCTTCCTCCGGGGTGAGGTCACGCTGACGCTCCCCGAGCATCTCGTAGCCAACCATGAACTTGCGAACGGTGGCGGAACGCAAGAGCGGCGGGAAGAAATGGGCGTGCAACTGCCAGTGGACCGTGCTGCCCCTCCCGAACGGTGCCCCATGCCAGCCCATGGAATAGGGGAAGGGGATCTGGAAGAGGTTGTCGTAGCGCACCAGCAGGCGTTTGAGGGTAAGGGCCAGTGCGTCCCGCTCGATCTCGTCCAGGTCGCACAGCCGGGCCACGGGCCGTCGCGGCAGGAGCAACGTCTCGAAGGGCCATACGGCCCAGAAAGGGACCACCACAAGCCAGTGTGGATCCTGAACCACTACGCGCTCGCCAAGGGCGCTTTCCTCGTCGGCATAGTCGAGGAGCAGCGGGCGGCGGTGCCGTGTATAGTAGGCCCGCTGCCGGGCGTCCTCGCGCGCCGGTTCGACCGGAAGCTGCTCACAGCCCCAGATTTGCCCGTGGGGATGGGGGTTGGAGCAGCCCATCATCTCTCCCTTGTTCTCGAAAATCTGGACCCAGCGGTACCGTCGTCCCAGTTCCGCCGTCTGCTCTGCCCAGACATCGATCACACGGCGGATATCTTCAGGGGCCATCTCGGCAAGCGTGAGGTCGTGACGGGGGGAAAAACAGACCACTCGGCAGGTCCCACGGACTGTCCGCGCCGCGAACAGCCCAGAGGCGAGCCGCCCGTGCGGGACATCCGGCACGAGCGCCGGAAAGTCGTTCGTGAAGACGAAGGTGTGTTCGTAATGCGGATTCCGTTCTCCCCCTGCGCGTACGTTGCCCGGGCAGAGGTAGCAGTCCGGATCGTAGGCCGGCCGCCGCGCCTCCGGAACCTCTTCTACCTGCCCCAGCCACGGCCGCGCGAGGCGCTGGGGGGAGACGAGCACCCACTCTCCGGTCAGGGGATTGAAGCGTCGGTGTGGGTTCGTGCGGAACAGATCCAGCCCGTAACGATCCATCGGTTGTCTCCCTGCTTGGCTTCCACGCTATTGTATACCACGCGCGGGGTTTGCGCAACCCACGACTTGACAAATCTATTCACACGTAGTATATTTTTCATACGATCGCGCGGGGGGCTGGAAATGTCCGTACGGTACGCATTGCTTGGGCTGCTCGCGCAGCGTCCGCGCCACGGCTACGAGCTCCGCGCGGCCTTCGAAGCCATGGTCGGGGGAAAGGAAACCTGGGAAGTGCGACCGGGGCAGATCTACGCGACCCTCGAACGGCTGGCTGAGGCCGGGCTTGTGACACAGGTTGCCGTGGAAAAAGAAGGCGGCCCGGAGAAACGGATCTATGCGCTGGCTCCCAAGGGCGAGGAGGTGCTCCAGCAGTGGCTGCTGAGCGAGGCGAGCATCGAGCACCAGCGGGACGAGTTCTTCGTGAAACTGATGGTGGCGGTGATGACCGGCCGTAGCGACATCCCGCAGATGATCCAGGTGCAGCGCAACGCGCTCTTCCAGGCGCTCCACCGGGTCACTCGACAGCGGATGGAGGCCGACCCGGAAACGGAACTCGCGCAGATCCTGCTACTGGACAAGGTTATGATGCACTTGGAGGCCGACTTGCGATGGCTTGACATGGTCGAGGCGCGGCTCGACGAGGTACGAAAACAGCCACCCCCGGAACCGACCCTGCGGCCCCGCGGCCGGCCGCGCAAGGTCCAGGGATGACGGGATCGAACGACGGAGGAGATCGGACATGGCGCTCGTGCAAACGGAGGACCTGACGAAGATCTACGGCAAAGGGGAAACCGCGGTGGTCGCCCTCGACCACGTGCACTTGTCCGTGGAGAAAGGCGAGTTCGTGGCCGTGATGGGGCCCAGCGGATGCGGAAAATCCACCCTCCTCCACCTCATCGGCGGGCTCGACCGTCCGACCGAAGGGCGGGTGCTGCTCGATGGACAGGACCTGAACCGGTTGAGCGACGACGCGCTGACTGCCTTGCGCCGCCGCCGGATCGGCTTTGTCTTCCAGTTCTTCAACCTGATTCCGGTGCTGACCGCGCTCGAAAATGTTGCCCTGCCCCTGCTCCTGGACGGCGTCCGCCCTCAGGAGGTGCGTCGCCGCGCCACAGAGTGGCTCAGCCGCCTGGGGCTGGGCGACCGGCTGCACTACCGCCCCGACCAGCTCTCTGGTGGACAGCAACAGCGGGTCGCGATCGCCCGTGCGCTCGTGGCGGAACCGGACCTCATCCTAGCGGACGAGCCTACCGGAAACCTCGATTCGCGCGCCGGCGACGAGATCGCCGCGTTGCTGCGCCGGATCGCTTCGGACTGGGGACGCACCGTGCTTCTGGTCAGCCACGATCCGCGCATCGCCGCCCACGCGGACCGCATCCTGTTCCTCAAGGATGGGCGCATCGTGGACGAGGCGCGCCTCTCCGGAGCCGGGCGGGAGGGAGAAGCCGAAGCCCTCCACGAGCGGATGCAGGCGCTGTGAGGAGGTGCTCGGATGCGCGTCCAGTTAAAGTTGGCGCTGCGTTACCTTGCCGGCCGCAGGTTGAGTTTTCTGCTAACCACGCTGGCCATCGTCTTCGGGGTAGCCGTGCTCTTTGGCATGAACAGCCTGCTCCCGACCTTGCTACAGGCGTTTCGGCAAGCGATCCTCTCGACCGTGGGCGAGACCGAGCTCATCTTCACGAGCGTGACCGAAGGACCGTTCCCGGAAGAGCGCCTGGAACAAGTGCGCGGAGTAGCCGGTGTCGCAGAGGCAGCCGGGTCTCTCCGGCGCAATGTGGTGGTCCCCTCGTCCGTCCCGGCAGGCGCCGGGATCGAAGCGCTCACACTGGTCGGGGTGGAACCTGCCACGGCTTCCCACATGCACCTCTTCCCGGTGCGCGAGGGACGTTTCCTCAGGCCGGAGGACGAGGACGCGGTCGCGATCCCCTATAGTCTCGCACGGAAGCTGGGGCTTGAGGTGGGCAGCACTTTGACCCTCCCTTCGACCACCGGGACCACGGACCTTACGGTAGTGGGCATTCTCGACTTCCCTTCTCTCCCTGGAACGGAAGAAGTGTACGTTCCCCTCCGGACGGCCCAGCAGATTCTGGGCCTGCCCGGGCAGATCAACCTGATCGAGGGGAACCTGGAACCAGGAGCCGATCGCGCGGAGGTGGAACAAGCGGTGCTCGCCGCGCTCGGCGATGGGTTCAAAGCAGAGCCGCCCGAGGTGGGAGGCCAGCTGGTCGCTTCGCTGCGCCTGGGCGAGATCGCCTTCGCCCTGTTCGGAGTGATGGCGCTGGCCATCGGGGCGTTCATCATCCTGAACACCTTCCGCACGGTCGTCGTCGAGCGACGGCACGACCTGGGGGTGCTGCGTGCGGTGGGGGCCTCGCGGCGCACGATCGCCGGGTTGATCTTGGCCGAAAGTCTCGCGCAGGGCGCCATCGGGACCCTGCTCGGCCTGCTGGGCGGCTACGGGCTGGCGTGGCTCTTGCTCGCCCTCGTACGTCCTACGATGCGGCAGTTCATGCATATGGAAAGCCACGCGCCCATCGTCACTCTGCCCAACCTGCTCACCGCGGTCGTGCTGGGGTTAGGCGCAACCCTGGCGGGCGGACTGCTGCCCGCGCTCTCTGCCAGCCGTGTGACGCCGCTGGAGGCGCTGCGGCCCGTCATTGCCGGCCAGTACGAGCGCGCGGCCCAGCGCAGGGCGATCGTCGGTGCCGTGCTCCTGGGCCTGAGCGTGGCCGCGCTCGCGACAGGCAGCTTCAACTTTCAAGCGCTGGGCACCCTGCTCTTTGCCACCGCGCTGGTGCTGCTCGCCCCGGCCCTGGTCAGTCCGCTTGCGCGCCTGTTCGGGCGTCTGCTTTCCGCAGTCATGGGACGCGAGGGCCGGCTCGCCGAGGGGAACCTGGCCCGGCAGCCAAACCGCGCAGCTGTCACCGCCTCGGCGATCATGATCGGCCTGGCGATGACCGTCGCCCTCTCCGGCATGATCTCCTCCCTTTACGATGGCTTCATGGGCTACATCGACTCCTCGCTCCGCGCCGACCTTCTGGTCATGCCCTCATCGCTCGTCTTGAGCGGGGGAAACGTCGGCGCAGGGCCGGAACTTGCGGCCTCCCTGCGCGCCGTCCCGGGTGTCTCCGGGGTGACCACGTTGCGGCTCGGTTCCGCGGCGGTGGACGGCGGGATGATCCAGGTGATCGGGGTCGACCCTGAGACCTACCCCCGTCTGTCCGGACTGGTCTTCAGCTCCGGCAACCCGGAAGAAGCCTACCGGGCACTGGCACAGGAGCGGGCGCTCATCATCAACGGGATCACGGCCGCGCAGCACCGCGTCCGCGTGGGCGACGTCCTTACGCTGCAGACCCCCGAGGGAAAGCGGGACTACCGGGTCGTGGGCATCGGCTCCGATTACCTGAACGCGAAACTCGCGACGGCCTACATCTCCCAGGCAAACCTGGAGCAGGACTTTCACCAGACCGCCGATCTTCTGCTCATGGTAGAGATCCAGGACGGGGCCGACCGACAGGCCGTTCAGGCGCGCGTAGAGGAGATCGTCCGGCGCTACCCTGCCTTTGCGCTGCTCGAATGGTCGGCCTTCCGCGAGTCCCAGTCGAGGGCGTTCAGCCGGAGCATCTCCATCCTGTGGGTCGTCATCGTGATGTTCGCCCTGCCTTCACTCCTGGCGATGGTGAACACACTGACCATCAACGTGATGGAGCGCACGCGCGAGATCGGCGTGCTGCGGGCAGTGGGGAGCACGCGGCGCCAGGTACGGCGGATCATCCTGATGGAGAGCCTGCTTCTCGGGGCGTTGGGCACGGCCTTCGGAATCCTTGCTGGCCTCTGGCTGAGCTACGTCCTCATCACCGGGATCAACGTGAGCGGGTTCTCGATGCCCTACTATTTCCCCTATGTCGGCATCCTGGTGGCCGTGGCGATCGGGCTGCTGCTCGGGGTCGTGGCAGCGGTCATCCCTGCCCGGCGCGCTGCCCGGTTGGACATCGTCAGCGCGCTACGCTACGAGTAGCCCGATCCGTCAAAGAGCCAAACCGCACAAGCCCCGCGCGCGGCGCGGGGCTTCTTGCTGTACACCGCGCGTGCTGGTATAATCGCGGCGGTCGGAAACACCGCGTATGCGACGCGGAGGCATATTCCCAGGGGAGGTTCCCGTGCAACAGGAGATCAAACGGCTCAGGCGAAGGCTTATGGAGCTCTCCGCATGGGCCGACTGCGCGGTCTTCCCGCTGCGGGGGCATTTCCGGGCAGCGGATAGCCAAGAATGGGTGCCGATCCGGCCCGGGGAAGCGTGGCCTTCCCGGGTCTTTCCGGTCCGGATGCGCTTCTCGGCTTCCGTCCCCGCAGGGTGGGCTGAGCAACCGGTATGGGTGCGGCTGGACGTCGGAGGCGAAGGGCTGCTCCTCCTGGACGGCCGCGCCCGTGGCGGGCTCGATCCCTACCACCTGGAGTACGAACTCCTTGCCTCTGCCCGGGGCGGCGAGACGCTCCAGTTCGAGGTCGAAGCGGTACCCCGGGGCTCCTTCGGCACCCCGATCCCGGCGCCCCGCCTGGAAGAAGCCTCGCTGCTGCTCCCGGACCCGGATGTGCGCCGTTTGCAGATGAAGCTCGAGATGACGCTTGCCGCCGCCGAGGTACTGGGACCGGAACTCGGCGGACTTCTGCTGGACGAGGTCCAGCGCACCCTGGAGTCCATCCCGCTCCCGCGCAGCCCTGCGGAAGCGTACCTCGCGCGTCTAGTCCGTACGCCAGCCGGCCGGCGCAGGTCCGCCGAACTGTGGGAAGAGTGGGCCTTCGAGGCGCTTCCAGCGGCGTTGCCCGACGAGGCGCGCGCTGCCCTCCTGGAGGCCGAGGCGGCGTTCGACCGACGCCTGGAGGCGATCCGGCGCCGCTATCCGCCGCGGGGGGAACTTGCGCTCACCGGACACGCGCACCTCGATCTGGCCTGGCTGTGGCCCACGGCCGAGACGCGCCGCAAGGCCCGACGCACCTTTGCGACGGTCTGCGGACTAATGGAGAACTACCCCGGACTTGTGTTCGGGCAGTCCCAGGCACAGCTCTACGCCTGGCTGGAAGAAGACGACCCCGAACTGTTCGAGCGTATCCGTAAGTATGTGCACAAGGGCCAGTGGGAACTCCTCGGCGGTATGTGGGTCGAACCGGACGGCAACCTGCTTTCGGGCGAATCGTGGGCCCGCCAGCTCCTGTACGGCCAGCGCTACTTCCTGAGCCGTTTCGGCTCCTACGCGCGGGTGGCCTGGCTACCGGACAGTTTCGGATTCGCCGCGAATCTCCCACAGCTCTTCGTCCGCGCCGGGCTCCGCTACTTTTTCACAACGAAACTGACCTGGAACGAGACAAACCCCTTCCCGTACGACCTTTTCTGGTGGGAGGGGCTGGACGGCACGCGCATCCTGGCGCACTCGCTCCACAACGTGCCCCGTGGGTACAACGGCCGCGTGGAACCGGCGGACCTTTCCAGCACCTGGGAGAACTTTCGGGGGAAACGGTCCCATCCGGTTTCCCTTTTCCTCTTCGGGGAAGGCGATGGCGGCGGCGGGCCCACGCACGAAATGGCCTCCCGCTACGGTTTCCTCCGGGAGTTTCCGGGCCTCCCGCGCCTACAGATGCGGCGGGTGGAGGACTTTTTCGGATCGATTCGTAATCGTGAGCTTCCTGTGTGGGTGGGGGAGCAGTACCTGGAACTCCACCGCGGCACCTATACCACCCAGGCGCGCACCAAGGCGCTCCACCGGCGGCTCGAGCACCTGTTGCCTGAAGCCGAGATCGCCGCCACGCTGGCGTGGCTGGAGGGGGAAACCTACCCTGCATCGGAGCTCGAAGCACTCTGGAAGACGCTCCTCCGCAACCAGTTCCACGACATCCTTCCGGGCTCCGGCATCCACACGGTCGCCGCGGAGGCTGAAGCGGAGTTGGCCGCCGCGGCCGAAGAGGCAGAAACCATCCGGCTGCTTCACCTCACCCACCTGAGCCAGGGAGCACAAGGCCTTCCGGGGAGCGAAGCACGTGTTGTAGTATGGAACCTGAGCCTGGACGAGCGTCCCCTGCAGCTCGAGTTCCCCCAGCCGGCCGAGCTTCCCTTTCGCCTGGTCACCCCCGAGGGCTTGGAGATCCCCTACCAGGAACGCGAAGGACGGATCATCGCCGCCTCGGACGACATGGTGGCCGGCCTGGGTTATGTCACTCTCAGCGTGCTTCCGGGGGAGCCAAGTGCCCCGAGCGCGCTCCGTGTGTTCGGGCGCACACTCCGCAATGCCCGCCTGCAAGCCCAAATTGGCACCGACGGGACACTCCGAAAGCTCACCGATCGTGCGCTCGACCGCCAGGTGACGGACTCCCGAGCCAACCAGATTTGGGCGTATACAGACATCCCCCGCGACTGGGACGCGTGGGACATCGACGCTTCATACGCGCGGGAGGGGGAGGAAATCTACCCAGAGGAACGGCCGGAGGTGGTGGAAGCCGGCCCGGCGCGCTGTGGCATCCGGGTTGTACGGCGCTTCGGACACTCCACGCTCGAACAAGTCTACCGCCTCTGGAACGGGGGCAGGCGGCTGGAGATCGTGTCGCACGCGACCTGGGAAGAACGCAACACGCTCCTGCGGGCCCTTTTCCCGCTGCGCGTGCGCAGCCACGAGGCTTGGTTCGAGACCGCTTTCGGCGCCGTCGCCCGTCCCACGCACCGCAACACCCCGTGGGAGCGGGCCCGGTTCGAGGTGCCCGGCCTCCGTTTCGCCGACCTGAGCCAGCCGGACTATGGGGTCAGCCTGCTCACGGACAGCAAGTACGGCTACAGCGTCTGGGGAGATACCCTCGGGCTTTCGCTCCTCCGCGGCCCCACGTACCCGGACCCGTTCGCCGACCGCGGAGAGCACCACTTCATCTATGCACTCTACCCGCACCCGGGCGACTGGCGCTCGGGCACGGTCGCCGAGGCGCACGCGCTCAACGCTCCCCTTGTGCCGATCGTCCTTCCCGGGCCCGGGGGTAAGCGGCCGGCCGCTCGACGCTTCCTCGCGGTGGATCAGCCGGGAGTGAGGCTGTCCGCACTGAAGCCGGCCGAAGAGGGACCAGGCCTGATCCTGCGGCTGTACGAGGCCCACGGGTGCGACGCCCGGGTGCGCGTATGGCTCCCAACCCCGAAAGGGTGGGGCGCGCGGGCGGTCAACCTGCTGGAAGAGCAACTCGGTTGGGAAGTCGTGCTGGACGGGATCCTCCATACCCGTCTTCCACCCTTTACGGTGGAGACGTTCCTCATCGCACCGTGAAGGCGCAAGGCACCGAAGCACATGCCTTGGTCGACTGCCGTTCGGAGGTACAGATGGGCAAGATCGCGCAATTCCAGCAAGAACGGAAACGGCTGAACGAGATCGTGCTGCGCTACGCTGGGCTGGAAATCAAGCGCTTCTACAGCCTCGATTCCCAGGTCTACCGCGCGGGTGCGCTGCCGGCCAAGGTGAAGGAGCTCCTGGGGCTGGTGGCCTCCCTCGTGCTCCGCTGCGATGACTGCGTGACCTACCACATCGCCCGCTGCCACCAGGAAGGAGTAACCGACGAGGAGATGCAGGAGGCGCTGGCGATCGGCCTGGTGGTGGGCGGCTCGATCACCATCCCACACTTGCGGCGCGCGTTCGAACTGTGGGACGAGATCCGCTCGCTCACCGGGCCGCAAAACGAGAGGACGGGGCAGCCATAGCGATGCGATACAGGTCGGGCAACGGCGTTTTCGTCGGCCGTTTCAGGGAGCAGATGGCAACCCGCGCCCATCGGCGCTGAAAGCCCGGGGGTCGGCCAGGGGCGACCCCACCCGAATAGCGGAGCAGACGGCAACCCGCGCCCATCGGCGCTGAAAGGCTGATCTCCCGTTCACCCAGGCGCACGTGTCGGAGTATTCAGACAGGCGAAGGAGCGGGGCACATGCTGAAGCTGCTGTGGATCGGAATCCGGCTGGCGGGCCTGCGGAACACGCTGGCCGCGGTGCGCGCGGCCCGGATGCGCGACCGGCTCGACCGCGGGATCGCGCGTCCGTCGTTCACGGGCGCCGGCACGCCGCCTGGCTCCCTCGAAGAAGCGGAGATGCGCTCGGACGGAGCCTGTTTCCGCTTCACCCACAGGGAACTGGAGGTCCATTTCCTCGCTCCGGATCTCGTTCGGGTGACGTGGCAGCCGGGCCTGCTCCCGGTGCCCTACGCGCTGGCTGACAACAACTGGCCACCCGTGGAGGTCAAGACGGAGGAAACCCACGAGGGGTGGATGCTCGCAACCAGTGAGCTCCAGGTGCACGTGGGCCGGGAAGGCAAACTGGCCTTCCGGACCCCTGGCGGCGTCCTCCTGCGGGAAGAAGCGCCCCCGGAAAGATTGGACGGCGGTTGGCGCCACCGCGCTTTCCTCCGCGCGGAAGAGCACATCTACGGGTTGGGCGAACGCGCCACGGGCCTGAACCTGCGCCCCGGAGAATACCGGATGTGGAACGAGGACCCGCAGGGCGGGTACACACCCGGGCACGACCCGCTCTACCTGTGCATACCCGTATACGTAGGGCTTCACCGCGAGGGGTGTTACCTGGTCTTCTACGAGAATTCGTTCGAAGCCCGCTTTTGCTTCGAGACGGCAGCCGAAGCATGCTTTGCGGACGGCGCGTTGCGCTACTACTTCGTCCCCGGTCCCTTGCCACGTCTGTTGGAGCGCTACAGCGCCCTGACCGGCCGCCCCGTTTTCCCCCCGCGCTGGGTACTGGGCTACCACCACTCCCGCTGGGGCTTCCGCACCTCGGCCCAGATCCGCGAGGTGGCCGAAGGGTTCCGCACGCACGACCTCCCGCTCAGCGCGATCCACCTGGACATCGACCACATGGACGGATATCGCGTCTTTACGGTGGATCCGGAGCGATTCGGCGACCTTCCGGATCTTGCGCACGAACTGGCCGAACACGGAGTACGGCTGGTCGCGATCGTGGACCCCGGGGTGAAGCGGGACCCCAACTTTGTACTGTTCCGCGAAGGGCAGCAGAAGGGCTACTTCTGTCGGAGCCCGGACGGCCAGATCGTCTTCGCTCCCGTCTGGCCCGGCTGGTGTGCTTTCCCCGACTTTAGTGCCCCGGAAGTGCGCGCGTGGTGGGGAGAGCAGTACCGGCGGCTCCTTACCGTAGGGATCTCCGGCTTCTGGCACGATATGAACGAGCCGGCAGCGTTCATGGCCTGGGGAGAGCGTACCCTGCCGCTGGCCACGCACCACGCGATGGAGGGGCGCGGGGGCGACCACCGGGAGGCGCACAACCTTTACGGCCTGCTGCACTGCCGCGCAGGCTACGAAGGGCTCCGCAGGCTGCAGCCGGAGCGTCGGCCGTTCATTTTCTCGCGCTCCGGTTGGGCCGGCCTGCAGCGCTACGCCTGGAGCTGGACCGGGGACACCGAAAGCAGCTGGGAAGCGCTGCACCGCACGGTAGCGACGGTGCTGGGGCTCGGACTTTCTGGAATCCCGGGCACGGGACCCGACATCGGCGGCTTTGCGGGCACCCCGGATGCGGAGCTCTACCTCCGCTGGTTGCAGATGGCGACATTTCTCCCGCTCTTCCGCACCCACTCCCGCCTGGATGCCCCTCCGCGCGAACCCTGGACGTTCGGGGAATCGGCGCTGGAGATCGCCCGCGATTACCTCCGGCTGCGCTACCGGCTGCTCCCGTACCTCTACACCACCGCCTGGCAAACGGCCCGTACGGGCTGGCCGATGGTGCGCCCGCTCTTCTGGCTCGATCCCGCCGACGAGGCCCTGTGGGATGTGGACGACGCCTTTCTCCTCGGAGACGCCCTGCTGGTGGCACCGGTCGTCCAGCCAGGTGCCGTGTGCCGCCGTGTCCGGCTGCCGAAAGGCCGCTGGATCGACTTCTGGACCGACGCGGTGCACGGGGGCGGGAAAGAGATCGAGGTCGAGGCGCCCCTGAGCCGCATCCCGGTGTTTGCACGGAGCGGGACCGTGATGCCCGGGGAGGAAGGGGGGTGCCTGCACCTGCACCTCTACGCCTCTACCGGCGACGCGGGACAGGGAATCCTGTACACGGATGCCGGAGACGGCTATGGGGACGGACGGGTAGACCGGTTCAGCGTGACGTGGGAGGGAAACCGCCTGGATGTCACCTGGGAAGGGGAAAGGTCTTTCCCGCCCGGCTATACCTCGGTGCAGGCTGTGT
>JBDOIE010000097.1:0-3560 GCA_041082245.1 Chloroflexia bacterium
CCGATCCTGCGGTTGCGGCCGTCACCAAATCGTTGCTGGCGCACCTGGCACGCATCCCTCCGCCACCCCTGCGCGTGGTGACGCTGGGAGGGTTGGAGGTCTATCAGGGAAAACGCGCCGTGGACAGGCGCACCCTGCGCCAGCGGCGCGCCGGCGAAGTTTTGGTGCTGCTGCTCCTTGCCCCTGGGCATACCCTTTCGCTCGAGCAGGTAGCGGAGGCCCTTTGCCCCGAGCGCGACCCCCGAGCCGCGCGCTCGTTCTTCCATCACGCCACCTCCACCCTGCGGCACGGCCTGGAGCCAGAACTGCCGGAAAAGTTCCCCTCACGGTATCTGGACGTGGAAGAAGGGCAGATCACCCTCCGCTTGCCGGCCGGCTCCTGGGTCGATTGGGAAGTCTTTGAAGCCTGCTGTCAGCGCGGCGAGTGGGAAACGGCCCTTTCCCTCTACCGGGGCGAATTCCTCCCCGAATACCGCTACGCCGATTGGGCGATAGCACCGCGCGAGCGTTTGAACCTGCGGTACCAGCAAGCCCTCCTGGAAGCTGCCCGTGCGCGACTGGCCGCAGGCCGGCCCGCGGAAGCTCTGGATGCCTGCAGGCGCCTTGTGGCCCTGGAACCCTGGCACGAAGAGGCGGTGCTCCTCGGAATGCGCGCCTGCGTCGCGCTGAACGACCGGCCCGGCGCCTGTCGCCTCTACCTGGCGCTGGAGAAAGCCCTCCGGGAAGACCTGGATACCGCTCCCCAGGAAGAGCTGCGGGCGTTTTATCGCTCCCTGACCCGTTCTGCTGGCCGTTGACCCCCCATTGGGCTCTTGTCCCTCCTGATCCCCCAGCTCCGGTAGGACAACTCCTTTGGAATTGTCCTACAACTGCCTCTGTCCGCCGTGCCAGATCCATGCCTATTCGTGGCAGTCTTGTGGCAGTCGCACCTGCTAGGATAGGCTAGACAAGGAGCCGGCGGAATATCTCTGGCCTGCCCAGGAGATCTGTACATCGGACTTTTTCCCTCAGTCTGAGGTGTTGCGTGGAGCGCCACAGCGCGAGCCGAACGGCCGTAGACGCCGGTCTGCTGGGGAACAGGACCTGCCGGGTAGACGGTGGCAACGGTTTCTCTCCGCTCCGCGAGGTGTTCGCGTCGGCTCCAGAGATGGAATGGGCAAAGAGCGCAAGGAGGTCCTGAGATGGCCGCGAAAGAGGGAAAGCAGCAGTTTGTAAAACTCAAGAGGCCATTCGGAATGGCAGGCCTGACCCTGGGGCTAACCATCCTGGGGCTGCTCGCGCTGATCGTCTGGTTGACCCCGACGAGCGTGGCTTCTTCGCCGATCGAAGGTCCCGTGCAGCCGCTCAGTACATACGTCGGCGGCCATATCTCCCAGAATACCGTGTGGTCCCTTGCCGGTAGCCCTTACATCGTGGTCAGCAGCGTAACGGTGGATCCCGGCGCTACCCTGACCATCGAGGCTGGGGTAGAAGTCTACTTCAACACCAGCACGGCGCTCTACGTGGACGGTGGATTGATCGCGGAAGGTACAGCCGCTCAACCCATTGTGTTGTCCGCGCCCGCGACAAACATATACGTGGTTCGATTCAACCAGGGTTCCTACGTCCGGCTGGACTACTGCGATATCAGCCGCGCGGGGGCCGGTAGCGATTACAGCGTCCGGATCGTCACTTCCGATGTCCGCATCGACCATTGCAAGATCCACGACAACATCGGTAGTCTGCAAGCACTGTTGCTCGAGGGGATTGGCCTCACGATCCGGAACACCGTCCTGGCGGATAACAACGGGGCCGCGCTGCGGCTGGTGTCGGGCGCACGCCTGGACGCGTTCCATACCACCCTGGCCCGCAACGGTACAGGCGTCTATGTGGACGGCAGCGGCACGGCGGTCCTTACGAACACGATCATCTACAGCCACACCATCGGGGTGCGGGTCACCGGTAGCGGCCAGGCCACGCTGGTCCACACGCTGTGGGACCGCAACACAACCCCCACCGTTGGCCCCGTGAACGAGATCGGCCACCTGGACGGTGTGGCCGCCTTTGCTGCGGACGGCTATCACCTCACGCGCTATTCGGCGGCGCTCGAACAGGGCGTGGATACCGGCCTGGCGGACGACCTGGACGGCGACCCCCGCCCGCTTCCGGCCGGTACCCTTCCGGACCTGGGCGCCGACGAATATCCCTTCTCGCCGGGCACCGAGTTCGTGGCCGAGAAGGCCCCCTTCGCTCCCCAATGGGTGGTGGATCCGGCCAATCCCTACGGCCGTCTCCAGCAGCGCTACCTCCTCCGCTTCTACTACGGCAGCTCCGAACCGAATCCGCCCGATCTGCCTGTGATCGTAACAGACACCCTGCCGGCAGAGCTGGCGTTCCAGTCCGAGTGGCACGTCCCGGAAATGGCCTTCCAGCAGCAGGGGCAGCAGCTCACCTGGCAGACCGTGTCCCCCGTTCCCTACGGCCAGTCCGGCGAGATCCTGATCGCGAGCATCTACGACAATCCAGAACCGGGCCGGCTCCTCACCAACACCGCCGAGCTGAGCGCGGGCGAGTTTCACTTCGACCTGCAGGCCACCACGCATGTGCCGGTCATCGCGCCGCTGATCGTCTCCGGCGGGAGCGGGGAACTGTGCCCCGGGACGATCGTCGTGAGCGGCACGGCACAGGCCGGCGTGGCCGTCACGCTCTATGCGAACGATGCCCCGGTGGCCCAGGCACCGGTGGATGCAGACGGCATCTTTACCGTGACGTACGACTACCCGGGCGGCAACGTGACGCTCAAGGCTCGGGCGTGCGCTCCGAGCGGCGTTTGCAGCGTGGACAGCAACCGGATCGCGCTGGAACCTTCGCAGAGCTTCTGGTGCCCGCAGCGATCTTCCTGGGAGGGCACGCCGGAGGCCGGCCCGCTGGCCGGACAGCACCTGGTCTACCGGTTCCGCAATGCATGGGGCAGGTTCTCCACCCAGGAGTGGCTTATCCCGGGCGTATACGGCTTTTGGGATACTCTGTTGCATCTGTACGTGTGCAGCTGTCCACCCGCTTCCGGCAGCACCGACCCGCCCACCAGTGTGTGGGTGGTCGCAGATGGAGTACGCTACGATGACCCCTCTCCATCGCCGCCGTGGTACGATTTTGCCATCACTTCCTTTGCGCACGACGTGCACTTCTATGCCCAGTGCGGGAGCAATGTGGTAGATAGCCACGGCACCGTGCTGATCGATCCGGACGGCTACGTCTTTGACGTGACGCAGGGCTTCACCCCCACGCTGCACCCGGTTGCTGGCGTGACCGTCACCTGCATGATCTCGATGACGGAGTGGGGCGGCTGGGTGCCCTGGCCGGCGCACCTCTACAACAACCAGGTGAACCCTCAGGTTACCGGGGAGGACGGCTACTTTGCCTTCTTCACCCCGCCGGGCCACTACTACCTGCAGGTGGAAGGAAAGCCCGGTTACCAGCCCTGGCGCAGCCCGGTCATCGAGGTGACCACCCAGATCGTGCATGTCAACGTGCCGTACACGCCCTGGCCGACCGGGGATGTATCCCAGGTCACGTTAACC
>JBDOIE010000130.1:0-12045 GCA_041082245.1 Chloroflexia bacterium
GTAGGTAGGGACGTTGACGACGTCCATGTTGAGCAACTCGCCCATCATGCTCGTGTACTCGAAGAGCGCCTGGAACCGGCCGTGGTCGTCGTACGGCTCGCCGGCATAGGCGGTGAGGAACTCGCCGCGCGCGTTCACTTCATCGCACACCGCAGGCACATAGTGCTGGTAGCAGCCCGCCCCGAGGAAGCTCAGGTATTCCTGGCAGGTCCGGTTCTTGTTGAGCAGCCCTTCCACGTGTCGTCGGAGCTCGTACTCGGAAAGGACGGGAGGGGGGAGGTCCAGGGGGCGCTTCAGGCGGAGCGGTTCGGGGATGTCCGCATAGAACTCGTCCATGCTCTCGGCCCCGAGTTCCCGCAGCATCTGTTGTTTGACCTCGGGGACCGAGTTGGGGATGTACGGGTAGACGATCGGTTTTCTCTCCATAGGCTTCCTCGCTTTCCTCTCTGGGGGCCGCGCTTCCGCATGTTACGCTGCCGCGCCGGCCCTACCGTGTCGCTAGGATTACCGCCGCACGAAAGGCCCGGTAGGCCTCGAGGATGTCCGCAACGGTCAATTCGACGACCCTTGCGGATGTCCGGCGGGAACCGGGAAGGAGCGCGGCTGTCTCTGCCATCTGTACCTCGGTCCATTCGATCTCCAGAGCGATGGGGGGCGAAAAACGGAGCGGTTGGGGCGCATCTCCCGCCAGGAACCGCGCGACCGCACGGCGTGCGGCCTCCTCGATCTCCCGCTGGCTCACCTCGGGCGGGAGGCATTCTGCGGACATCCGCCCCTTTGCCCGCTTGACGACCGCCGTCTCGATCGGGCCGAGGAGCTCGATGGCCTCCGCGCAGACCGCTTGATCTCCGGAGACCATCAACACCGGAACCCCGAAGTGACCGCAGACCGCCGCGTTCAGGCCCGTTTCCCCGAGGGGCTGCCCGTTCAAGCGCAGGCCGGCCACTTTTCCGGACCAGGTATGCGACAGGATCGCATCGGGCGCTCCCGCGCGCGCGTGGTAACCGACAAAGAGCGCCGCGTCGACGCCTTCCGCAGCCCCTTCCACCATCGACAGGGGGCGCGGGGAGCCAGTGTTCAGCCGCGCCCGGGGGTCGAGCTCCTCGACCAGGATGTTCCGGTTGTTGCCGTGCCCGTCGGCGACGATGACGTCCGTCGCGCCGCCCCGGAACGCCCCCCGAACGGCGGCGTTCACATCGCCGGTCATCAGTCGCCGGAAACGCGCGTACTCGGCGTGTGTTTCTTCCGTTTGCTCCCAGCTGACCACGCCGGTGGCGCCTTCCATATCCGCAGCGATCAGGATCTTCATCGGCTTCTCCTTGTGGAAGGTTCGAAGGCTGCACCCGAGGGGACACAGCGCGATTGTACCCGATGGCGGGCGTCCGCGCAAGTTCGCCGGGGATGTGGCAAGGGTCTGTCAATCATCTTGCACGGGCTCGCCCAAGTGCGGGACCGGCGGGAGCCTGCGGGCCAGTAGCGCAATTCCCCAGGAGTTGTGCTACTCTATCGCTTCCTTTTCTGAAACCCGGCAGGGGAGGAGTCGTTCCGTACAAGATTGCTCGGAAGCCCCGAGGCGCGCGAAGAGGTAGGTTCCAGCAGAAGGGCGAGTCCCCGGTTGGGGTGGGGTCACCGAGCGCCCTGATCGGGGCCGCCGCCTGGAGCCCGCCCTCCGTCCACAGGCTCTGTTCAATCCGCCAGGCGGCGCGCCTGTTAGGGAAAACCGAGGAGGTGCGACGGTGGTATAATGTGCGGAAAAGGACGCAATCCGCTCTCCGCTGGCTAGAGCGGCGCGTTCGCCAGGAGAAAGGCAGGCCATGGAATGAAAGGGCGCACTTTCAATGTGCAACGCTTTTCGACCGAGGACGGGCCAGGCATCCGCACCACGGTCTTTATGAAAGGTTGTCCTCTCCGCTGTGCCTGGTGCCACAATCCGGAAGGGATCCGTCCGGAGCCCGAGCTGGTGTGGTACGATACGCGCTGCATCGGCGCGCGGGATTGCTTGCGGGTGTGCCCGGAGCAGGCCCTCACGCTCACGCGGGAAGGGATGCAGATCGACCGGGAGCGGTGCACCGTCTGCGGCAGGTGTGCAGAGGTGTGTCCTGCTGGGGCGTTAGAAGTGATCGGAAGGGAGTGGGAACCGGCCGAGTTGCTGGCAGAGTTGCTGCGCGACCAGGCGTTCTACGACACCTCGGGGGGTGGGGTCACATTCAGCGGTGGGGAACCGGTGCTCCAGGCCCATTTCCTGCGCGAGCTCCTTCCTCTTTGCCGGGAGGCCGGCCTGCACGTCGCGCTCGATACGAGCGGGATCCTGCCGTGGGAACAGTACGAAACGCTCCTCCCCTGGGTCGACCTCGTGCTGTACGACCTGAAGCTGTACGACCCCGTGCGACACGAGCAGGCCACAGGCAAACGCAACGACCGCATCCTGGAAAACGCCCAGCGTATCGCCCGCTCCGGTGTCCGCTTGTGGATCCGAACGCCGGTGATCCCTGGGTATACCGCCGACCGGGAGAACATCCTGGACATCGCGCGCTTCATCCGGGACAACTTGCCCGAGGTCGAGCGGTGGGACCTCCTGGCCTATATGAACCTGGGAAAGCCGAAGTACGGGCGCCTGGCGCGGCCGTATGCGCTGCAGGACACGGCCCTGCTCACGCGGGAAGAGATCGAGCAACTGTGGCAGGCCGCCGTGGAAATCGTGCCTGTCGCACGCTGGTCGGGTCCAACACGCGTTCCGTCGCGTTGATATTTCCTGGGCCGCTTGTGTAGGAAGGCTACCGCGGGCTACAATCCCGTTATAGCCTCCTGCCCGGCGCGTCGCGCCGCCTCCAGCAGTTCCGGATGGCGCAATACTTCTCCCGGTTCCTCCATACCGGGTGCCAGGACGGTCCCGAACAAGATTGCATTGACATAATCCAAAGCATCCTGCATCATCCCGACCGTGTGCCGGGCGGTCTTGGGGTCGTCGTCCGCCATCGGGATGGCCAGCACCACACGTCGGCCCTCGAAGAGCGCCTTGTCCTCGGACCGGAACATCTTGGCATACCACCGGTCGACAAAAGCCTTGAACTGCGCGCTGGGGCCCCACCAGTAGACTGGCGTGCCGAGCACCCAAACCTGGCTGCGTTCCATCTTCTGGAAAAGTTCCGGCATATCGTCGTTGTAGACGCATTCGCCCGTGCTCTCACACGCGTCACAGGCGCTGCAGGGGGAGATGTCGAGTTCCGCAAGGCGCACCTTCTCGATCGTCGCGCCGGCCTCCTTTGCCCCTTCCAGCACCGCGTCCACCAAACGCTCGGTGTTCCCTCCCCGTCGGGGGCTTCCTACGATGCCCAGGACATGGATCGGTTCGGCAACCATCGGGATTCTCCTTTTTTCTCATATCATAGCGCAAGAGCCTATCGCCTTCAACCGCCCAGCGGCTGCGTCAGCGGCTCTTCAAGGATGCTGCACAGGCTCGCCTCGAACGTGCAGGACAACCTTTAGCCTGCTGGCAAAGTAGGGCAACTCCCAGGAGTTGCCCTACCCCCACCTTTCGAAGGTTCCGGCAGGCCAAGAGTCGCTCCAGATTGCTGGAAAGCCCCAGCCTGCGTGCATACGCGGGGCGGAGCCGGAGGCCGGCTCCGCCCCGCACCCGGCCCCATCCAACGGCCCGTTCTCAGGGCGTTTCCCCCTTGAAGACGACCGGCAGGTAGATGCCGTACCAGACCTGTACGCTCACCGTATCCGTAACCGGTGTCGCCATACCGCAGTTCCAGACGGCGATCGTCACCGGGTATTCACCCGCGGCAGGGAACGAGAGCTCGAAGAAGAGCGGGTCCTCGCTGGAGGAAAGGGGCGGGCCGGCGTTGACGGTGTAGGAGTACGGCTTGGTCGCGTCGTCCGGCGAGATATCCGCACGGAAGAGGACCGGCTCGCCCGGAAGGATCGTGCCCGTGGTGACGACCGACAGCTCCACGCCGGTCACCGGCTGGCAGGCGGTCACACACAGGTGCAGCGGGATATAGGTCGGCGAAGGCTGTCCGCTGTCGTTGTGCACCAGCCCCAGCATCGCATCGTAGCACTCGTTCGGGGCCAGACCCGTGGTGTCGAATACCACCTGCACTTCGGTGACGCTATCCGGCAGGACGACCCCGCTTGTGGGCACTTCGCTCACCCAGGGCACATCCACCCAGCCGGGCCCGCTCAGGTACCGCAGGGCGTTGTGCAGGATCTCGCCCACCTGCCCGCCAAAGGCCGCGTTGTGGAAGTACTCCTGGTTGAGGCCTACGCAGTTCGGCGCGACGGCCACAAAGTTTCGACCGTCGTTCCAGCTGGCGATCCAGGTGCCGCTGGAACTGAGCGCCTGGTCCTGGTGCCCGAAGGCATCGGTCGCGCTGGTGATGCCGGCCATGATCGGGTGCGTCGGATCATAGTTGCCCAGGCTCGCCGATCCCCAAACGTCCATCGTGGCGATCTCGTAGGGGCTATAGTCCTCGGTGATAAAGCGCCCGCCGAGGAATCCCCATTCGTCGAAGCTCCAGACATAGTTCCCGGCGAGCACCTTGCCCCCGGCATCGATATAGTCGGCGAGCCGGTTGCTCAGGAGTGTTTTGTCGATCGCGGAGGAGGTCCAGAGGATGTCGTTTCCAACAAAGACGACATCGTACGCGAGCATATCGGCGACGGTCGGCGTGCCCGCGTTCCCGTCCCACAGGGTGACGTTCAGGTCGGGGAAGGCCGCAAGGGTGTTCAGGAGCAGGGAAATGTTCCCGCCGCCGACGACATCCGGCGTGACGAGGAGGACATCGATCGCCTGCTGGCTCACCCAGCCCACGTGGACGGTGAAGGCCCGTTCGGGGAATGCCCGGGCGCCGGAGCGGGAGGCGGTCACGGCGCCGTCCGTCGCGGGAACGTGGACGGTCACGTCGCGCCCCACGTACCGCAGCGTTTCCGTCGTCTCGTGCAGTTCCCACGTCAGCAGGCCGGCCCCGCTGTTGGCCAGCGAGAGCGTCTCCGTGGCGCGCGTGTTTGCAGGGAGCGTCAGCGTGAAGCCGGCCGGCGTCACCGCCAGGCAGGGCGCGTTCAGCCGCAAGGCAAAGTCCTGTACCGTGGTCTGCTGGGCGACGATCTCTACAACCGCGCTCGCCGGAATATGGCCTTCGGCGCTTGCGGTGACGGTGTAGGTTCCTTCCATGAGCCAACGGGAGTAGAAGCCGGTGCCGGGATCGGTGGCGACCGTCCAGGTCGTCCCGTCAGCGGCCTCGATGAGGACTGTCGCCTCGAGCGGGTAAGAATCGGCATCGCAGCGGCCGCTTCCGGTGACCGTGCCCTCGAGTTCACCCATCTCCAGAGAGGGGCGGACGGTCATGGTCACCGGAACGGCCACGCGCCGCTGCAACGGATCGTTGCTGGTGACATTCAGTTGCGCGGTGTAGATGCCCGGGTCTTCCACAACGCCTGCGTCGAACGTTACGGTAACCTGCACCGCCTCGCCCGGGGCTACCGTGCCGGTGATCGGCTCCTCGCTCAGCCACGGCACGTCGAGCCCGATCAGGAAGCTCAGGATGTTTTCCATCAACTGGTTGCGCTGTTCCTGCGAGGTCAGCCCGTCGTGGAAGTTCACCCCGAGCCACACAGTCCTGTAATTGCTGCCTTCGTAATGGGTCAGGCCGGAGTGGCCGCTTCCTGCACCGCCGGGACCGTAGACAAGCCCCGTGGGAGCGCCCGCGGTCTCGCTTGCATAGTCGCCGTTGCTGTCCAGCGTCATCGCCAGCAGAAGCCCGTTGGGCGGAGCAAAGTCGTCGCCGATGATGTCCCCGGGGACGCCGTCCAGGGTTGCGATCGTGCTCCCGGCATAGTCGCCCAGGTAGGTGGTGTTGAAGAGCAGGTACAGGTTGTGCTCGCCCAGGCCCGGGGTCCCGTTCTGCAGGTCCCAGAGGAAGTCACGGCCGGCCGCAAAGAGCGTGCGCCCGCCCGACTGCAACCAATCCGCCACGATCTGGCATTCGGGATCGCCTGGCGTCAGCACGTCTTCGTCCGCCCAGATGAGCAGGTCGTAGGGCGCAAGCTGCGCGGCGGTCGGGAAAGGTTGCGTATCGAGGTTCCACTCGTCCCAGGCGACCCCGGCTGCGGCCAGGGCGATGCGGTAGGTATCCCAGTCGGAGGCTGTCAGGTCATCGCCCATCAGGAGGATGGGGTTGGACCGAATACCGGGCAACGGCGCGTAGCCTGCCCTGCCTTCGTTGAAGCGGAACTCGAGCGGGAGCAGGCCCGCATTGGTGATCGCAAGCGTCCGGGTTGCGGTCTCCCCCAGCACAAGGTCCTGCTCCAGTGAGACAGGCGTGACCACGATCCAGGGGGCAAGCAACGCGAGCTGAAAGTCCTGGGTGGTCGTCTGCTGCGCGGTGATCTCCACGGTCGCCGATTGGCTGACGTAACCTTCGGCGGACGCGGTCAGGGTGTACGTTCCCTGCTCCAGCCAGTAGCCGTACGCGCCGGTGTCGGGGTCTGTCGCCACCGTGTAGGTCACCCCGCCGGCTCCCTCGATAAGGATCTGCGCCTGGAGCGGACCTCCAGGGCGGTCGCCCGTCACCGTGCCGATGACCCGGCCCATCGTGGCGGTGGGCAGGACTTCCAGCTGCACCGGCACGCTCTTCGCGGGGAGGCCACTTACGGTCGGCTGCACCAGCAGCAGGGCCCTATACTCGCCCGGCTGTTCGATGCCGAAGGCGGGGGAAGCGGTGAAGGCGTTCGTCCAGCTCAGGCTGCCCCCTGCAGCGACCGTACCGGCGGTGATGCTCGTGTTGAACCATGGTACATCGAGGGGATCGCAGGGGGGAGACCCCGGGTAGCGGAAACAGATGGCCAGCCCATCGGAGAGGACCGGCTGGTTGTAGGAATACTGGAGGTAGTTGCTCCCACTCTGGCGGATGCCCACCGTGGCGCTTGCGCCATAGTCGTACGAGGCGTTGCCAAACACCACGTCCTGGTACTGGAACTTGATGTTGTTTGTGCTCTCGTAGAGGAGCAGCTCAAAGGTCGCGTCGCCGATGTTGCTGTAGTGCGGCCGGTCGTACCATTCTATGACAAAGATCCGGTAAGGCGCCGTCCCCACGACCTTGTAGTAAACGTTCCCCGTATCCGAGTCGATGTCGTCCCAGAAGGGGACGATCAGGTTGTTGACGGTCGTACTCCCCAGGTCGCTGTTCGTCAACGGCACATCGCCCGTTGTCGCGTTGAAGAGGATGCCGCCGTTGTTGCCCACGCGGATGGCGGTCGAGGAGACTCCGTAGAAGGTGAAGGCGAATGGAAGGGTCACGTTCGCTTCGCCGTCATCCGCGAGATCCAGCGGCGTGCCGTCGGTCGCGTCGATCCAGTTGTAGCGCGGGCCGCCGGGTTCGTTCGAGTCCAGGAACGTGTACCCGAAGGGATCCGGTCCACCGCCGTGCTCCGGGTCACCTTCCTGGCCTGTCCGCATTTCTTGCTCGTAGAACTGGAAGGGGTAGTCGACCGCCATATGGTTCAGGATCGTTGCGGGGACGGTGGTACTCTGGTACAGCACCACGGTAGCTTCGATCGGGCTCGGGACCACGGCAAGAAACGCCACCAGTTGAAAGTCCTGTTGCACAGGGGTGGCTGCCGGTATGGCCACGGTCACCGTCTGGCTGTAGTAGTCCGGCGCCTCGGCCGTTACGGTGTAGGTGCCCTCATCCAGGTAGATCTCGTAGTAGCCGGTCTCGGGGTCGGTCGACACGCTTCCCACGCCCTCTACGGTTACCGTAGCCGCGAGCGGGGTGCCGGTATCGGCGTCACTGACATAGCCGAAGAGTAGCCCCTTGGGCACCAGCTGGAAGTCCAGCGTGGTGACGGTAGCGCTAAGAATTTCGACCCCGCTGACCGTATGGGCCGTGTGGCGCGGGCCGCTTGCGGTCACCGTATACACGCCGGCGTTCAGGGTAAGGGAGTAGTAGCCGCTCGCATCGGTGGTTGCGCTCCAGGAGCCTCCCCCGACCCGTTCGGCTACGACCGTGATGTCCGGCAGCGGGTCGCCCGGAGCTTTCAGCGGAGCGGCTTCGGTTATGTGCCCCTCGAGGATGCCCTGTTCCCCACAGTGGGCGATCGCCGCCTGGACGGCGGCCTGCGCGTTCAGGATCCCCCAGCCCCAGACGTCGTTCGGGTGGTCGACGAAGGGCGGACACTGGGGATCGATACGCGGTTCCGCGCTTTCCTCGATGAGCTGCTTGGTCAGCGGCACGTTGCCCACAATACAGGGCGCCGCGCTCCACATCAAGGCCACCACAGCGGTGCTGTGGGGGGCGGCCATGCTGGTGCCGCTATAATAGGTGTAGCCCCCGCCCGGGATCGAGGAGCGCACGCTGACCCCAGGGGCGGCGACATTCGGCTTGACGATCGTCTGGCCGTACTGGCTGCTCGGGCCGCGGCTGGAGAACGAGGCGATCACATCCCCCTGCGCGAAAGCGGCGGTGGCGATGATTTCGGGCACGTAACCCGGGTTGGTGATCGTGCTGCATACCGGCCCCTGGTTCCCGGCCGACTTGATCACCGCGATGCCGGCCGCGTTCAGCGTCTGGATGATCGGCCGGTAGTCAAAGCTGGAAGGATCGTACCAGGAGTTGTTGATCGCGTCCGGAGCCTTGGTGGGATCGGGGTTCTGCCCCTGCAGGTCCCAGGGTGCAAGGAAGAATTCGAAGCACTCTAGGGGGTCTACGCCGGCAAGCCCGCCGCAGGCGATCCACTTCGCGCCAGGAGCGACCCCGATCTGGTTTGCGCCGCCATCGTCGCCGACCATCGTGCCGGTAGTGTGGGTGCCGTGGCCGTCGCTATCGTGCGGGAAAAGGTCGCCCGGCCCGTTCCACCAGTTGTAGTTGTGGTCAAAGACGCCGCCCCCCAGATTTCCCCGGTAGTGGCCCACGAGTGCCGGGTGGGTATACTCCACGCCGGTGTCGTTCGAGGCGACGACCATCCCCTGGCCCGTGTACCCCATCGCCCACACCTCGGGCGCGTGGATGCGCGCGACGTTCCACTCGATCCCGGCGATACGCTGGGCCGGTGTCGCCGAGCGGTCGATCGGCTCCGGGCGAGGGTCGGGCGGGGAAACGATGCGCGCCACATCGGCCCGGGCGGCCAGCCACTCGACCACCGGGAGGCCGGCGCGGACGCGGATCATGTTCTGGATGTAGAACGGTCGGAAGGGAACCCCCTGGCCTTCGAGGTAGCGGATGAGCGGTTGCTGGGTCTCCTCGGCGATGCGGCGGAGCTGTTGGAAGACGTAGGCCGTCTTTTCCGCCTTGGTTTTCAGGTCCTTTGCTCCTGTGAGGTCCGCCTGGGCGCTGAGGATGACGTAGAATGTGGCCTCCCCGTCCTTCGCAAGGCGGTCCAGCAGGGCAGGGTCCACCTTGGACCAGTCCGGGGAAAGTGCCCCCAAAGCCGCGCCGGGCAGGAGCCCCACGAGGAGAGCCAACAGCCCAAGTATGGTCCACCACTTCTGCCTGGGCATCCTGACCTCCTTGCATTCTCACAGTACAGGGGGATAAGGGGCCGGCTAGTTCCTTCGCATCACCTCCTTTTTCAAGGTTATGGTTCAGCACCGGCGAAAGGACTCGACCGGGCCGGGAACTGGGTTGAGTGCCTCCTTGGCAGGCGGCATCCGGGAGGGGGTAATGTGCCGAAAAGTATAGCACACTCCTCTCCGGGTCGCAACTGATCACGAGTCACGGCAACGATCAACGATTAACGATTAACGATTAACGTTCCCGTTCGGACGCTTTCCGGACGCCTTGCTCATATGATTAGGTTGACTGCAGCCTAGGCGGCTTTCAGGGTCGGCTCCCGGATGAAAGATCTGCGGGGCGAGCCGCCGCCCTGCAGGATAAGGAGGCGCGCCGATGAAAAGGATGAGCCCCATCTTGCTTGCCCTGGGCGTCCTGGTGCTCTCTGTGGGCCTCAGCATGGCTCAGGGCCGCGGCCCGATGGTCCCGGTCGGCCAGTCTGGCGGGGAGGTCGAGCTCCCAGTAGGAAGCCAGTTCACCTACCAAGGGCAGTTGAAGAAGGACGGCCGGCCTTTCAGCGCTACCTGCACGATGGCCTTCCGCCTCTACGATGACGCCACGGCCGGCAACCTGCGGGGCGCCATCACCACAACCGTAGCCATCGCCGACGGACTCTTCACCGTGCCGCTCGACTTTGGTCCTTATGCCTTCCGGGGCAGTGCCCGCTGGCTGGAGATCGCCGTGGCCTGCCCCGGAGATCCCGGTTTCTTCACCCTGGCCCCACGCCAGGCCCTGACAGCGGTTCCTTACGCCCTTTCGCTGCGTCCCGGGGCAGAGATCATCGAGGCGGTGGACAGCGGCGCTGTCCTGGTTGCCCGCAACACCGTCACCAGCTCGGTTAGCGGCGGGTTGTTGGGAGTGAGTGACAGTACCCTCGGATACGGCGTGTTCGGGCGGGCCACCGCCGAGAGCGGCCAGACGTACGGGGTGTACGGCGTGAGCCGCAGCCCCATAGGTTTCGGCGTCTATGGAGTCAGCGACGGTGCCTCGGGAACGGGCGTGTACGGAGCGGCCACCAGCACGGCCGGGTTGAACTATGGTGTATATGGAACGAGTCCGAGTCCTTGGGGCGCTGGCGTGCGTGGGTGGGCCACCGCTACCAGCGGTGAGACGTGCGGGGTATGTGGCCAGAGCGACAGCCCCGACGGCTACGGCGTGGTCGGTGTAGGTCTTGGAGGTACAGGCGTTCTCGGCCTTGCCGGTGTTACCAGCGGCAGCAACGCCGGCGTGTACGGCCGCAGCGACACAACCCAGGGCCGCGGCATCTACGGCCGGGCGACTGCGCTCAGCGGCACCACCTACGGCGTGTATGGCCAGAGCGACAGTACATCTGGCCGTGGCGTGTACGGCGTGGCGACGGCGACCACCGGTCCTGCTCACGGGGTGATCGGCGAGAGCAACAGCACCGGCGGCCACGGCGTGCATGGCAGTGCCCTCGCGACCAGCGGCACTACCAGTGGAGTGTACGGTTATAGCCTGAGCACGGCTGGCAGGGGTGTTTTCGGCTGGGCCACTGCGAACACCGGTAGCACCTACGGCGTGTACGGCCGGGTCGATAGCGCCCAAGGGGTCGGTGTGTATGGATACAATTCTTCCACCTCCTCCGGTGTCGGAGTTTACGGCGTGGGCCCGAACGCCGTTATCGGCGAGTCCTCCACTCCTGGCTACGCCGCCATCTACGGCCGGAACCAGGCCACGACGGGCACCGGGATGGGCCTGTACGGCCGGGCGGACTCGCCCGACGGCTGGTCCGGCTACTTCTACACCACAGCAGGAAACGGGGTCTACATCTCGGCTCCCGCCAGCAAGGTGGGACTGACGGTAGCCAGCGGAACCAAGAACGCCGTCGTCCGCACCAGCAGCGGGAGCCGCCTGCTCTACTCCGAAGAGGCGACCGAAGTCTGGTTCGCCGACTATGGCTTCGGCCGGCTACAGGACGGGAAAGCTGTTATCTCCATCGACCCGCTCTACGCCCAGACGGTCAACCTGGAGGAACCCTACCACGTCTTCCTGCAGGTCTACGGGGCGGCCGAGGTCTATGTGAGCCAGCGGTCGCCCGCCTACTTCGAGGTGCGGCTCTGGTCCGGTGATCCCAACGTGTCGTTCTCTTACCGGATCGTGGCCAAGCGGCTGGGTTACGAGGATACAAGGATGGCGCCGGCCCCCTGGGCTGACAATGACCCTAACCTCTACCCCGAGCGAGTGCCGGCCGAGCCATAAAGGCAGGAGGTGAACGATGCACCGGATCGCCTGGCTGTTGCTCGGGGCGACCCTCCTCGGCATCACCATCCTGCCCGTGGTAGCGCACCAGCCCAAGGCCACCTATGACCTCGGCTGGTGGACGGTGGACGGCGGTGGGGCCACGTTCAGCACTCGCGGAGGCTACTCGCTCGGCGGGACGATCGGCCAGCCGGACGCCGGCGCGCTATCCGGTGGGGGGTACACGCTGGGCGGCGGCTTCTGGTCCGGCGGCGCGGCAAGGCCCGTGTACCGC
>JBDOIE010000147.1:0-3055 GCA_041082245.1 Chloroflexia bacterium
GAACGTGGCACGACCTCCTGGCCCGCCGGCCTTCCCGGTGGTATACTATAGCCGTCAGCGACTGGCGGCTCGTGGCCGACAGGAGGAGCCTCCCATGAAATGCCCGAACTGCGAGAGCCAGGTGCCCGATTGGGCTTTCACCTGCCCCCATTGCGGTGTGCTCCTGGTGGCTGTGCCTTCCGCCGCCGAGGCGCCGGTGCAACCCTCCACACCCGCACGAAGAAGGAAAATGCTCCTCTGGATCGCATTGACCGCGGCCGGCCTCGCGCTCCTTATCGCCGCCTTGCTCTTCTTCCTCTGGCCACGCCGGCCGCTCCTGCGCGTCCTCGCGCTCACCGCGCCTGGGGCCACACCGGCGGCGGCCGAAGGGATGGCCGCCTTCTACCCGGATGCCCCGGTCCAGCTGCAGCTGCGCTGGCGGCCGCCGCGCGGGCACGGTTTGCACGTGCGCTGGCACCATACCGGTTGCCTGGGCGAGGAGATCTGGAGCGAGGAGTACCTTCCGGCCGCGTCGGGCATCCCGGCGCCCTGGGGCCGCACGGTTGTGCTTTCGCTCGATGCTTCGCCCTCCAGGCCCCTGGCGCTCGGCGACTACCGCGTGGAAGTCGCACCGGAAGGCGAGTGGGGAAGCGAGCTCGTGGAGCGCCTGTCTTTCCGCGTCGTCCCTCCTCCCGGAGCCTTGCCTTCCGAAATCCGCGGCCTCAGCCTGGCCTGGCTAGTGGATAGCGACGACTCCCCGCTCCGACGGACGAACACCTTTGCGCCGTACGAGGTGGTGTACCTCACAGCCCGTGCGGACCTGGGCCTCTATTCGACCTTCCAGGCCTACTGGTACTTCCCGGGGGACGAAACCCCGGATCGGACGAGCGTCATTACGACCTCGCGCAACCTCCACGATCACCCTTTGCTGGCGTTCCTGGTGGAACCCGTGCCCCTCGTGCCCGGGGATTACCGGGTGCTGGCCTGCCTGGACGGCCACCCACAGAAGGAACTGGAATTCCAGGTCCAGGAGCAGGTGCATCGACTGGGCGTGATCCTTGAGGATTTCGAGGAGCCCGGGGAGTGGTCGGAGGGCCGCTCGGACACGGTGGACCGTGGCTACGAGGACGGCAGGTACCGGATCGAGGTGCTCGGCTCGGAGATGATCGCCTGGAGCCGGCTACGGGAGACCTTCACCGATGTCGCGGTTCAGGTGGTCGCGGAACAATCCGCGGGCCCCTTCGACAGCGACTACGGGGTGATCTGCCGCTACGTCGACGCCGACAACTTCTATTCCTTTTCCCTGAGCGGCGTAGGGGAATATTCCTTCTACAAACTGCTCGGGGACGAGTGGAGCGCGCTGGTGCCGTGGACCCCCGCCCCGGCGATCTGGAACCTCCTTCCGAACCGCATCACCGTCCTGTGTCGCGGGGACGAGCTGTCGCTCCGCGTCAACGGGGTGCTCCTCCACCGTGTCCGGGATTCAGACTTTACGGAGGGCGACGTCGGCATCTTTGCCGGCACACGTTCCGACGGTGGGGTGCGCATCCTGTTCGACGATCTTCAGGTTATTCCGCTGCGGTAGGAGCGGTCGATCCCGGAACGGTTTCCCGCTCTAGCGCCCGCTTTGACCTCAATCGAGGGGGATCTCGGGCTCCTCTCGCGTCGCGCAGGCGATCCGCACGTTTGCGGCAAAGTGGGTCGCGAGGAGTGCCGCGACCTCTTCGGCGGCCGCCTGCACTACGGCTGGCCCGACCTCCGGCAGGCCATCGATCGGGATAAAGACAGCGCGGGTTTGCGGGGTAATGCGGTCCTTGTGCCCCTGCCGCCACACCCAGTGGCGGGTCAGGACATCTTCTCCGTCGAGGTAGGCGATTTCTCCTGCGCCCGCGGTTTCCACAGTTTCGGAGAAAAGCGCCTGGAAGCGTTCGCCCCCGCGCGTAGGCCCCAGGACGACCGAGTGCTCGATCGCATCCAGGTCGTGCCCGCCCATCGGGATGACGTGACGGAGGGAGACGGCGTTGTACAGATCGACCAAAGGCAAGATGCTGGGGACGCCTTTCTCGGAAAGCGCCCGGCGCGCGAGCGCTTCGATGGAGCTCGGGTACTTGACTCCCGACAGCCCGAGCGCCTGGAACGCGCGGCGCCAGGGGGCGATGCGGGGGTGCTCCTGGGGCGGCCGGCCGCCCCACGCCTCACGGAAGCGCTCCTGGGCGCCTGCCAGGAGGCGGGCGATCGCCTCCGGATCCCTGGGCGGCTGAAGCGCGTGGGCGACCACGACGCCGATCGTCAGGCCCGGGAAGCGCGCGAACAGCTCGTCGGCCACGCGGAAGGTTTTCATCCGGCCCCCCTCCTCCGGGGGGCGGTTGAACCGCCCCATTGCCGCTTCCAAGCCTTCCTGGAGGAAGCACTCCACCGCATCGGCGGCGCGTTCCAGCACGCCAGCAAGGACGGCCTCTTCCGGCGGGGTGAACGGGCTCAGGACATAGTCGACGGGGTCTTCGGAGGGATCGGGCGGCCGGCCGATCCCGATGCGCAAGCGGGGGAAGGCCTCCGTCCCCAGGGCCTCGATGATCGAGCGCATGCCCCGATGGCCGCCGGCGCTTCCCCTGGCGCGCAGGCGGATGGTCCCCAGGGGAAGGTCGAGGTCATCGTAGATCACCAGGATGCGCTCCGGTGCGAGGTTGAGCCAGCGCGCGAGGCCGGCCACGGCAGTGCCGCTGCGGTTCATATAGGTGTAGGGCCGGGCAAGCACGACGGGGCGGCCGGCGATTTCCCCAATGGCGAGCCGCGCCTGGGCGTGCTTCTGCCGGAAGGAAAGGCGGTGCCGCTCTGCAAGCACGCCCACACAGCGGAAGCCGACGTTATGGCGTGTCCGGGCGTAGGTTTCGCCCGGGTTTCCGAGCCCGACAAGGAGGTACTCGGCCGTGGGAGGGCGACGAAAGATCGGCATCAGAGTCTGCTCCTGAAGGTGCCTCTTGCCCGGATCCGTTTGTGGCAGGCCTCGTACGCTTCGCCGCAAAAGGCGTTGGCTGCACCGGCCCGATTATACCAGAAAAGTCCATTTTCACTTTGG
>JBDOIE010000155.1:0-3944 GCA_041082245.1 Chloroflexia bacterium
TCTGCGCATGCATGGCTTGACCTCCCCAGGTGACTCCGCTCTGGACCCGTTCCCCAACCCTTTCCTCGTTCGCTTGAAGTATACCATGCTAACCCGGGTGCTGACAAGGGGGAAGTCCAGCCGGGATGCATGTTTCCAGATGGGCAAGCCGGAATCCGTAGGCTCCTGCCATAATCGGGACAAAGCACACTCGCTACGGGGTCTGGACAAAATGCCAGATTCGGGTATACTTTGGAAGGAAGCCGGATTTGTGTTTCCCCGACCACGCCCATGGGGCTCTGGAAGGAAGCGTCCTGCGAAAGAGGCGGTGCGCCGATGGAACGGTTGAGTCCCGGTCAGATTGTAACGGGTCCCTATTGGGATGAGCCACTTCGGGTGCTCTCGATCCGGCGGATCGGACAGGCGGTCCAATTGGAGGCTGTGGGACAGCGCACTCAGCACTTCTATAGCCGCCTGCTCTATCCCTCGGACCTGGAGCTCATCCAGATTGCCACTCCCACCGTCCGGGCGTTCCACGGGAACGCCGAGGCCTTCTTCCTGGCCCTGGAGAGCCACCGGATCCGCATGGCCTACCAGTTCGATCCGTTGCTTGCTATTAGCGTCTCCCAGGTGGACCCTCTGCCCCACCAGATAGACGCGGTCTACCATTGCATCCTGCATCAGCCCCGCATCCGTTTCCTTCTGGCCGATGACCCCGGTGCAGGCAAGACGATCATGGCCGGCCTCCTCCTGAAAGAACTCAAGGCTCGGGGCCTGATCAGCCGCGCGCTCATCGTCGTGCCCGGCCATCTCAAGGACCAGTGGCTCCGGGAAATGAAAGAACGCTTTGCCGAGACCTTCATCGCCGTGGACCGCGCTGTCATCAGTGCCACCTGGGGCCGCAGCATCTGGGAGGAACAGCCGTGGGTCATCACTTCGATGGACTTTGCGAAGCAGGATGAGGTCCTGGCCGGCCTGGCGGAGACGGTTTGGGACCTGGTGATCGTGGACGAGGCGCATAAACTCGCCGCCTACCGCTATGGAGAAAAAGTCACCAAGACCCAGCGCTACCGCCTGGGGGAGGTGCTCTCCCGCATCAGCCACTTCCTCCTCTTCCTTACCGCCACTCCCCACCGGGGCGACCCGGAAAACTTCCGCCTCTTTCTGGATCTCCTGGTCCCGGGAATGTTCGCCACCCCCGACCTGCTGATGGAATCCGTTCATCGAGGGGACAATCCCCTCTTCCTCCGCCGGCTCAAGGAGGACCTGCGGGATTTCGCCGGACGGCCTCTCTTCCCGCCCCGTCACATACACACCCAGACCTTCTGCCTCCACGACGACGAGAAACGACTCTACAACGCGGTGACCGCCTACGTCCAGAAGGAGTACAACCGGGCGTTCACCGCCGACAAACGCAACGTCGCTTTTGCGCTGTTGATCCTCCAGCGGCGGCTCGCCTCCAGCGTGCGGGCCGCGCGTCGTTCGCTGGAACGGCGCCGCGCGCGGCTGGAAGAGCTTCACCGCCTGGGCCGCTGGCTGGCCGAACGGGACAGCCTGGACGAGGAGGCGCTGGAAGACGCCCCGGAGGCCGAACGGCTCCGCCAAGAAGAGGAGTTGCTGGAACGGCTGACTGCCGCCGAGACCCGGGAGGAACTGGAAGCAGAAATCCGCACCCTGGACGACCTCATCGGCCTGGCCCGCCGTGCCGAAGCCCGCGAGGTAGAGACGAAACTGAACGAACTACGGCGGGTGATGGAAGACGAGCGCATCCGGGAAACCGGCGAGAAGATCCTTATCTTCACCGAGTCGCGAGATACACTGGAGTACCTGGCGGAGCGGTTGCGGGCCTGGGGCTACTCTGTAGTCACCCTGCACGGTGCGATGGGGCTGGACGAACGGATCCGTGCGGAGCACGAGTTCCACGACCACGCCCAGGTAATGGTCTCCACCGAGGCCGGCGGCGAAGGGATCAACCTCCAGTTCTGCTCCCTGATGGTCAACTACGATATCCCCTGGAACCCCAACCGGCTGGAGCAGCGGCTGGGACGCATCCATCGTTACGGTCAGCAGAAGGAGGTGCACATCTACAACCTGGTGGCGATCGAGACGCTGGAAGGCCGGGTGATGGACGCTCTGTTCCGTAAACTGGAGCGAATCCGAGCCGCCCTGGGGAGCGATCGCGTCTTTGACGTCATCGGCGAGGTGGTCGTGGGCCGAAGCCTCCAGGAACTGATCGTGGACGCCATCGCCCGCCGGAAGACGCTGGAGCAGATTCTGGACGAGATAGAAGCAATTCCTGATATAGAGGCGGTTAGGCGCGTGCGCGAAGCGGCGCTAGAGGCACTCGCAACCCGTCACATCGACTTGCAGCGCGTTCTGGGTGAAGATCGGAAGGCGCGAGAAAACCGGCTTGTTCCCGAATACGTCGAGCGCTTTTTCGAGCGGGCCGCTTCGTTCATCAATCTGCGACTGGAGCGCCGGCAGGACGGGCTCTGGCGTGTACCCTATGTGCCGCTGGACCTACGGAATGTCGCTTCGTCGTTCCGGAACCGGTACGGCGAGGTATTCCGGGAGTACGGCAAAATCGCCTTTGACAAAGAAACGGCGCGCCGAAGCGATGCCATTTTTGTCGCTCCAGGCCACCCGTTACTGGAGAGTGTGCTCGACCGACTCCTGGAGCGGTGCGCCGATGATTTGCAGAGAGGGGCAGTGTTCGCCGACCCCGACGGCCGGCTGGACGGCTACCTCTGGTTCCTGGAGGGAGAAATCCTCGACGGCGCGGCCGAAGTGGCAGGCCGCCGTCTGTTCGCCCTGTTCCAGCCCGCCGATGGAGGCGCTCCCCAGCCTGTCAACAGTTCCGTCCTCTGGGACCTGCTCCCCCTGCCACCCAGGAACGATGCGGAGATGCCCCCGCCGGAGGAACCCGTCGTTGCCCTCTTTGCCGAGACGGTCCTGGAGGAGTACCGGGCCGAACTCCTGCGGGAGCGGGAGCGCCACGCCGACATCCGGCGGCGGTACGGCCTCCGTTCGCTGGACAAGTTGATCTTGGAGTCGCAGGCCCGGCTGATCGATTACGAAACCCGCCGGGCTCAGGGCGAGCCGGTTCTCGATCTCGAAGTTCGCAACGAAGAGCGGAGGTTAGAGGAATTGCGGGCCCGTCGGCGGAACCTCGAAGGGGAAATCCGCCGCCAGACCGCGTTGCTTCCGGGTACTCCCCGCGTTCTAGGCGTGGCGCGCGTCATACCACAGGTGCCGGAGCCAGAAATGCGGGAGGACCCGGCTATAGAGGCAGTAGGGATGCGCGTGGCGATGGAATACGAGCGGACCCAAGGTCGTTTTCCCCAAGATGTATCTGCCGGCAATCTGGGATACGACGTCCGCTCGGAGGCCCCTGACGGTGTTGTGCGCTACATTGAGGTCAAGGCCCGCGCGGCCACCGGGCCGGTGGTCCTTACCCCCAACGAGTGGATGATGGCACAGCGGCTGGGAGCAGAGTACTGGCTGTACGTTGTAGAGCATGCGGCAACCGACCCGGTCCTGCACACCATTCAGCATCCGGCGGCGAAGCTCAAGCCCGAGGTTGTGCAAACTGTGCGTTTTGTGGTAAAAGAGTGGAAACAGTCCGCTGACAATCACCTCTAGCTGACTGTCAACGGGCTATCACCCGATCGGCTATGCGACTCGTAACGGCTCCTCTGGAGGAGGTTATGCCCTACGCCCGCCGAGACATCCTTACCTGGCAACCAGGGACGTACTACCACAATTATCTGGAGCGGATCGGCCGACGGAACGGCACGCTGGCGGACCGGACGTTTGTGCGGGCTTGGGTGGACGAAGCGGCGGCGTATCGGGAACTCGTGCTGGATTACGTGCGCGGCTGCGCACTCCCTGAGCCGGTCGAACAGTTCTTGGAGGATGTGAGGGGGTGGTGACAGGGAGGTAGGGGAGGTGACAGTCACCTTTGA
>JBDOIE010000177.1:0-1045 GCA_041082245.1 Chloroflexia bacterium
TCTCGACCCGCCGGCGGAACGCCTCGACCGTCTGGGCAAAGCCCCGCGCGATTTCGGCGATGTCCCCCCGATTGTCTTCATGTCCCTGCCCCGGGGGGTAATAGAAGATTTCGATCCATTCCGGATCATAACCATACTCCTCAACCAGACGCGTGCGGATCTTTTCCGGGCGCAGCCAGTCGTCTCCGGTCCCGCAATAGCCGTGGACAAAAACCAGGGGCCGCGGCGGCAGGTGCTGGGTCTGTGCCGGGCTGCTCGCGCGCGCAGGGACTCCTGCTGTAGCGAAAGCAAGGAGCAGCACGAGGGCCAAACCGAGGAACGCCCGCCTCTTTCCTCCGGACGGCATCGCCTTATCCCCCTTCTTCACGGAGTAGAAAGTGTGCCTGTCACCTCAATGGTGCCGAACAGCCACCACTGGCCGTTGATCTGGGTGTACACCACCCGGTAGCGCCGGCCGACGCCACCCCGCACCAGGTCCACCGTCGCTTCGGCCCAGTTTCCCTCCCACGGTGCGTCCTGCAACGGCACAGGGGGCGAGACCATATCCACCCTCTCGATGGGGCCTTCTCTGCGGGTGACCTCCTCGAAACTCTGGGCGAAAGCCGGATAGTCCGTGGCAGCAGCTGAATCGGGGAAAAGTTCATTAAAGAGCGCGGCGGGGTTGTTGTAGCGCAGCCCCAGGACGACGCGGCTGTGGACGACCGCGAGGTCCGCACGCTCGGTGCTAGCCGGAAGCGGCGTAGGGGAAGGATAAACCGCAGGCGTGGCAGTTGGGCTGACGACGGTTGGAGTCAGCGGACGGGGCGAGGGAACAGCGGCCTGGAGCACCGCCTGCACGGCGAAGAAGAGCAGCGCAACCCCCCCGAGCAAGAGAAGAAGCTGGACGGCGCGCGGTATCGGCGTCCTTCCACTGTGCACCATAGGTCTCCTCCCTCATTCTGAGCGGCCGACGCGCACGCGGATCGTGTACGGCGTTTCCGAGCCGGTGACGGCAATGTCACACCACAAGCGATCCCGCACAAAGCGCAGCAACACCGGAACGTTC
>JBDOIE010000123.1:0-1783 GCA_041082245.1 Chloroflexia bacterium
AAGGAGCCGCCCCTACAGCCGCCCCTACAGCAGGTCTGGTTACCGCAGGGCGATATCCTCACGCACGTCCTTTTCGCACCCCACGACGTTCACCACGATCGGCGGGAACGTGGTGAAGCTGTGTAGCGCGCCATCGTCCGACTGGAACCACTTGACGGTGAATCCGGAGTTCAGGTAATGCGGGCCGCAGCTCGTATACTCCTGATGGCCGCCCTGGTTGACGCGCGTGACCATATCGACGGTGAATACGATGCTCTCGCCGGGGTGTAGCACAAACGGTTGCCCGTTACGGACGGTGAAGGTGAACCGGCTCTGGGTACACCCCGCACCGGGATTGGGAACGGTCATGCGGAGCGTGAAACCTGTACCCTGATAGTTGGGGAATGTACCCCAGCCTCCCGGCTGCCCCTCGGGGTCGGGAATCTGCTCGCACCCGAAATAGTCCTTGGCCCCACCGCTGTTGATGTCCCTTGTCCTTGGCGTAGGCGGGTAGAAGATCATGTCAAAGTCGTTGGTCGCCTGGTTCACGATCATGTAAGTATAGTGGATGTGCAACAGCGTATGGGCCGGCACGGTGAGGGGATCTGTCGTGATCGCCTCGTCGATCACAACCTCTTTGCAGGCCGGGTTACCGTTGCAGGGCGGTGGCGGGGGCTGGTTCCACGGGAAAACAAAACAGGTGTCCTCGTTTCCTCCGTAGAGACGCTGACATTCCTCTTGATCGTTGATATGCAGCAGGATCGTCTGCGATACTGGAGGAGTCGCGCTTGTCCAGGTCGCTGTGCCCATCACGATGCCGGTCGTGCCGTCCAGCGGGATGTTGCTCGGGTTGCCGTCTGCCCGCACGAAGGCAAAGTAGCCTTGCTGCGAGCCCCAGTGTACCTCGAAGGGATCACCATTGGCACCCTGAGCCAGGGCTACAGCCGAGTCCGGGTTCCCAGGGGGCTGGGCCGGGTAGATGCAGTAGGCGATAAGCCCTGGCACCCCGTTCACCGGGTTCCTGTCTTCCAGGGAGTCGAAGTAGTAGGTCGCGGTATCGGAGTTTAGGGAGAAGGAAGCGCCCACCAGGGGCGACGGATAGAAGTTGTCGATCGCGCTGATGTTGGGACACCCCCCCTGAGCAGGGCGGGTAGAGGCCGAGAACGCGGCCGGAGCAGCGCCGTGCATCAGCGGAAAGACGATGAGCAAGAGCGCCAGTACAAGGGAGAAACTCCCAGATCGGATTCCCCGCTTCGTCATGATCGCACCTCCCCTAAACCACACGGACCGAGCGACGCGGCGCTGTCTCGCTCTTCCCACCTCCTCTCTTGCAGCACAAGGTTCGCACGTTTCGCAGGGGACGGGGTAACATTTCAATTACAATATACGCGTCCCGTCGCCCATTGTCAAGAGTTCGCCGCCGATGTTGCGGACACGAGTCGGCACGAAGGGACTCTGGCCCTGAGCGTCACGCCAGCCCCAGCCCCTCCTCTCTCTGGCTCGCCTGCTGAGGAATGCCGGGACGTTAGCAGAAGGCGGTCCTTGGGCTGCACGGGGAGTTCCCGCCCCTGTCGTACAGGTGGTTCCCTGGAGCAAGGGCAGGTACAGTCGGTCGAGGTGGAGGCTAGAAGTGCCTCACGATAAGAGGCAGGTAGATGCGGTACACGGGCCTTGCCGCGCCGCCGGACCAGAAGCCGCCGCCCAGCGTGTACCCCCCACCGGATAGCGCGCCGGCGTCCGGCTGGCCGATCGTCCCGCCGAGCGAGTAGCCTCCGCGAGTGCTGAACGTGGCCCCACCGCCGTC
>JBDOIE010000220.1:0-2318 GCA_041082245.1 Chloroflexia bacterium
CCTGACCTCGGTCCTGGACCTGGCCGGCCAGTACGACGAGCTGGCGGGCGCCACGCGCGCCCGGGTCGCGGACGATTTCGCCGCGCTCGGCCTGAACCTGAAGGCCTTCTACATCAACGCCATCACCGTCCCGGAAGAGGTCGAGAAGGCGATCGACGAGCGGGCTCAGATGGGCGCGATCGGCGATATGTCGGCTTACATGCGCTTCAAAGCTGCCCGGGCGATGGGTGACGCGGCGCGCGCAGAAGGGGCCGGCGGGCTTGCGGGCGCGGGCCTGGGGCTCGGGGCCGGCGTGGGGCTGGGCGGCGTCCTGGCCAGCACGATGGCCCAGGCGATGCAGGCACCCGCCGCTCCGGGCGCAGACCTCCTGAAGCAGCTCGATGCGCTGCGTGCCCAGGGAGTGCTGACCGAAGAGGAGTACCAGGCCAAGCGGCAGGAGATCCTTGCCCGTTCTCAACCCCAGAGTGTCCCTGAACTGCTCAAGCAGCTGGCCGCGCTGCGGGACCAGGGGATCATCACACCTGAGGAGTTCGAGCAGAAGAAAAAGGATCTCCTCAGCCGCCTGTAAGGCCCACCGCCGGCCCGACGCGCGTCCCTGCCCGGGCCGGCGGTAAGCTTTCACCCCCTTCGAGGCCGCCGACCCCGCAGGAAAAGGCGATGGGTCTCTATCTCCTGCCTCGGCGCTGGCAACGCTTCCGGGAGATCAGCCGTGTGCTCCTCCGCCACGGCTTCGGGTTCCTCCTGGAAAGCGCCGGGCCCCGCTGGGTCCGTCTCCCCAGGCGGCGGGCTGTGCCCACGCTTCCCCCGGCCCACCACCTGCGGCTCGCCCTGGAGGAGCTGGGGCCTACCTTCATCAAGCTCGGGCAGGTGCTGAGCACGCGGCCCGATCTGCTCCCGCCCGCCTTCGTCGCTGAACTGACACGCCTTCAGGACCGGGTACCGCCTTTTCCGGTGGCCGAGGTCCGCCGTATCCTCACGGAGGAGCTCGGGGCTCCGGTGGAAGAGCTGTTCGCAGAGTTCGAGGAGGAGCCGCTCGCGGCTGCATCCCTGTCGCAGGTGCACGCGGCAAGGCTCAAGAGCGGGGAAGAGGTGGTGCTGAAGGTCCAGCGGCCGGAGATCGAGGCACTTGTGGCCACCGACCTGGAGATCCTGCGCCGGCTCGCTCAGCTCGCCGAGGAGCGTTTCCCCGCAGTGGAGATGTACGACCTGCCGGGGATCGTGGAAGAGTTCGGGCACACGCTCCGGGCCGAGATGGACTTTCGACGGGAGGCGAACCACGCCGAACGCTTCCGCCGCAACTTTGCCGGGAAACCGTACCTCTACATCCCCCGGGTCTACTGGGAGTTTACCACCCACCGCGTGCTGACGCTGGAGCGTGTCCGCGGCCTGAAGATGGACGATCTGCCCACCCTGGAGGCCGCGGGCGTGGATCGGCACCGGGTCGCCCTCCACGCGACCGAGATCGTCATGCAGGAGATCTTCCAGGACGGCTTTTTCCACGCCGATCCCCACCCGGGCAATTTCTTCGTGCTCCCCGGCGATATCATCGCGGCGGTCGACTTTGGCATGGTCGGGTACCTTTCGCGCTCCCTTCGCGAACAACTCGTCTCTCTCTTGGCCGCGGCGGTCCAGCAGGATACTGCCGCCCTGGTGGAACAGTTGCTCCGGATGAGCCTGGTGGAGACCGGGGTCGACCGCGAGGGGCTGCGGCGCGACCTGGAACGGCTTCTCCAGGCCTACGCCGGCCGGCCTCTGAAAGAGATCCGCGCGGCCGCGGTGCTCGAGGAGGCGATGCCGATCGCCTTCCGTCGGAGATTGCGGCTACCGGCCGAGCTGTGGCTCCTGGGCAAGATGCTCGCGATGCTCGAGGGCGTGGGCACCCGGCTGGACCCCGACTTTAACCCTTTCGACGTCGCCCGGCCCTACGCTTTACGCCTGCTGCGGGAAACCACTTCACCGCGTGCCGTGTTCGAGCGCTTCCGGTCTGCGCTGGTGGACTGGAGCGCATTGCTGGTCGACCTTCCCATCTCCACACCAACCCTTTTGAGCCGGCTGCAACGGGGGGACTGGACGGTCGGCGTGGAGTTGCGCCGCACCGAAGGGCCGCTCGCGGTACTGGATACGCTTTCCCTGCGGTTGGCGCTGGGCATCCTGATCGCCGTGGGGCTGGTGGTGGCGGCGCTCTTCCTGCGATTGATCCTGGTCCCCGGCACCTGGTGGAGCTGGCTGATCATCGGCGTGGGCGGGCTCGCATTTCTGGCGCTGGCCACGGCGCTGCTCTGGACATTGCGTCGAACAGGGTAGGAGACGGCGATGCG
>JBDOIE010000228.1:0-1239 GCA_041082245.1 Chloroflexia bacterium
GCATCGCGGTGTGCTTGAAGAGCAGGTTTTTCACCTGCTGGACGGAGCCTTCTTTCTTGAGCTCGATGACGATGCGCATGCCGTTCCGGTCGGATTCGTCGCGGAGGTCGGCGATGCCGTCGATTTTCCGGTCGCGCACCAGGTCGGCGATTTTCTCGATGAGCTGGGCTTTGTTCACCTGGTACGGGAGTTCGGTGACGATGATGCTGGTGCGGCCGCGGCTCGATTCTTCGACGTGGGTGCGGGCGTGCATGGTGATGCGGCCGTGGCCTTCGCCGTAGGCGGTGCGCAGCTGGGCGCGGTCCTTGCCGACGAGCGCGATGCCGTAGGTGGGGAAATCCGGGCCCTGGATGACGGTGAGGAGGTCATCGAGGGTGGTGGTCTCCGGATTTTCGATGAGCATGGAAACCGCATCGGCGATTTCGCCGAGGTTGTGCGGCGGGATGCTCGTCGCCATGCCGACGGCGATGCCGGCCGAGCCGTTGAGGAGGAGGTTGGGGATGCGGGCCGGGAGGATGGAGGGCTGCTCGTGGCGGCCGTCGTAGTTCGGTTCGAAGTCGACCGTGTTCTGGTCGATATCGGCGAGCATTTCTTCGGCGATGGCCGACATGCGGGCTTCGGTGTAGCGCATGGCGGCGGGCGGGTCGCCATCGACGGAGCCGAAGTTGCCCTGCCCATCGACGAGGGGGTAGCGCAGGGAGAAATCCTGCGCCATGCGGACGAGGGTGTCGTAGACCGCCTGGTCGCCGTGGGGGTGGTACTTCCCCATGACGTCGCCAACGGTGGCGGCGGATTTACGGTAGGCGGTGCCTGCCCGTGCGCCGCCTTCGTACATGCCCCAGAGGATGCGGCGCTGGACGGGCTTGAGGCCGTCGCGGACGTCCGGGAGGGCGCGCGAGACGATCACGCTCATCGCGTAATCGAGGTAGCTCGTGCGCATCTCCTGTTCGATCTGGACAGGGCGGATTTGCGACGTCGGTTCGATGGACAAGGGCAGCTCCGGGGCAGGCTGGGGCAGGGGAAATGGTTGAGGTTATTGTACCATTTTGGCAGGTTCGGGGGAGGGGACGGGGGCTGGAGGTTGGAGGTTGGAGGTTGGAGGTTGTCACCCCCTCCCCGTTTCCCAGCTCCGATGTCCGTACTCCCAACTCCCAACTCCCAACTCCCAACTCCCAACTCCCATCTCCCATCTCCCAACTCCCAACTCCCAACTCCCGCCTCCCGCTTCCCGCTTCCCGT
>JBDOIE010000237.1:0-2359 GCA_041082245.1 Chloroflexia bacterium
CCCGCCCAGGGGGAGCTGACCGGCCGTGTACCCCTGCCGCTGATGCGGGCCTGGATGATGTACCTTGACGAACAGGAAAAACTGACCCCTAAGCAGCGGCGGGCCATCCTGGTCAAGCGGCTACGGGCCGGCGACGAGCCCCCGAAGAGGTGGCTGCGGATGGCGCGGGCCTTGCCGCCGCTGGACCCGGTGGAGGAAAGTATGTTGGAAGAGGAGTATTCCGACCGTGGATGGACGGGGGCGTGGTCGGAGGATGTTCTGGAAATCGTCGGAAAGGAGGCTGCGGAGCAATGGTTTGAGGTCTGGCGGGCCAGGTGTAGAGAGAAGGGCTGACGAGCGCGCGTGTGGCGGGGGAATCCGCTAGAGGACGCAGCAGATGGACACAAGAGCAAATTCCGCAGAGCCGGTTTACAAATTCTCCGAGTTGTGGTATAATGTAAACCGATGACGAAGCGATGCGGTGATTTGTCAAGTCCGGATTGAAGCACCACAAGGGCGTTTTTGCGGCAGGCGCGCATAAGCCTGCGGCGAAGCACTTTACCAACCGCAGACCTGAAGCCAGGACCTTTCGCGCACTCCAGCCTCGTCTGGGCGACGGGGTCGGAGCCGCGCGCCGGCGAGGTGGTGCAGGACAAGCGGCTCAGTTCCTCCGGGCCCGGTACGGCTGGTTCGTATTCAGCAGCGCGACGACCAACCGGACGAGCTTGCGAGCCGTCAGGACGATGGCCCGCTTGTGTTGGTGGGTATGCACCTCGTGGTACTTGCGGTCGTAGTAGGCGGCATACTCGCGGTCGCGCATCCGAACCGCATTGGCCGCTTCGCAGAAGTAGTAGCGCAAGTAACGATTGCCGGTGCGCGTGAGGCGGGTCTCGTCGGCCTCGAAGTCGGCCGACTGGGTCCGGCGCCACTTGAAGCCGGCGAACTTGGCCACCTTGTGCTCCTGGTAGTGGAAGCGTGCCGGCCCCCCGATTTCGGCGAGGATACCGCCGGCCAAGACGGGGCCGATGCCGGGGATCGTCTCCAGCGTCTGGGGGATCGTCGCCATCCGGGCGGCAATGGCCGTATCCACCCGCTTGACCTGGCGCTCCAGGAAGGAAACGTGCTGCAAGGACCAGCCGAGGATGGCCTGGATCGGTGGTTGCAACGCCTCCGGCAAGCGGTAGGAGTCGGCGGCAACGCGGAGGAGTTTGCGGGCGTTCTCGGCGGGGTCGGCGAAGCGGCGCTTGCCGTGGCGGTCGATGAATTCGACCAACTCGTCGAAGGGGAGGGCAGCGATCTCCTCCAGGGAGGCGAACTCCTGCAGCACGGCCCGGCTGGCGGCGCCGAAGACGTTGCTGAAGGGCCGGCGGTCTTCGTCGGGGAGGTCGTACTCGCTGGCCTTGAGGTAGAGGACGGCCAGGCAGTAGGCCTTCTCGCGGGCCAGCTGGTGGACCAGGTGGTAGCGATAGCGGGTCAGGAAGCGCAGGGGCAGGTAGGTATCGTCGAGTTGCCAGGGCGCCGGCAGGTCGCGGCCGAAGCGCAGGCGGTCGGCGATGACCGCAGCGTCGCTGGGGTCGGTCTTGTCCAGGTCGATGTAGGCCCGTTTGAAGCCCTCGGTCACGCGGGGGTTGAACGGGTGGAGGGTGAGAGGCCATGGCTGCAGAGCGGGGTCCCGGCTGAGGGTCTGGAAGAAGTGGAACCAGTACCAGCCGGTCGCTTCGGCGGCGATGGCCAGGGCATCAAAGTCGCCCGCGGTCATGAGTTCGGCCACCTGGCGGACGAATTCCTGGGTGCCGGGGAGGTTATTCGCCACGCGGAAGCGCGGCGCAACCTCGACGCCCTGGTTGTTCATGACGGCGATGGTGTTGCTTTGGCGGTGGACGTCCACGCCCACCAAGAGCGGATTGGTCATAGCACACCTCCAATACGGTTCTGATTGTGGCCGTCCGCCCAGAGAAGGAGGAATCCCTGACACCCGATGAGGTCAACAGCCTCGCGGGCAATGAGAACTCCCCCCGTCGGGGGATGCGCCCTGGGGCTGCTACCCAGGCCCCGGCGGGTTCGGAACAAGATGCGCGTGAGAAGTACCCATCGGGCCGAGGGGCACATGCTTCGGAAGAAGTCACCTGTTCAGGTGCAACAAGGAGGAACAGAGCTGCCCTCTCTGGACCAGCCTCCAGAATGCCAGGGATTCCGTTGTTCGTCAAGTGGGTGGTGGGCTGGCACCATCCACAGAACAGATTATACGAGGAGGAATCTGATGATCTATACCCCTGAGATGTACGAATCGCTGAAACGGGTCGAAGCCACGCGCTCGGCACGCCTTTCGGAGACCTACCCCCGCCTTTCGGCCGAGGAGAAAGAGACCCTCCTGCGCAAC
>JBDOIE010000009.1:0-33398 GCA_041082245.1 Chloroflexia bacterium
TCTTCCTGTACTTCATGGGGGCAGTCAACTCGGGGGATGCCAAACCGCCGGCCTTTGTCTACGCTATCGTTCCCACCCTGTTCGTCCTCTTTAACATCTTTGCCATCAACATGGTGCTTCAGTACAAGAAGGTCGGCCGCTGGAAGGGCTATCTTTTCGGCGAACGGGTATACATCATCCTGAGCCTGGTCGCGAAGACGGTGCTGGCCTGGCTCATCTGGTTCGGCACGCTGGCACCGGTCTAGAGGAGGCCCTATGGCGAAAGTAGCCGTTCACACCCCGGCGCCCGACTTGGCCCTGAAGGACTTTCGCGGGCAGATGGTGCGCCTCTCGGACTTTCGGGGGAAGAAACACGTCGTCCTGGTCTTCAACCGGGGGTTTGCGTGACCGTTCTGCCGCCGGCATATGGCGCAGTTGCGCCAGGACTATCCAGAATTTGTCAAACGCGGGGCTGAGATCGTCGTCGTGGGGCCGGAAAACCCGGAGGCCTTCGCTCGCTACTGGGAGCAGGAACAGTTGCCCTTTGTCGGGCTGCCGGACCCCGAGCACATCGTGCTCAAACGGTACGGCCAGGAGGTCAACCTGTTCAAACTGGGACGGATGCCCGCTCAGGCGATCGTGGACCGGGAGGGTATGGTCCGCTGGATCCACTACGGCCACGCGATGGACGACATCCCGCCCAACGAGGAGTTGCTGGCCCTGCTCGACCGTTTGGGCTGAGACGCCTCACCAGAGCCGAAATCGGCCCAGGGTACAGCTCGAAGGGAGGAGGCCCTTTTCCCCAGGCCGGCCGCTTGTTTCTCCGCGCCGACGGAATCCGGCGTCAAGTTTCGAACCAGCAAGGGGAGGGCCGGCTGTTCCCTCCAAGGTCGCGGAATCGGCCGGCGCGCCCTTGTGCGCGCGCCGGCCCTGGGGCACGGGTGCTGCAGGTGTTGACATACCCCGGCAAGGCTGGCGATAAACAGGCGGGGCGGCCGTATGGCCGGTCCCGCCTGTCCAGAGCCATAGCGACAGCCCAGGATGTTCAACCGGATGGCGTTCTAGAGCAGTTGGTCCAGCAGTTCCGCCAGCTCCAGATCCCCGCCGGCCGGCGGGGTCCAGTCCACCTGGACAACCTCGACCCCCTGGCTTTCCAGGCTCTCGGCGAACATGCTCAATCCCAGGTTGATCGCCACAACCGGGCCCTCCAGCAACTCGGCGAAAGTGGCCACCTGTGCCCCCTAATGTTGCTTCAACAATTCGCTGCAGAAGAGCGCCGCCCGGGCGCTGCTGGTAAACACAACGGCCCCCGCCTCATTGAGCAGGCCGGTCTGCAGCGCCAGGTCCTGCGGGTCACCATCGGTCCCACAGATCGAGGCGACTACCGTGAGCGCACCCCCGCGTCGCCGGACGGTCTCTCGAGCTTCCACGATGGCGTCCATCAGGTCCCCCACCGGGTCTCTGGAAGCCCCGTAGCCCAGGATAAAGTCCAGGAGCAAGATCGCGATTTCCGGATCGCGGCTTTCGCTCCGGATGCGCTCCCGGCGCACGGTGCCGTCGATCATGGGATGGGGCTTGCCGGTGGTATAGTATTCGTCTCCCATGTCCACGACGGTATGCTCGCGGCTCTCGTCCGGATGGGCCAACCGGTGCACCGGCGCCAGAGGTGCATTGGAATAGACCCGGATGCCAGCACCCTGAAAGATCTGCTGGGCCTGGTAGCAGAGCGTCCCTCCGGCGAACAGGCCGCGCAGGTACTTCTGTCCGGCACCCCAGCGAGCCTTCTCCTGAGCGGCCCGCTCCCGTTCCTCCGGCGACAGTTCGAGCGGGAAGGGTTGCCGTTGTCCGGTGAGCACCGCGATGGCGCCCTGGACCGCCTCGTCGATGGTGCGCACGATCTCGAAGTTGGCCCCCGCGGGTCTGTCTCGGGAGGACACCCCCAGGAAGCAGCCGATCACGGGCTTCGGGCAGGCCTGCAGCCGCGCGAGGAGCCTCGATAGGGTCCTTGCACCTGGCGGTTTGGAAAGAACGACGATGACTTCTGTCCGAGGGTCGTTCTCCAGCGCCTCCAGCGCGGCCCAGGTCGTCAAGCCACCGATTTCATCGGAGAGGTCCCGGCTGCCGGTACCGATGGCGTGGGAAATGCCGAACCCCGCGTGGTGCACCTGACAGGTGAACTCCTGGATGCCGGTCCCGGCAGCGCCGATGACGCCGATCGGGCCCCGGCGCACCGCGTTGGCAAACCCCAGGCCCGCTCCCCCGAGCAGACTCGTCCCACAATCCGGCCCCATCACGATCAGATTCCGCTGTGCGGCGAACTCTTTCAAGCGCCGTTCGTCCTCGACCGGGACGTTGCTGCTGAACAGGAAGACGTTGAGGCCGCCTTCCAGGGCCTTGCGCGCCTCGCGCGCCGCATATTCCCCCGGCACCGAGATCAGCGCCAGGTTGGCGTTCGGCTTCCTGGCCAGAGCCTCCTCCAGGCGATGCAACCGCGTTTCGGCAGCGCCTTCCTCGGGTGGCTGCAACCACTCATCCAGCCGTCCCAGCACCTCTTCCACGATCTGCGGGGTTTCCGCGATCACGGCGACGATGAGATCGATGGGCTGCGCAGCGTCGATCTGGGGGTCCCGAAAGCCCAGTTCGGCGAGCAGTTTCTTGTTCGCCGGAGTGGCCATCAGGACGGCGCTCCGCTGTACTCCCCTGACCTCCAGGAGGCGCCGGTTCACACGCATCAGGAAGACCGAGTCGTAGTACTGGTTCTTGCGGACGACCAGGCCGGAAGCCATAGCACTTTCCCCCTAACCCAGCTGGTATTTCCTGCCGAAAGCGATCAGCGCTTTTTTGAAGCACTCCAGCGGGGCGCGCACCAGGCCGGCACCGATGATGGAGTGTCCGGGTTCCTTGTGGGCGATCGCGGTGTCGATGATGGGGGAAATGCCCGTTTGCACCACTTTGCGGATGTCGATCCCGATGGGGATGCCGGCAAAGCCGAGGATGGGCATCCGGTAGACCGGGTGTGTGGCCGCAGTGATCTTGCGCATCTCACGCGAGTACGCCAGTGCTTCTTCGGGCGTCCCACCCACCAGGCTGAGGATACCCGGCGCCCCGCCGATGGTAAAAGCACCCCAGCCGACGGTCTCGGTGATGGCCGAGTCGCCCATATCCAGGCCGGCATCCTCCGCGCGGTAGCCCGGGAGATACAGGCCGTCCACCACCGGAGCCGGGGCAGTGAACCATTCCTCGCCCAGCCCGCTGACCCGGATGCCGAACTCGACCCCGTTACGGCACATCGCGGTCACGATCGTACTGTACGGGATGTTCATCGCCGGGTCGGCGAGGGCTTTCCCCGCAGCCATCGCCAGCCCCAGGAAGATGAGGTTGTGCTGGGTGATGTATTGGAGCGTGGGAAGCAGCTCCGAGCGGGGGAGGTCAGCCTCGACCATCGCCACCGCCATCGCGTTGGCAAACAGGCTGGATGCCGCACTGTGGCGGTTGTGCAGTTCGTCCCCCATCTGGAGCGCCTGGGTGATGATCGGTTTCAGGTTCAGGCCTCCGATGTGGTGCAGGGCTTTGCGTAGCGTCGGCGCCCACAGGTCCCGCCACATCCGGAGCCCCTGCAGCGCCTCCTCGCTGTAGTTGCCGAACTGCTGATGGCTTTCCACCTGGCGACAAAATGCCCGGTTGCCGAAGGCGCGGTTTTCCACCACCCAGACCGGCGCGGAAGGGGAGATCGTGCCCGCCATCGGACCGACGGTCTGATGGTGATGGTTCGGTTCCAGGCGAATGGCCCCCCTTTCGAGCAAAGCAACAGCCTCGTCCGCGCTCTGGGCCCAGCCCTCGTAGAGGACCTGCCCGATGATGGCCCCTTTCATCGCACCGCACATTTCCTTCCAGGGGAGGGGAGGGCCTGCGTGGGTGACCAGCTTGCCTTCCATACCGGGGATCACCTCCCCGGCCGGAGCGATGTCCACGAGTACAGGTTCTCCCTGAACCATCCGGCGGACCGCTTCCTCGTTGGCCTTTTCGATTTCCTGTCTGATGTCCATAGCGACCCCTTTCAACCGGACCCCCAAAGCAGGGCGATGCACGCGCCGCTCAGCAGGCCCCACCCGGTCGAGTGGCCCATCCGGACCAGGCGTGCAGCCTGATGTCGCAGCACGTCCAGGGAACTCCCGGTCAAGATACCCCTCAGCCATTCGTGCAGCGGTTCTACCCCCTGGCCGTTAGCCAGGTCGTTCAGGAGGGTGAAACTGATCGGATTCGTGTGCCCGCGAAACCTGCCTATGGCATCGGCCAGATCCACGGTGGCCAGGCGGTCCGCATACAGACGGGAGAACCAGTAGAGGCAAAAGAGCAGCCCTCCGACGAAATCGTCCCCCGCGGGGGTCAACCCCTCCCCCAGGCCGATCAGCGGTTCGGCCCGGGCCAGCGCCTTTGCGATGTCGTGCCTTCGGCAGGCTTCGGCGATCTCCTCGACAACGGGCAAAGGGAGTACAGCCAGAGGCTGTCCCGCCGCCCAGGAGAAGGGTCGGGTGTCCGCGACGGACCCCGGGCTTTCCGGCAGGAGAGCTCCCAGGCCGGCCGGGGAGGGCAAGCTCTCGACGGCCCTGCACGCGGCACGGACCCGTTCTGGCAGGGCCGAAAGCGGCAGAACCCCCTTGGAGGAGAACGCCGGCGGGCTCCAGATGGAGGCCCGATGGTAGTCCAGCACGATGTCCGGCCCGACGCTCAGAAGGCCGGGCTCGTCCACCGCGAACGGTGCGCCCACCGGCACCCTGGGCAGTGGCACAGGGCTTCGGATGCCCCGGGGATGGCGGGGGACCTCCGCGGTCGTCAGCCAGAAGAGTTCGCCCGAATCGTCGCGCAAATAGATGGCCTGGGAGACGACCCCCAGGACGGTCCCCCGCTTTCCCGGAACGAGCAACTGGTGAACCGTCTTGCCAGTATCCAGGACCTGCAGTCGCATGGCCTTCACCGTTGGGGCATTGGCAGGGATAACCTGCCAATGCCCCATTCGGCGAATCTCGCTGTTACTTCGGGCTTCCGATGACGCCCTTGACGAACCAGTCCACCGCGCTCATCTTGTCGTCGGTGAGCACCTCGCCCTCGGGGACGCGGATGTTCCCGTCCTGGTCCACGATGGGCCCCTTGAAGACGACAATGTTGCCCGCCTCCAGATCGGCTCGTACCTGGTTCACGCGGTCCTGGACTTCCTGGGGCACCTTTGGGCCGAAGGGCGCGATCGCCATGCAGCCATCGGCCAGGCCGCACCGCAGGAAGATCGGCTCCCAGGTGCCGTCGATCACCTTGGAAGCCAGCCAGGTCAACTTTCCGCCGAGGGTGTAGCCGACGCCGGTGATCCAGTACTCGGGCGCGAACTGCTGCGCGGCCAGCGACTGGAAGCCGATGGAGTACACACCCCGGGACTCGGCGGTGGAGATGACCGTTGCCGGGGAGTCCACGTGCATGGTGATGACATCGCAGCCCTGGTTGATGAGCGAGTTGGTCGCGTCCGCTTCCTTCGCGCTATCCCCCCAGGCGAAGGTAAAGGCCACGATGGTCTGCACGTCGGGCTTGACGGACTGGGCGCCGAGCGTGAAGGCGTTGACGAAGGTCAGCGTCCAGCCCAGCGGGAAGGCGGCGACAAAGCCCAGCTTGCCCGACTGGGTCATCAGGCCGGCCGCGACGCCCATGAGGTACCAGGTGTCCGGCGGCTTGCCGAAAAAGTTGGCAAAGTTGGGTCCCATCATCCAGCCGCCCGCGTGCTCGAAGATGACGTCCGGGTACTTCTTGGAGAGTTCGAAGGCCGGATTCTGGTGGTTGAAGGCGGTGGCGATGATCATTTTGGCGCCCTGGGCGATCATGTTCTCCATCGTCGTGGTGGCGCCCGCCTCGTCGGGGACGTTCTCGGCTTCGATGATCTGGACGCACGCGATGTTTTCCTTGATCGCCATGACGCTGTCGTGCATCGCCTGGTTGTATCCGGCGTCGGTGATGGGCCCGCCGTAGAGCGCCCCGATGATCAGGCAGGGCTTTTCCGGCGTCGGGGTCGGGGCCGCCGTCGGCGGTACCGGCGTGGCGGTGGGCGGAGCCGGTGGTGCGCTCGGCGGTACGGTGGTCGGAGTGGCGGCCGGCCCGCACGCCGTCAACAGCAGGCTGAGCAAGGTCACGACCGCCGCAAGGGAAGCGAATCGACTCCTGTTCATCGTCTTTCCTCCTTGCAATCGGGCTGAAAGCGTGCTGACGTCGTTCTCTCTCACCTCCTTCGATGTAGGACAACGGCTAGCAGTTGTCCTACGATTCCGTCCCGTGATAGACCCGCCCCAGACTGGCCGGGGCCGCATAACGGCGCGTACCACCCCAAACCATCAGTACCAGCAGGGTCAGGAAGTAGGGGATGGTATCCAGGAGAAACGGGGAGACCTTGACGCCGCTGGCCTGCAGCAGGAGCTGGAAGGCGACCGCGCCGCTGAACAACAGCGCTCCGACAATTGCGCGCAACGGGTGCCATTTCGAAAAGATGACCAGCGCCACCGCGATGAAACCGCGCCCGCCGGTCATATACTCGGTCCAGTTCATCGCGTAGGCGATGGAGAGGTGCGCGGCTCCCAGGCCGGCCAGCAGCCCGCCGACAAACAAGGCCTGGTAGCGGATCCGCCACGGGTTGCGGCCCGAAGCGAACGCGGTGTCCGCGCTTTCGCCTACCGCGCGCAGCCCCAATCCCCAGCGGGTGCGATACAGCAGCCACCAGACCAGGAAGGCGGTCGGGATGGCCAGGTAGATCAGCATATCGAACTGGAACAGGGAAGTGTACAGGCGCGGGAGCTTCGCAAGGCCCGGCAGCAGGATGCGGGGAAGGCCGTGGATTTTGGCCCCGACGTACGGCTTGCCGATCAGGGCGCTGAGGCCGAAGCCGGCGAACATCAACGCCAGACCGCTGGCCAGCTGGTTCCCCCCACGGGTGACGACCACGTACCCCAGGACCAGGTTCATCAGCCCGCCGACCAGCGCCGCGGTCAACACGCCCAGGTAGGGGTTCCCGGTCCGGCAGGTAACCGCAAAGCCGGAGGAGGCGCTGACCAGCAATACCCCCTCCAGCCCCAGGTTGACAATGCCCGAGCGTTCCGTGATGACCTCGCCCAGTGTGGTATAGAGGAGCGAGGTCCCGGAAAAAATAGCGCTGGAAATCACCCCAAGGACGGACAGCAGGGTCATGACGCCTTTCCTCTCGCAAATGCCGGAAATCGCACCCGCGCCAGGACGACAAAGAGGGTAAGGGCAAGGAGGAGGTTGATGGCGGCAAAGGGTAGCGCCTGGGTCAACTGGAGCAAGTTGCCGCCGGTAAAGATGACCGCCACCACAAAGGACATCAACAGGATGCCCAGCGGGTCGCCGAAAGAAAGCCAGGAAATCAGGAAGCCCATATAGCCGATGCCCCGGGAAAAGTTGGCCAGCAGCAGGCCGTAGTACCCGGAGACCTGGGCCATGCCAGCCAGGCCGGCGATGGCGCCGCCGACGCACATCGCGGCCACCAGGTAGCTCCCCACCGGGATGCCGTTGCGCCGCGCCGCCTGGGGATTCCCTCCGATGGCCCGCATCTCCAGGCCCCAGCGGGTGAATTTCATAAACCACCAGAACACGCCCAACAGTGCCAGTGCGATCCAGAAACTGAGGTCTATGCGGGTGCCGAAGAAGGTGGGCAGACGGGCCGCGGGGACGAAATTGGCCGTCTTGTCGGTATCGACGGGGGAATGCCAGAAACCGAAGATGAAGAAGGAGACGATCTTGGGGGCGACAGAGTTCAAAAGGAGCGTGGTAATCGTTTCGTTCACGATCCCCCGTGCTTTCAAGTAGCCTGGGACGAGCGCCCATAACGCGCCGCCAAGCATCCCCAGCAATGCCATCAGAGGCAGCAGGAGATACGCGGGCAGGTGCGAAAAGGTGAGCGCGGCCCAGGTCGCACAGCAGGCCCCTATGTACAGTTGCCCCTCCACACCCACGTTGATCAGGATGAGCCGGGAGGGGAGCGCTACGGCGAGGGCCGTGAGCAGCATAGGGGTCATGGCCACCAGCACCTCGGAAAAGCCGTACGCGCTCCCCAGCGTGAATTTCAACATGTCCCGATACGAAAGCAGCGGGTTCCTGCCGGAAAGCAGAAGGATCAGCCCGAAAAGCGCCAGCGCAAGCAGGATCATCAGCGTGTAACGGGCCACGCTGTCGATCCATTTTTGCCATAACCTGGCGGAGCGGAAAAAGGGGGTCGTCTCACGCATGGGAAACCTCGGCCCCAGTCATCAGACGGCCAACTGTGTAGACGTCCGTATCCTCCGGCTGGAATGTCCCCACGATTCGACCTCCGTAGAGCACCGCCAGCCGGTCACTGAGCGCGAACAACTCCTCCAGGTCTTCGGAGATCAGCAGCACTCCGGCACCCTCGTCCCGGGCGTGGAGGAGCGCCTGGCGGGCCGCGATGGCGCTCCGGACGTCCAGGCCACGCGTGAGGTAGGAAGCGATGATCAGGCGGGGGCCGGGTGCGAGCTCCCGGAGGATCACCATGCGCTGGAGGTTCCCGCCGGAAAGGGTCCTGGCGGGCACGTAGAGGGAGAACGGAAACCCGAACCGCTCCATCGCCTCCTGAACGTCCCTGTGTACCGCCTGCCAGTCCATCCGCAGTCCACCGGCGCGGGCATAGTGCCCGGTTCGGGTCAGCGCAATGTTCTCCAGCACCGTCATAAACGGCGCCACCGCCATGTTCAGCGGGTCTTCCGGCACATAACCGACCCCGTGCCGGCGGATCGTCCCGATCGAGGCGCGCGTCATATCCTTTCCGAAGAGGATTTTCCGTCCCCGAGCACACGGGATCATCCCCAGGACCACGTCGCCCAGTTCCCGCTGCCCGTTGCCGGAAACGCCAGCCACCCCGACGATCTCGCCCGGATAGACCTGCAGGTCGATCCCTTTGAGGCGGGTCTCCGTGCCGCTGGGGCGCGTTTCCACCCCCCGGAGTTCCAGCAGAGGCGCTACGCCCTCGTCCCGCACCTTGCGCCGCTCCACCCGCGGGCTGGTCAACTCCTGTCCGAACATCAGGGTGATTAGGCCCACCTCGCTCGCTTCCGAGCGCCGGAGGGAGCCGGCGACCCGCCCACCGCGCAGGACGGTGATCCGGTCGGCGCACTCCAGCACCTCTTTCACCTTGTGGGTGATCAGGATGATCGCGTAACCGTCCCGGCGAAGGTTGTCCAGCACGTGGAAGAGGGCCTGCACCTCGTGGGGGGCCAGCACACGGGTGGGCTCGTCCAGGATGAGCACCCGCGCTCCGGAAAGCAGCAGTTTCAGGATCTCGACCTTCTGCCGCTCCCCGATGCAAAGTTCCGCTACCATCGCTTGAGGGTCGATGCGCAGGTCGTACTGCTCCGAGAAGGCCCGGATCCGGCGCTGGATCTCCCCGAAATTCAGCACGGCCGGGAGGTCCGGCAGGAACAGGGCGATGTTTTCCGCCACGCTGAGCGCCGGGATGAGCGTAAAATCCTGGAACACCATGCCGATGTTCGCTTTGCGGGCATCCTGAGGGGAACGGATGGAAACCGGTTTGCCGTTGACCAAGATCTGCCCGGCATCGGCCCGGTAGAAGCCGTAGAGGATTTTCATCAAGGTGCTCTTGCCGGCACCGTTTTCCCCCAGCAGCGCGTGGATCTCCGCCGGGTAGACGTCCAGATCGATGCCGTCGTTGGCGACCACCCCTGGGAAGGCCTTGGTGATGCCGCGCATGCCAATCAGGGGGGTCCGGCCAGGTGCTCCACGGGAAAGATCAGCCATAGCCACCCTGCAGATAGATGACTCAATCCATTTTGCATTTTAGTAAACCGAGGCGAGTTGCAACAAGCGTAAAAACTCGGGGTTTTCAGCAGGAGCTGGGGGGAGGAAAAGTACGTAGCCGCCCCGTAGAAACTGCGGGGGCGGCTACGTGGTTTCAGGAAGTCATTCGATCAAGCCGTGTTCGCGGGCGTAGCGCACCAGCTCCACCCGACTGCGCAGATCCAGTTTCCGGCAGAGGTTGGCGCGGTGCCCCTCTACGGTGCGCACGCTGACGCACAGCTGCTCGGCGATCTGCCGGTTGGTATAGCCCTGTACGATCAACCGGAGCACTTCAACCTCGCGGGGCGTGAGGGGTTCTTCCGGCTGGCGAACCGAGCGGGCGCTCTTCTCCTCCAGAAAAAGGAAACGCAGCATCGCCGGGTCCACGTACATATCCCCACGGGTGACGATCCGGATGGCGGAGATCAACTCCGCCTCAGCGGCCCGCTTCAGCACGTAGCCAGAAGCCCCGGCACGGATCGCCTCCCGCAAGAGCGCCTCGTCCTCGTGGACGGTGAGGATCAGGATGTGCAGACCGGGATACCGCGGTTTCAGCCTCCTGGTGACGGCAATACCGTCCAGGTCCGGCATGCTGATGTCCAGGAGGAGGACATCCGGACAGGTCTTTTCCACCAGGTCTATTGCCTCGTAGCCGCCTGCGGCCTCGCCCGCCAGTTCCAGGGTCGGTTCGGAAGCGATGAGCGCCCGCAGGCCAGCGCGTACAATGGCGTGATCGTCGGCGATCAGCACTCTAACCATCTAGCGGGACCTCTACGCTGACCGTAGTGCCTTTGCCAGGTGCGCTTTCCAGGGTGAACTTGCCCCCCAGCATCTCGATCCGCTCGCGCATGCCAAAGATGCCCAGATGGCCCTCCAGGGCCACGGGAGTGGGAGTGAACCCCACGCCATCATCCTCGATGATCGCCACGACGCGGTTGTCGCGCAGGCTGAGCAAGATGTCCACGTGGGTCGCCTGGGCGTGCAACGCCACATTGGTCAACGATTCCTGCACGATGCGAAAAAGGGCCGTTTCCACCTCCTCGGGCAGGCGGGTATTCTGCATGCCAACGGCCTCGAACTCTACGTCGATGTTGTACTGACGGCGGAACTCGTACACGTACTGTTCCAAAGCCCGCACCAGGCCCAGGTGGTCCAGGCTTGCCGGGCGCAGGCGGATGGCCAGCTGATGGAGCTGATCCTGAATCTCGCGGGTGGCCTGCTTGAGCGTACGGATCCGGTCACGGACGGCTTCCGGGTGGTCGGTGTCTCGCTCCAGGAGCCCCAGCTGCACCGTGAGCGCGGCCAGCAACTGCCCGAATTCGTCGTGCAGTTCGCGGGAAAGGTGCAGGCGTTCTTCTTCCTGAGCTTTGATCAGGCGTTGCGAGAGGGCGTGCAGTTGCCGGTTCGCCCGGCGCACCTCTTCCACCAGCCGGGTGTTCTGGATGGCGACCGCAGCCGAGTTGGTGTACGACTGGATCAGCAGTTGCCGGTCCTCGGTGAAAAAAGAGGGGCTCTTGCTCAGCAAGGTCAGCAGGCCCAGCCGTTCGCCGCCGAAGACCAGCGGGAAAACGGCATACGAACGGTAGGGGGAACTTTCGGCCTCCAGGGTTCCGATCAGACAGCGCTTCTCGTCCGGGAACCCGCTGGCCCTATCCCGCCGGACCGCCAGGCTTCCGGCGACTTCCGGGTGGATGCCGCACGCCGCGAGCACGCGCGCGGATGTGCCTTCACGGGCCGGCTCTTCGATCCAGGCCGCGTCCGCGCCCAGGCGGTTCACGGCCAGCCAGCAAACGGTGCGATGGATGTCGCTCAGGTCGGAATAGTTCAGGAACGCTCGGGAAGAATCGTTCAGGATGACGAGGTCGTTCACCCGCTGTCGAAGGGCGTCCATGGCTTTCCGACGCTCGGTGGTGGTAGCGGCCAGCGTCAGCGCGGTCAGGGCAAGCACCCCCGTGAAGGTCTGAAGGAGGACCAGGCTATCGTTGAGCGATTCCCGGGAAAAGGGCCCCATGCTGTGGGCGGTGCCCCAGATCGCGATCCCCGAGACCAGGAAGACCCCCGTCGTCGCGCCGCGTTGGCCGAAACGCAGGGCTGCCCAGATCAGAAAGGGGAAAATCACGTACATCAGGGCCTGATGGAAGGTGCCCAGCGGAGGCTGGTTGCTGAAGACATACCAGGTGAGCAGGCCCAGCGCCAGGAGAAGGGTTCCTCCTTCCAGGTATGCCCGCGCGTTGCCCTGGAAGGAGGGGGGCGATGCCCAAACGAGCAGGATCGGTGTGACCACCATTGCGCCCAGCAGGTCGCCGATCCACCAGGTCACCCAGATGGTGTCGTATCCTGCGGTGATGCGACCCGTCAGGGCCAGTGTCAGCGTCCCGCTGGTGGCGCTGACGGCCGCACTGACTGCAGAGACCAGGGCCAGCCCGATAACATCCCGGACGCGGTCCATTTCCCTGCGAAACCCAACGAACCGTCGGAGGAGAAGGGCGCCCGTCAGCGCTTCCAGAGTGTTGCCAATGGCCATGCCGAGCGCGACGCCCGGGGGTGCACCGGTGAGCACAGAACCCACCAGGACGCCCAGCGTAATGCCCGGCCACAGCCTGTAGCCAAACAGCAGCAGGGCCGCCAGCGCGATGCCCGTCGGAGGCCAGACGGGGGAGGTATTGACCTGCACATAGGCGAGCCGCAATCCGACCCGGACCGCGAGGTGGTAGATCACGGCCAGTGCAAGGATCTGGAGCAAATAGATCGCCAGGTTCCGGGCCTGGTGCAGGCGAACCTTACGGGTTGCCACCATCTTTCGCTCCAAAGGTCAGAGGAGCAACGCTTGTGTCCCCATTATACCCCTGCTTCTGTTCCCTGCAAGAGCACTTCCTGCGATTCCTCAACCCGCTTGCCGGCCGGCCTCGACCGTGCTATACTTTTCCTGCAACAGTTATCTTTTTCTCCCAGGAGGCCGCGATGCCCGTCCATCCCGATCTATTGAAGATCCTCGTATGCCCGGACGACAAGGACCCGGTCGAGTACGTGCAGGAAGGGAAAGAGGAGTGGCTCGTCTGCCATACCTGTGGTCGGCGGTACCCCGTGCGCGATGATATCCCGGTGATGCTCATCGAGGAGGGCGACAAATACCGGGACGAGCGCCTGATCACCCGCCCGCAGGGCTGACCTCCCAGATGGCCCCCTTTTCCCACTACCGCGTGATCGTCAACCCGTGGGCCGGCCGGGGTGCCGGCGCGCGCCTCCTCCCTTCCCTCCCGGCCTTGCTCGAAGGCCTGCCCTGCTCCATCGTCACCACCGAGGGGCCGCGACACGCCACCGAACTGGCGGCCGCAGCCGTTCGCGAAGGCGCAGGGGTCGTCGTCGCCTGCGGCGGGGACGGCACCGTCCTGGAGGTGCTCAACGGCCTCGCGGGAACCTCTACCGCGCTCGCCGTCCTTCCCATCGGCTCCGGCAACGACTTTATCAAGCCGCTTGGCATCCCGCGCGACCTCCACGCTGCTGTCCGCCTCCTCCATGACGGCGCTGTCCGGCGGATCGACCTCGGCCGTGCCGGCGATACCTGCTTCGGAAACGGGCTTGGTATTGGCTTCGATGCCCGCGTGGCGATCGAAACGCGCCACTTCCCACGTCTCCGCGGCTTCCCGCTGTACCTGGCCGCCCTCTGGCGCGCCGTCTGGCGCTACCGCCCCTGCCCGATGCACGTGGAGATGGACGGGAAAACGTTGGAAGGCCGCTTCCTGATGCTCGCCGTCGCCAACGGCCGCTGCCTCGCCGCCAACTTCTGGCTGACCCCCCAGGCGGAGATGGACGACGGGCTCTTCGACCTGTGCCTGGTGCGCGCGATGCCGCTCCCCGTCTTCTTCTACCATCTGCCCAAGGTCACGCGGGGTCGGCACACCCACCTGCGCGAGGTCTACATGGCTCGCGCACGGCACGTGGTCGTGGAAAGCGCCACACCGCTTCCCGTGCACGCCGACGGCGAGATCCTCTCCGAGGGCACGACCCGACTGGAGGTGGAAATCCTCCCGAAAGCGGTGGGGGTCCTCTGCCCGCCCACCGCGGTTTCCCACCGTACAGACCACACCAGGTAGACGGCCGCCTCCGGCCCCTGCAGGCGCACCCGGTGCCGGCCAGCGCCGAGCGCCATCTCCTTGCTGCACAATCCTTCCTCGACTTCTTCCACCGGACGCACCACGTCGTCCACGACGAGCGTCAGCATCCGCCACGGCCCCCTTCCTGCCACGCATACCTGCCCGGCGGCTGGTGCCGGAAGCTCCAGGAAAAGCTCCGCTTTGCCCCGAAAGGCGCGCATCGCGCGGAAGGCCGGCTGCGGCAGGCGCACTCCCCATCCTTCCCCGAGCTCCCAGAAGGAGCCCTCTACGGGAGGCACCCGGTACGCGATCACCTCTCCATCCTCGTAGATAAAGTTCTCCAGCCCGAACAGTCCCTCTGCCAGGCGCCGCACAGTTTCCTCTTGCGCGAGCGCGGCACGCTGGAGCACCACGTACCCGGCACCGTACCGGTTCAGCGCGGCGAGTGCCTGCGCCCGGAGGGAGGCTCTATCCCCATCCGTGATCTCGCGCACCGGCCGGAGCGCCCGGAAGAGGCGAAAGCCCGGGATGCGCTCGTAGGGCAGATGGGGTGCCCCGCGCGCGACGAACCCCCCGTAGATCGGGTGGCCGTGCACCGTCTGGTAGAACATGCGCTCCGTGTAGTCGGCCGGGTAGCGAGCAAGCGGCACCTCGAGCACCGCGCGCCCGTCCCCCACCGCCGCAAGCTGCCGGTAGAACGCCGGGACCTCGGCCGGCGTCACGGGAAACGGCAGCCACGCTTGCTCCCCACAGAGGAGCAGCGCACACAGGCCCGCCAGGAGCCATCGGTGCGCTTCCCGGAGACAAGGCCGACACAATAGGCCCGCGAGACCCACCGCCGCGAATACACCGACCGCCAGCACCACGAGCAGGCCGAACCGCGCCGGGGTGCGCAGGATGTCCATCAGCGGCAACAGGTACAGTACACCGTAGGGCAACAGGATGCGCGCTCCCCGCCAGGTGACGATCCTCCCGGCCACGTGCAGCACCGGTCCCAGGGACAGGACAACCCCCCCGAGCGCCGTGGCGAGCCAGAACCCCCTCTCCTCCCACCGCTTTCGTAGCCCTGCTATCGCGAGCCCCAATGGGATCACCCCCAGATACAGGAACCCCTCTGTGGGGTTGTAGCGCGCCGAAAGCGGCGCCGCCCACGGTCCAAAGAGGGGGTTCCCGGGAGCAGGGGTGATATACGCGAGGAGATCCGCGGAAAGGTGGATGGCGTACGCCGGCGAAGGGCGCACCGCAGGGTCACGCGCCTGGGCCTGTACCATCGGCACCCATTGCACGCTGAGCACTGCTAACCCTGTCGCAACTGCCCCCAGGAGGCGGGCGGCCTGTCCCCACGCCGCCCGCGGCTGCCGCCACAGCACAAAGAGGAGGAAGACACCGGTCATCCCCACGGCAAAGAGCGCATACAGCCAGTCGCTCCAGCCGGTGAGCACGAGGAAACCGGCGGCCACGAGCACTGCCCTCCAGACACGGCTCTCTGCGCGCCGGAGCCGCAGCATCGCCCAAAGGTAAAAGAGCAGCCACTGGAACGCGATCAGGTTCAGGTGCGCCCGCAGATGGGCCAGGTGGTAGGTGCTGAACGTGATCGCCGCTCCCCCGACAAACGCCGCGCCCTGCCGGGCTGCAGGCGAAAGATCTTTCCATCCGGAGAGCACCTCCTGGGCGAGATAGTACCCGCCCAGCCCACATACAACGAAGGAGAAAAACGCCAGAAAGCCGTAGGCCGCAACCGGTCCCCACAGGACCGTCACCGGCAGCGCCAGGATCGTATTGCTCAGGGAAAGGGTATCGAAGAGCAGGCTCGTCCCACGGGGATAGAAGAGCAGTTGGGTGAAAAAGAGCTCCCCCCGGCCTTCCACCAGACACCGCTTCACCCACCAGAGGATCCAGGTGTTGTGCCAGATGTCAAAGATGTCCCCGGGGACGGCCCGGCCGAGCACCGCCGGGAGCGGCCAGAGCATCCCGAGCGTCAGCGCGAGGTAGGCCAGCCCGACCGCGGCGTCGATCAGGGGCGCGCGCTTCACGGCTGCCCCTCCGCACAACCGGCCGGGTGCGCCGCGGGAGAGCCGAGCGGCCGGTAGAAGTAGAAATCGTCGTAGCGTGCATCCAGGCCGTAGTGTTCCCGTACCCGGGAAAGGAGCGACGCCGTCCAGCGGGTCAATCCCTCTTCTCCGAGGAACTCGTGCGGCGGGTAGACGGAGAGAACCAGGGAAAAGCGTTCCTCCTCGATCTCCCGACACACGAGGTCCTCGTCCCACCGCCCACGCCGCGCCAGTTGCGCCATGAGGAAAAGGTCGTCGTAGCGGGGTTCGTGGCCACACAGAAGGAGCAGCCCGACATCGTCCGAAAGCACCGGGGGCAACGTCTGCCGGAGCACCGCGCACGCCCGTGTCAGCTCCGCTTTGCGTTCCTGCGAAGGAAGCCAGGTGGGACGGTAAAAGCGCAAGGGGTTGGGAAAGAGGATGGACTGGAACAAGAGCAAGGCTCCCAGGGCGAGTCGGATGGCCCGCGAGAATCCCGTCGGCACCAGGAGCAGGCCGGCCGCGAGCGCCATCGCGAACAGCAGCGCCAGCTGAAACCCCCAGGTGGTCCCCACACGCGCCCCGGAAGCCAGGACGGCCAGGCCCCCCAGGAACAGGAGCGGCGCGAACCACGCGCGACGCCCCAGATGGATGCCGAGGGAAAGAAGCGCGAGCATGCTCAGGAAGGGAAAAAGGACCGGCAGCGGCCCGAGCATGGCCCAGAAGCGGGAAAGGAGCCAGGGAAAACGGAGCATCGCGAAGGTATGGAGGAAAAAGGTGCCACGGGTGAGCGCATTGACCAAGAGAAAAGGCCCCGCTGTCGCGCCGGCCGCCGCGAGCCCCGCCAGTAAGCCGCGGCGCGGGGAACGCAGGAACAAGTACGCGAGCCCCATCCCGCCCAGGAGCACCGCATTTTGCTTTGCGAAAAAGGCGAGCGCAAACCAGAGTGCGGCAAGGTAAACAAGCGGCCGCTCGGCGAAACGCAGGCACCAGTAGCAGGTCAGGAGCCCCAGGAAGAGGGAGAGCGTGTCCGGTTTGGCGAAGGTGGACCAGAGGACAACCGTCCCCAGAGAAAGAGGCATCAGCCCCACGATCGAGGCGACCCGTGGGCCTGCCCCCAGCCGACGGGCCATAGCGCCCAGCAGGGCGGCGGCCCCCAGCGTCGAGCAGAGCGCGATCAGCCTTCCCGGCACGAGTGTGGGGCCCAGCCAGCGCAGCCAGGGAGCGCTCAGCAGGTAGAAGAGCGGCGTGTACACCGAGGAGACGAAGCGCCCCACCTCCAGAGGCGGATAGACCGCTTCCCCACGCGCAAGGAGGAGCGAGCTATGGAGCGCCACACCTTCGTCATAGTCGATCGGGAAGTGGAAAACGAGCACGGAGATGGAGTAGCCCAGGAAAAAGAGCGCCCTCAGTGCGAGAACGGCAAGCAGAAGCCACTGCAGGATCGCTTCGCCCTGTTCCGCAAGCGCTCTGCTTGAGGGAATGCGCAGTCCCCGCATCCCGGGCTCCTGGGCCGACAAAAAAGGCGGCACGAGCAGCCGCCCCGCATCTCCCCCCTTCCCTACACGGGATCACGATCCCCCGAACGCGTCCCGCATCCACTCCCACACGCCCCGTTTCCCGTTGCCCACCTCGCTTCCGAAGGTCGCCGCGAGCTCCTCCAGAAGTTTACGCTGCTGGTCGGTCAGCCGCGTGGGCACGACGACCCGCACGACCACGATCTGATCCCCGCGACCGTTCCCGTGCAGGTAGGGCACGCCCTTCTCGCGCAGCCGGTACGTCTTGCCGTGCTGCGTCCCGGGCTGGATGTAGAGCGTCTCTTCCCCGTCCAGCGTCGGCACGACCACCTGGGCGCCCAGAGCCGCCTGGGCGATGTTGATCGGCAGTTCGTAGACGATGTCGTTCCCCTGGCGCTGGAAATGGGGGTGGGGCTTGATACGCACCGCGATGTAGAGGTCCCCGCGAGGTCCTCCGAAGAGGCCGGCCTCTCCCTCGCCGCTCAGCCGGATCTGGGAACTCTCGTCGATCCCGGCCGGGATCTTGACCCGCAGCCGACGCGTCACCCGCACGCGCCCCTGGCCCTGGCACTCGTGGCACGGGATGGCCACGATCACCCCTTCCCCGTGGCACTGTTCGCAGGTGGTCATCACGATCATGTTGAAGAAAGCCCCGCGCTGCCGCACCTCGCCGGTCCCACCGCAGCGCGGACAGCGCACCGGTTGTGTGCCCGGTTCCGCGCCCGTCCCCCGGCAGACCGGGCAGGTCTCCAGGCGGGGGATCTCGACCTCCTTTTCGCAGCCGAAAACGGCCTCCTCGAAGGTCAAGGTGAGCGTGTACCGGAGGTCTGCGCCGCGTTGCGGCCGCGTGCGGCTGGCCACGCCGGCACGCCCGGAGAAAAAGCTCTCGAAGGCGTCAAAGATATCGCTGAACCCGAACCCGGCAAACGGATCGAAAGGCCCCGGACCGGGCATCGTGCCATTGACGCCGGCATGGCCGAACCGGTCATAGGCCGCGCGCTTCTGCTCGTCCGAGAGCACCTCGTAGGCCTCGTTGATCTCCTTGAAACGGGCTTCCGCATCGGGCGACTTGTTCACGTCCGGATGGTACTGCCGCGCCAGTCGGCGGAAGGCCCGCTTGATCTCTTCCTGGCTGCAACCCCGGGGAACCCCGAGGATCTCGTAGTAGTCGCGTTTCGTGCTCATCCCCCTCACACCCGAAACCTTATGCTACCCTTAGTTTACCGCACCGCGTACATTCCGTCAACTTGGCGGACTCCAGTTTCCAGCGAACTGTCCCGTGTAGCGAGCCGAGCATACCGATTTTCGTTCGAAGGGGGCCCGACCGATAGGTTTCCGACCTGGGCCAGTAGGGGCTTTCGAAGGCCAAAGGTTGGCGGGTGCGGGCCTCGAATGGTCACGGGTTTGGTACAAGTCCATTTTCACCTTGATGGAAACCGGACAACGGAGGGCAACGCCAGGGATCTCCTGTTTTCCAGCGGAAAAGATCGACGTCGATGGTTCGAGATTCCGAGCGCGCCGTGTAGAGGTCGCGCGAGCCTGCCGCCGGATGCGCCGGCCGGCTTCTGGGTTTCGAACCGCGGCTCGCTGCGGGCGCCGCTGCCCTTCGATACGCCTGGGTTCGCCGGGCTACTCAGGGCGTCGCTCAACCGAAGCGGGCCGGCGCCTTCGGGGGTGTCGGTACGGGGGCGAGGATACGCCTCGCCGTTGCGCGCGGCCTGCTCGACCGCCAAAGCTTCGGAGTGAGGATCGACCGACGTTCCGGCCCTCTGCTGGAACACAGGAAAGCCCTGGGAAAAAGCGCACACTCCAGCACCAGGGATGGGAGATGGTTGCTTCGACCGCAGGAACCGCGCAAGATCGGCGCGGAGGAGGGGCTTCCCGGTCGCTCCCGACCGGCGGCCGCACCCGTGGGGCTGTAGCAAAAGCGCTTTTCCCGTCCCATTGCGCTGTGCGCCTCGCTCAGCGCCTCCCTTCGCCAACCGCCGCTCTGCGCGCCATCATACTGCCCCGTTTGTCCGTCTCACTAAGCTACCCATCGCAGCGAACGATCCACATTCAACGATCAACGATCAACGTTCAACGATCAACGTTCAACGATCAACGATCAACGATTAACGCTCACCGCAACCTTCCCCTGCCGCAAACGTAAACCTTTCGGTTGCGCTTTGACACCGCTACCGGCCGATGCTATACTGGCCTCGGAACCCCGGCCGCGTGAGCATACCAAGGAGTGAAAGATGTCCGCAGGCAGGATCATCGGGTATATTGTCTCCGCCATCCTCATCTTCTTCGGCGTTCTTTTCATCTGGGGCGCCTTTAGCCCGGAGGGAACCACCGGCTGGATCTGGGTGGGGATCGTCACCGTGGGGATCGGACTGGGGATCATCGCGCTCCTGCAGCTGTTCCGCCCGAGGCCCCCGCAGGAGATCGTCCAGAAGATCGAACTGGGCGGCGACATCCGGATGGCCAAGATCCAGTGCAAGAACTGCGGCGCCGAGCTGGACCAGGAGAGCATCTCGGTGCTCGAAGGCGCCATCTTTGTCTCCTGCCCGTACTGCGGCTCCAGCTACCAGATGGTGGAAGAACCAAAGTGGTAAGGAACGGGGTATGCAGCTGACCCCGCCGGAGGATGCCGATGCGCCGTGTTGGCTGGATTTGCCTCCTGCTCGGCCTCGCCCTGGTATTGCTCGCGACCGCGCCAGCCCAGGCCCAGGATTACTCCTTTTCCCTGGACCGCCACGTGGTCGACCTCTGGGTCCAGGCCGATGGTTCCGTGCGCCTGGAGATCTGGTTGACCTTCAGTTGCGACCGCCGGGCACACGCCATCGACGTCATCGACCTGGGCCTGCCGACCTACGATTTCGACATGAGCGGCATCCGCGCGGACGTCGACGGCACCCCTATCGACCATGTGGGCACCGATTACCAGGGGAGCGGCTCCGGCGTGGCGCTCTGGCTGGGGAAAGGAACGATCGAGCCGGGCAAGAGCGGCACCGTCCACGTGGTCGTCGAACGCGTGCGCGGGATGATCTACACCGACGACGCCGACCCCGAGTATGCCAGCCTCGAGTACTCCCCCACCTACTTCGGCAGCGAATACACCCACGGCACAACGGACCTCACCGTCCGTTTCCATATGCCGCCCGGGACCCAGCCCGAAGAGCCCCGGTGGCACCGCAGCCCGGAGGGGTGGCCCCAGGAGCAGCCCGAAGCCACCCTGGACGCCGAAGGACGCCCCACCTATACCTGGCATCACCCGAGTGCCGCGCCGGATCGGATGTACGTTCTCGGGGCATCGTTTCCTCGAAAATACATCCCCGAGGAGGTTATCCAGGGTCCACGCCCGACAGAGTACGTCTATATTCCGCTTCGCTTCTCCCTGCCATACGAAGCGGTCGATGTGTGGGTCCAGCGCGACGGATCGGTGCAGCTGGAGTACTGGCTCACCTTTGCTCTCGACCCGGATTCGGGGCCGCTGAACCTGGTGGACCTCCCTCTGCCGACCGCCGACTATGACCTGGACCGCATCTGGGCGGACGTGGACGGAAAACCGATCGGGTACATCCAGATTTCGGAGAAACTCCCCGCCGGCATCGGCATCGGCCTCCACGAAGCCGCGATCCAGCCCGGCCAAAGCGGCACCCTGCACGTACTGGTCGAACGGGTCGGGCGCATGGTCTACCAGGACCGCGGAGATGACGTCCGGGTCTTGTTTTCCCCCGTTTCGTTCGACAAAGATTCCGTCCACGGGACCACTGCCCTCACCGTGCGGTTGCACCTGCCGCCCGGAGTCAAGCCGGAGGAAGCCCGGTGGCACCGTAGCCCGGAAGGATGGCCTCAGGAAGAGCCCGGAGTCACCACCGACGATGAAGGACGGGTTGTCTATGCCTGGTCGAACGAGACGGCCATCCCCAGCCAGGAATACATCTTCGGAGCCTCTTTCCCCCGCATCTATGTTGCAGAAGAGGCGATCCAGAAGGGTCCCTCCGTCTGGGCCAAGGTCGGGGAGTTCCTCGCCACCAGCCTATGCTTCTTCATCCCGGCAGGAATCATCGCCTTGATCGTGGTGCTGGTGAAACGCGCGCAGACCCAGAGGCAGATGGCCTACCTGCCACCCTCGATGAAGGTGGAAGGCGTGGGCATCAAGCGCGGGCTTACGGCCGTGGAGGCCGCGATCCTCCTGCAGACGCCGCTCAACCGCGTGCTGACGATGATCCTCTTCGGCCTCATCAAGAAGGGAGCCCTTACGGTGCTCGAGGAAGACCCGCTGAAAGTGCAGGTGGAACCAACTCTCCCGGAGGGCCTCCGGAGCTACGAGACCGGGTTCCTCGAGGCGGTGCAGAAGAACGGACGCCTGGACGAGGACCGCCTGCGCCAGGTCATGGTCGACCTCGTGCGCGAAGTGAACAACAAGATGAAGGGCTTCAGCCGCAAGGAGACCGTCGCCTACTACCGGGACATCGTGCGGCGCGCCTGGGAGCAGGTGGAAAAGGCGGCCACACCGGAGGTGCGCGGCCAGCTCTTCAGCGAAGGGCTGGAATGGACCATGCTGGACGAGGATTTCCAGGAGCGCACCGGCCGCGTATTCGGGGATGAACCGGTGCCGGTCCCGATCTGGTGGGGGCGCTACCGCCCGTGGGTGCCTGTGGCCCCTGCAGCCGGCCAACCGGCCGCGCCGTCCCAGCCCATCCAGCTTCCCCACCTGCCCGGGAGCGACTTTGCCGCGCGGATGGTCCGCGGCGTCGAGGGGACGGCCGGCCGCATCGTGCGCAGCCTGACCAGCTTCACCACGCGCGTCACCAGCGTCACCAACCCGCCCCCGAAGCCGACCTATAGCTCCTCCCGCTCCTGGGGCGGAGGAGGGGGATGCGCCTGCGCCTGTGCCTGCGCCTGCGCCGGGTGCGCCTGCGCCTGCGCCGGCGGCGGCCGGTAGTAGGGGTGCGCCCATGGCGCACCCTGCGCCCATGGCGCACCCTGCGCCCGTGGCACACCCTGCGCCCGTGGCACACCCTGCGCCCGTGGCGCACCCTGCGCCCGTGGCACACCCTGCGCCCGTGGCGCACCCTGCGCCCGTGGCGCACCCTGCTGGCGGCGCACTGCGCCGGTGGCACACTACAGGATTCGACGATGCGTTTGTGGGTGCGGACCAGGGACGAACATACGCTTTCTCCAGGCCTCTATCCTTACGAGCGGCTGGAGCCTGACGGCGCCCGGGCCAAAATCCACCTGCGGGTGGAGCCGGCCGGCCACGCGATCCTCGTGCTGAACGCGGCCCGCGTGTTGCACCTCAACCACACCGCCGCAGAGTACGCGCGCTTTTTCCTGGAAGGTACGCCCGAAGAAACCGTCGTGCGCACGATGCGCCGCCGCTACCGGGTCGACGCCGCAACCGTGCGCGCCGACTACCGCGAGACCTGCCAGAAGATCGAGGCCCTCCTCCATCCGGAGCCCGGCAGCTGCCCGATCGTCGGACTGGAGCTGGAGCGCATCGACCCCTTCTCCGTCCCCCTGACCGCGCCCTACCGGATGGACCTGGCGCTCACCTATGCTTGCCAGAACCGCTGCCCCCACTGCTACGTCGCCCGTCCCTCCGATTACCCGGAGATGGATACGGCCGCCTGGAGACAGGTGCTGGAACGCATCCGCAGCATCGGGATTCCCCACGTATGCTTTACCGGGGGAGAGGCCACGCTCCGCGAGGACCTTGTGGAGCTCGTTTCCTGCGCCCAGGCGCTCGGGCTGGTCACGGGCCTCCTCACCAACGGACGGCGCCTCGCCGACGCGGCCTACGTCCACGCGCTCGCTGCGGCCGGCCTCGACCATGTGCAGATCACCCTCGAATCGCACGACCCGGCCGTGCACGACCGCATGGTCGCTTCCCGCGGGGCGTGGGAGGAGACAGTGCAGGGGATCCGCAACGCCCTCGCGGCCGGGCTCTACACGACGACGAACACCACCCTCACCCGCGAGAACGCCGCAACCATCGAGCAGACCGTCTCTTTCCTCGCCGCGCTCGGCGTGCCTACCTTCGCCTGCAACAGCCTCATCTACGCCGGCCGCGGGAAAGTTGTGGGTACCGGTTTCGCCGAAGGGGAACTTGGCCCCATCCTGGAACGGGTGAGGGAAGCGGCGGAGCGGGAGGGGATGCGCCTGATCTGGTACACGCCCACCCAGTACTGTGCCCTCTCGCCCTTGCAGCTCGAACTCGGCGTCAAAGCATGCACCGCCGCGCTCTACAATATGTGCGTGGAACCGGACGGCATGGTCATCCCCTGCCAGAGCTACTACCGCCCGCTCGGCCATATCCTGCGGGATCCCTGGGAACGGATCTGGAACCACGAGCTGGCGCGCGCTTTGCGCGAACGCCGTTATGTCCCCGAAAAGTGCCGCAGTTGTCCGGAATTGTCCCTCTGCGGCGGGGGTTGCCCGCTCTACCTGGAGGCATTTCAGGAAGACCCCATCCCGCAGATCGTGTAACGATCAGGAGGCCGCCGATGCCGCTTTGGGAAAAACTGCGAACCCTCTTCACGCCGGCCCGGCCGCTTGCGCCCGGGATCTTCCACTACCAGAGCCCGCCTGACGCAAGCCCCCAGTACCGGCTTCACCTGCGCATCGAACCGAACGGACAGGGCCTCCTCATCATCAACGCCGCGACCGTCCTCCATCTGAACCAGACGGCGACCGAGTATGCATACCTCCTGGTGCAGGGCGTCGACGAGGAGCAGGCCGTGCGTACGATGACCCAGCGGTACAGGGTCGACGCGGAGCGCGCGCGCAGCGATTTCCGCGACCTGAAAGAGCGCATCCTGACGCTGGCGACTTCTGTCGACCTCGCCCCCGATACTTACCTGGACATCGAACCCACCGAAGCGTTTTCCGCCGATACCTCCGCTCCCTACCGGGTCGATATCGCGTTGACCTACCGCATCGACGAAAGCGGGGCCCTCGACCCCGAGGCCCGCAAACGTGTCGACCGCGAACTCTCGATGGCCGAGTGGCAGGAGGTCCTCAACCGGTTGTGGAGCGTAGGAGTCCCGCACGTCGTCTTTACCGGAGGCGAACCGACCCTGCGGGAAGACCTGGTGGAACTCGTGCGCCACGCGGAGTCGCTCGGGATGGTGGCCGGGTTATTGTCCGACGGCCGCCGCCTGAAGGAACGCGACTACCTGGACCGGCTCCTCCTGGCGGGCCTCGACCACCTGCAGATCACCCTGGCCTCCCACGACCCTGCCCTCCACGATCGCCTCGTCGGCCGGCCGGGCGCCTGGGAAGAAACCATGGCCGGGCTGCGGAATGCGCTCTCCGCGGACCTCTACGTGGTCGTGCACCTGGTCGTCCGACCCGAGAACGCGGATACCGCCGCGGAAACGGTCGATTTCCTGGCCCGTGAGGGGGTACAGGCGGTCGCTCTGAGTGCCCCTGCTTCCCCCGAATGGGAACCGCTGCAACGCAGTCTGCGGGCAGCCGAGGAAACCGCCCATCGGCACGGGCTGACGATCGTGTGGGATTTGGCCGCTCCCTACTCCCGTATCAACCCTATCGAACTGGAGGCCGCCGCGTTGCGCGAGCAGGCGCTCCGGCAACACCTCTACGTTGAGCCCGATGGCGACGTCCTCCCCGCCCAGGGGCACAGCGCGGTGCTCGGGAACCTCTTGCGCGACCCGTGGAAGGCGATCTGGGAGCATCCGGCCCGCCCGAAGCGCTGAGGTTCAGTCCTCCCAGAAGGGAGCCACATATCCCCGCCGGGACATCAGCGCCCGCACTTCCAGCATCGCCGTGTAAGTGGGAAGAAGGTAGAGCGTGCCCCGTTCGGGTGTGCGCTCAAGCGCCGTATCGAGTGCTCGCTCGAGGTCGGGCTCGACCGTAATCCGGTGCTCTTCCACCCCGGCATACTTCAGCCGCACCCCCATGTCGGCCGCGCGCGTACCCGAGACGACCGCGAACGCCACCCGGCCGGCCAGCGCTTCCCAGTCCGCGTCCCAGAGCCAGGAGACGTCGGTACCGTCCGCGATGCGGTCGTTGATCACGATCAGGTACCCTCCCGGCTCCTCCCCTCCCGCAAGCATGTGGACGACCTGGCTTGCCCCCACGGGGTTCTTGATCAGCGCCACGAGGATCTCCCGTCCTTTCGCCTGTACCCACTCCAGCCGGCCGAACGCAGCGCGGAACGCGGAAAGCGCACCGATCGCTTCGTCCAGTCCGATCCCCAGTGCCCGTGCGGCAGCGACCGCTGCAAGGGCATTGTAGGCGTTGTAGAGGCCGGGAAGCGGCAGCGCGAATTCCCGTTCCCCTTCCGGTGCGCTCAACCGTGCACGCGGCCGCGCCGTGCCGGCTCCCTCCAGCGCCGTCAGCCGTATTTCGGGAGTGGGGCGCGCGTGTCCGCAATTCGGGCACCGGTAGCGGCCGATGTGTCCGAAATAGGCCGGGGCATAAGCATAGGGCGCTCCACACCGGCGACAGTAGCGGGCGTCGGCCATGTGGTCGGGCGCGGTGCTGCCCATTGTGGGAAGATCGAGGCCGTAGTAGGTGACGCGTGCCCGAAGGCCTTCCCCCAGGGCTGCGACGGCCGGATCGTCCGCGTTCAGGAGCACGGTCGCATCCCCCGGGAGCACGCCCAGCGCTTCACCCCAGCGCGCCGCAACATAGTCGACCTCGCCGTAGCGGTCCAGCTGGTCGCGGAAGAGGTTGTGCAGGAGGACGAGCCGTGGCCGGCAGAGCGCCACCGCGTGCGGGAGGTGGGCCTCGTCGACCTCAAAAAGGCCGCTATCCCCCCGGGGACGGCCCCGGAAGTCGCTTGCGTACACGAGGGTGCTCGCGATGCCCTCCACGAGGTTCGCCCCCGCCCGGTTGTGGATCGGCCGCCAGCCCGCCGAGCGCAGGATGTGTGCGAGCATCCGCGCGGTGGTCGTCTTGCCGTTCGTCCCGGTGATCAGGAGCGTCCCCCGCTCGAGGTGGGAGCACAAAGCAGGGATGAACGAGCGATCGATCCGCTGCGCAAGCAACCCGGGAAGGGTGGTCCCTCCCCCTCGACCGAGGCGACGGCTGAGGAAACCGGCCGCCCGCCCTGTCATCAGGGCAAGCAGATGCAGCACGCGCATCGTTCCACAAACCCGGGACCGTGCTCAGAGGATCTCGATGCGGTAGTCGACGATCTCCACGTCCGGCCGGTTCTGCTCGATCCAGCGGACGACCGACTCCAGCCGGCGGTGCGCCTGGGACCCCTCGGTGGCCACACAGGCCACCCCGAGGGAAGCCGACTGCCAGAGGTCCTGGTGGTCCAGCTCGGCGATGGAGACGTTGTGCTCCTGACTAACACGCACGACGATGGAGCGCACCACGCTGCGTTTGTCCTTCAGCGAGCGACTGGCGGGGATGTGCAGATCGATCTGACAGTACCCGATGACCATCGGTGGACCTCAGCACAGTTCGTTCAACCGGCTGGCGGCCTGAAGCAGGACGGCTTGAGCGTACCGTAGGTCGTCTACAACGCTCGAAGGGGCCAGGAGGAAGGCGAAGTAGTCCGGGCCCACCGGAGAGACCAAGCAGCTCGTATCCCCTGCCTGAAAGGCGACCGTGAGCACCGGCCCCGCACCGAGGGCACCCGCAACGCGGCTGGCTTCCCGGGTGAGATCGGCGAGTTCCACTTCCAGGAGCGGACTGGCCGACGCTACATCCCGGCTCACGATCTCGACCGCCAACCCGTCGCGTCCCACAAAACCGGCCACCCGCGCGCCAGGAAGGTTCTCCAGCGCTTCCCAGAGGATCGCCTGCATCCCCTCGAGGGCTTCCACCGGTGGAGCGACGTACTCCACGGCAGCGATTTCGGGCGCAGCCGCCGTCGGGACCGCGGCCACCGCCTCAGGTGCCGCCGGGGCAGCCGGAGCCTCGGCGATCGCGGGAGCTACCCCCGCGGCCTCCGGAAGGACCACGGTTTCGGGGGAGACAGCGGCCTCTTCGGCTACACGAGCCGGACGCGGCAGGGCGAGCACGGCTTCCAGCTGCTGGGCGATCTGTGCCATCCCCTCGCGCAGCAGCTCCTCGAGCCGCGTTAGCATCTCCTCGTGCCGCTGCAGACGGTCCTCGACCGACACCACCCGTTCCATCACGTCGCCCAGGGTCGCTTCCTCTATGGCTGCCTTTCGTGCCACGGTAGCCCGCGCGAGCTCTTCCCGGAGCACCGCTTCCGTGGCCTCGCGCTGCGCCAGCTGGGCGCGCAGCTCCTCCAGCTCTTGCTCCAGGCGGCCGAGCGTTTCCTCCCGTTCGGCCAGAGCCTGGCGAGCCGTTTCCAGCTGCTCGGTGCGCTCCCGAAGCTCGTTCTCCCGCTGCTCCAGCAGGGCCTGCTGCTCGGCGAGCTGCTCGTCGCGCTGGCGCACCTGCAGCTCCAGTTCCTCCAGGTGAGCCTGCTGCTCCCGGACGATGCGCTCCAGTTCCTCGGCCTGGCCGGCCAGCCGCTCCATCTCCTCACGCAGCTCGGCCATGCGCGCTCGAAAGTCGTCCAGCATGATCCCCTCCTGTGCGAACGTGTGGAACGAGCAACAGCCTGTTACGGACACCGAGGCCGGGCGGTATCACTCGTGCTCGCCCACCTGGCCCACCATGACCACGGGGTTGTAGGTGATATCCTTCGCTTCGAACAGCAACACCAGGGCGCTCGGTGTGCGGGCCACGGAACGGTGATGCAGGCCGGCCTTCACGACGGTGGCCTCCTTCTCCCGCAAGGTGATCGTGCCACCTCCCTCGATCTCGATGTCCACCGCCCCCTCCAGCACCATGAAGAATTCGTCCCGGTTATGAAAGTGGGGAGGATAACTGCCCTGGTACAACACCAGCAGACAATGGTAATTGTCTACCTGGCTGACCTCCAGCGGCACCCAGGCCGTTTCCAGCGCTCTCCCCAGGGCAGCAAGATCGATCTTGGCCATGGTGCGTCCTCCGGAAGGCATCTTGCGCCCATTATAACATCTATGTTACATTTTGGCAATTTCCTTCGCGGTTTCGCAGGGCTTTCGCCGTTCTAACGGAAGGCCGAAACGTCGGTGGAGTAGCACGCGAAGCGTGCGTATCGAAACCACGTTTTGGCCTTTCCAACGCCGTTCTTGCCCTCGATACGCTTCGCCCCTCGGCCCAAGGATCTCGATACGGCCTTTACAGGGCTTACCGGGGAGCGGATTCTCGATGGGAAACCAGGAAAGCCCTGCGGCTTCATCGCTCAAGGTTGCCCTGCAAGCACCGCGGTCAGCGGTACCCAGCGGCTGTCCACCGTCCAGAGCTCGCCATCCTCCGTCCAGAGCTGGACCTGCTCGATCCATACGCCCCCTTCGCCCGCCTGAAGCGCCGTCCAGCGTAGGTTCCCCAACCACAGGGCGGCTTCCTCGGCCGCCCCCCGGCATTCGAGCACCCCCACGCCACGCTCGTTGTCCACCTGCACGTTCCAGGAAAGAAGCGGCCGGGCGAGGAGCGGCTCCATCTCCTCCAGGCGCAGGAACGCGGGATCGAAACGCGCGGAGAAGCGGACGGCCACAACGGACACGGGCGGAGCCAACCCCACCGACAGGGTGAAGGACTCCCCCACGACGACCGGTTCCACGGGAGCCTGCACGCGCACCGTCGTGCTCAGCACGGCCGGCTCCACGGCCACGCTCCAGGACGCCTCGGGGCTGAACGCTCCCTCTGGGCCGACCATGCGCCAGGTCAGGGTGTACGTTCCGACAGCTGCAGGAGCGGTGATCACCGTGGTGAAGGCGGCGATTTCCCCGGGACGCACCGGCGTGGGGGGAAAGAGCTCCTTTTCCCCTCCTGGTACAAGCGCGCCCTCAAGCACGAGGCGCTCCCCACCGGCGCGGGACCAGGAGCGCGCCCCCACGTTCTGCACGGGCAGCGTCAGGCGCAACCGGTGCCCCGCCGCTACCCGCAGCGGACGCGCAGGAGGTAGAAGCTTCGCCGACCACCACAGCTTCTGCCCGCGGAGCACCTGGCGCAGGGTGTCGAGATACGGGTCCTCCGGCACCGGCTTGCCCGCCATCTCGGGGTAGCCGGCCCGCTCTACCGAGGTCCCTTCCCACAGCTCGTTCCACGTTTCGATCAGCAGCAGGTTCGTGTGCGGCGGTACCAGGGAAAAGCTCGCCCGCAGGAACGCATCCGGACCGCCCGCCTCACCTCCCGGCGTGACCCAGCGCGGCTGTTCCCGTCCTCCCTTTTCCCCCTTCAGTTTCCGGTCGTCAAATCCCGGTCCCACCGAGGCCACCGTGTATCCATGCCACTCGCGGATCCGGGGGCCGAGCAGGGCGCTGCCCCAGACGTAGCGCCCGTCGGCGACCTCTTCCAGCGAAGGTTCCCCCTGCAGGGCAGATTCGGTGAACCAGGAATCCTCGAGTACGATCCAGGGCGTAATCGGCCGGCCCTGCGAGTCGTGAAAGTCGCGCGCAAACGCTTCCTTCACCGCACGCCACAGTTCTCCCGCCTTCTCCAGGTGGGACATCCCCCAGGAGCCGTAGACCACGATGAGGGGGCGCCCGCCCTCCTCCACCGGGCGGCCATCGTGCGTCGCCCACATCTCCTGCGGGATGGTCTGGAAAAAGGGGCGGATCTTGCGGTCGTAGAAGAAAAAGCCCGACATGGCCTGCCGGAGGTCCAGCGCCGGCCCTGTTCCGAAATAGGAGCTATTGTCCAGCCGGCCGTTGTCCGCATAGTCCCGGTACTCGCAGACCTCGGAGGTCGTATCGTCGAAAAGTCCGATCTTCAGCGGGGACCCGAGCTCGCGGTTCGCTTCCACCAGCCGCACAAGCCAGCGCGTGCGAAACCACGGGAATGGGTGCTCCCCCCAGGAGACCGGGAGGACGATATCCACCCCGGCCAGCTGCATGTCCCGCAGCTCCTGAGCGTACCAGTAGCGGTTCAACGAGGAGTAGCCCCGCCCGTCGCTCGGGTCGGGGTCCTGCGGAAACGGTTCGCTCCAGCCCGGAGGAACGGCATACACCAGATCGGTGTAGCAGTTCTCCTGCGGGCAGTTATGCCAGAAGAAGAAAAACGCGCCGACCTGCATTGTCGGGTTGAGGGGAGGGGCCGGGGTCGGTGTAGGCAACGGGGGCGGAAGGGTAGGCGTCGGTGTGGGCGAGGGCGCCGCGGTGGGCGCCGGGAGCGCGGTCCAGGTGGGCAGCGCCGTCGGCTGGACCGGGCTCGGTGTGGGGCTGGGCGTCGGGGACGGGGCAGTGGGCAACCCCGTGGGAACGACGGACGGCGCGCACGACGAAAGCAGCAGGGCAAGGCCAGGGAGGCAGAACAAAAGCAGCATCCTGCCCCGAGGGCTTCGGGGAACACGGCCAGGTTTATCCATTACGGTTCCTCCCGCATCGAACCTGCTCCTTCCCGACAAAGGCAGGGATATTATACCACTTCTCCCCGCTTCGGGCGCGGCTTGACGGCTTTTCCAATGACGGATAGAATGCTTTTCGGAGCGCAGATGTGCGCCCAGAGTGCCTCGATGCCGATCCTGTTGAAACTGCTGCTGGTCATCGCGCTGGTGGTGGCGAACGGCTTCTTCGTCGCGGCCGAGTTCGCCCTGGTCAGCATCCGGCGGACACGGGTCGAAGAGCTGGTCGCCCAGGGTAACCGTACGGCGCGTGTGGTGCAACAGGCTATCCGCGACCCCGATCGCTTCATCGCCGCCACCCAGCTCGGGATCACGATGGCGAGCCTGCTTCTGGGGTGGATCGGCGAGGAAGCTCTTGCGCCGATCTTTCTCCCGCTGCTCCAGTTCATCCCCGAAGCCTGGATCGGACCGGCCCGCGCTGGCATCGCCGCGGTGCTCTCGTTTGCCCTGATCACTCTGCTCACCGTCGTCGTCGGAGAACTGGCGCCGAAATCGATCGCGCTGCAGAACCCCGAGCGCACCGCCCTGGCGGTTGCCCGCCCGATCCTGTGGAGCTTTTACCTTTTCCTGCCGTTCATCTGGCTATTGAACGGGGCAGGAAGCCTCTTCCTGAAGATGATCCGGGTGAAACCGGCCCGCGGCCACGAACGGGTGCACTCGGTGACCGAGCTCAAGATGCTCGTCGAGGCGAGCGGACGGGAAGGCGTCCTGGAGGAAGAAGAGCAGCGCATGCTGGAGAGCGTCTTCGATTTCCCGCACCTCACTGCCCGCCAGGTGATGACCCCGCGCCCCGACGTGGTCACCGTCTCGGCCGATGCGCCTGCGCGTGAACTGATCGCGCTCTTTCGGCAAACCGGGCGCACCCGTTTCCCGGTGCTCGGCCCGGGCGGCATCGACGATGTGGTCGGAGTCGTGTCCCTGAAGGACCTGTGGCTGGATATGCCGCTTTCGGAGCGCGACCTGGAGCGCCCCGTACGGGAATGGATGCGGCCGGCCCTCTTCGTCCCCGAAACGAAGCCGGTAGGCGACTTGCTCCAGCAGCTGCGGGAGGACCACGCCCGTATGGCCATCCTCGTGGACGAGTACGGAGGGGTGGCGGGTATGCTGACCGTCGAAGATATCGTGGAGGAAATCGTCGGCGAGCTACAGGACGAGATGGACCGAGAGCCCGCCCCGTTCCAGAAGGTGAACGAGCGTACCTACATCGTCTCCGGGCAGCTGCGGGTGGAAGATGCGAACGCCGAACTGGGACTCGACCTTCCCGTGACGGAAAATTACGAGACGGTCGCGGGCTTTATTCTTACCTACCTCCAGCGCCTGCCCACAGAAGGGGAAGCCTTTACCTACCGTGGCGCAGAACTGCGCGTGCTGCAGATGCGCGGACCGCGCATCGTACGCGTGCAGGTTACCCTTCCGGCGGCCGTCCCAGCTCCACCGGCTTCCGCACAAGCGAGATAAAGACGTCTTCCAGCGAGGGGGCGATCGGAAAGAGGGCGTGCACCTGGATGCCCAGGCGCTCCAGCGCGCTGCGGAGCGCCGGCTCGGCGTCCGCCTCCGACACGACGTGCAGCCGCGCCCCGTGCACGGCCACTTCGTACACGTGGGGCAGCCCGGGAAGCTGCTCGAGCGCATCGGTCAGGGGAGTACAGTCCAGCTCGTAGACCTGCCCGCGCATCGCATCGCGTTTCAGGCCTTCAGGGCTATCGCAAGCGATCAGGCGGCCCTGGTACATCAGGCCCACGGTGTGACAGTGCTCCGCTTCGTCCATGTAGTGGGTCGTGACCAGGACGGTCGTCCCCTCCTGCGCCAGACCGTAGATCAGTTCCCAGAACTCGCGGCGGGAGGCCGGGTCCACGCCCCCTGTTGGCTCGTCGAGGAAAAGCATCCGCGGCCGGTGGAGGATGGCGCATCCGAGCGCGAGGCGCTGCTTCCATCCCCCGGAAAGGTTTTCTACACGTTCGCGTTGTCGCTCTTCCAGCCCGACGAGGTGCAGGAAGGCATCGATCCGCTCGCGGGCCTCCCGGGGAGGGAGCCGGTAGACACCGGCGTAGAACTCCAGGTTTTCGCGCACGGTTAGATCGCTGTAGAGCGAGAAGCGCTGTGACATATAGCCGATGCGCGCTTTGACCTCCTCCGGTTCCCGCGCGACGTCGTAGCCCAGCACCCGTGCCCGGCCGGCCGTGGGCAGCAGCAACCCGCATAGCATCCGGATGGTCGTCGTCTTCCCCGAACCGTTGGGCCCGAGCAGGCCGAAGATCTCTCCCTCGCGGACCCGGAAGGTGACGCCGTCCACTGCGGTGAAATCGCCAAAGCGCCGCGTGAGTCCCTCGAGCTCGACAGCGTAGGCCATCGCGCCTCCTCACACTCGGGATGTGCTTCCATTGTACCGACGCTTGTCGATACAAGCAACACAGTGGGGCCGGTCCCGTAGGGGCGGCTTCAGACGGACGATGCCGCGGTGGCGCGGCTGCGGGAACGCAACACAGTGGGGCCGGTCCCGTAGGGGCGGCTTCAGACGGACGATGCCGCGGTGGCGCGGCTGCGGGAACGC
>JBDOIE010000030.1:0-7911 GCA_041082245.1 Chloroflexia bacterium
CGCATCCATCCCAATCCGCCTTTCCCTGTTCCCCATTTTACCACCCTATCCCGCCATCGGCAACCGCTTTCTTTGACAGGAACTGCTTCCGCGTGTACAATGCAAGAGACTGTGTCTGCGGAGGCAACGGGATGCTGGGGCGACGCCCGGTTTTTCCCTTCACCGCCCTGGTCGGCCAGGAGCGGATGAGGCGAGCGCTTATCCTGAACGCCATCAACCCGCGCATCGGGGGACTCCTGATCCGCGGCCAGAAGGGTACCGCAAAATCGACCGCCGTGCGGGCGCTTGCGGAGCTGCTCCCGGAGATCGAGACGGTCGCCGATTGTCCCTTCAGTTGCCCACCCGATAGCCCGGAGCAGATGTGCGACCGCTGTCGCGCGCGCTGGGAAGCCGGTGAAACGTTGCCTCGCCTCACCCGGCGGATGCGGGTCGTGGAACTGCCCATGAACGCCTCGGAAGATCGGCTCGTGGGCTCCTTCGACCTCGAACAGGCGATCGCCGAGGGCGTCCGTCGCTTCGAGCCGGGGCTGCTGGCCGAGGCGAACCGCGGCTTCCTCTACGTGGACGAGGTGAACCTGCTCGACGACCACCTCGTGGACCTCCTTCTGGACGCCGCCGCGATGGGGGTCAATACCGTCGAGCGAGAAGGGGTCTCCTACAGCCACCCCGCACGTTTCATCCTCGTGGGCACGATGAACCCCGAGGAAGGGGAACTGCGTCCGCAGCTGCTCGACCGCTTCGGCCTCTGCGTGGAGATCACGGGCCTCACCGACGTCGACGAGCGCGTGGAAGTGATCGCCCGACGCACGGCCTACGAGCGCGACCCCGTCGGTTTCGCCGCCGCCTGGCGCGAGCAGGAGGAGGCCCTCGGGCGGCAGATCGTCGCCGCCCAGCAGCGCCTGCCCCACGTGCGCCCGTCGACCGAAGATCTGCGCACTGTCGCAGAACTGTGCCTCCAGATGGAGGTCCAGGGCCACCGCGCGGACATCACGATCGTGGAAACGGCGGTCACCAACGCGGCTCTGGAGGGACGGCTGTACCTGACCCCCGAAGATCTGCGGCTTGCGGCAGAACTCGCCCTGCCCCACCGGATGAAGCGACACCCCTTCGAAGCGACCGGGCTCAACCCGGAACGGCTTTCCCAGGTGCTCGAGCGCCAGGGGTCTTCCTCCACGCCCACGCCTGCCCCCGCCGCGCGCGATCCGCTGACTTCCCCACCCATGCCTACCCCGCCTCCTGCCGTCCCCCCCACGAGCGCGGAGGCCGCGAATACCATCCTGCGCGGCGGCTCCTCGGACGCGCTCTACCGCGTGGGGCTCCAGGCGGGAGGCGTCGTCTTCCGGCCCGGCGAGATCTTTCGCCCCCGACGGCTGGAAACGCCGGCGGACCGGCAGCTGCGGGGCATCGGCGGCCGGCGTAGCCTCACCTTCACCCGACGCCGGCGCGGACGTTATGTCACCCATCGTTTGCCGGAAAACGGGCACGTGACCGACCCGGCTCTCGATGCGACCCTGCGCGCCGCCGCGCCCTACCAGCGCCGGCGCGAGCATAACGGCAAGGCGATCGTCCTCCGTCGCTGGGACCTGCGGCAAAAGGTGCGGATGCACCGCGCGCGCAACGTCATCCTCTTTGTGGTCGATGCGAGCTGGTCGATGGCCGCCGAGGCGCGCATGGAAGCCACCAAGGGCGCCATTCTCTCCTTGCTCATGGATGCCTACCAGCGGCGCGACCGCGTCGGTATGGTCGTCTTCCAGAAAGAATCCGCCTACCTGCTCCTTCCCCCCACCAACAGCGTGGAGATCGCCCGGCGCCGGCTGGAGAACATCCCCACCGGCGGGAAAACCCCCTTGAGCCGGGGCCTTCTCCTCGGCTACCAGGTGCTGGAACAGGTGCGCCGGCAGGACCGGGAAGCGATGCCACTGCTCGTCCTGATCACCGACGGGCAGGGGAACGTGTCGATGACCCGCCTCCCGCCCCAGGAAGAAGCCTGCCGTGTGGCGGAGCAGATCGGCCGGCGCGGCATCCGCTGCGTGGTGATCGACACCGAGCACCAAGCCTTCAACCGGGGCCTGGCGCGCAAGATCGCCCAGGCCGCCGGTGGAGAATACTACTGTCTGACCGAGATCCAGGCCCAGCGGCTCGCGGAAACAGTGCGAGAACAGCTGCGCGGCGACGACGCCGCCCTCTGTCCCCGAGGCCGGGGCGCGGAGCCGGCTCTCTGGTTCGGACGGAACAGGAGGCAATCGAACCTATGACCGAGCACGAAGCCACATCCCCAACGGAGCGCTTTCCCACTGAGGAAAAGATCCTGCCCCCGCTCTCCAGCTCGACGGAACCTTCGCTGCCGGACCAGGCAACCGAGGAGGCGCGCGTCTTCGCCAGGCCGCGCAGCCTCAAGGAGCTGAAGCCCGGCATGTGGGTCGAGGGAAAGGTCACCAGCGTCGCCGTCTACGGCGTCTTCGTGGATATCGGCGTGGGCCGCGAAGGGCTCGTCCACATCTCCCAGCTGAGCGACCGACCCGTCTCCACCCCCACGGAAGTGGTGCAGATCGGGGACGTCGTCCCGGTGCGCGTGCTGGAGGTCGACCCGCGGAGCAAGCGCATCAGCCTGACAATGCGCGAGCAGACGCAGCCCGAGGTGGACCCGGAGAAACTGCGCGCCCTTACCCCAGGTACGGTTCTCACGGGCACCGTGACCAGCCTCACCCGCTTCGGCGCTTTTGTGGACATCGGCGTCGGGCGGGACGGGCTGGTGCCCCTCTCCCAGCTCGGGCGTAGCGGCGCGCAGAAGGCGAGCGATGTGCTGCAGATCGGGGAGCGGGTACGCGTCCGCGTGGTGGATGTCGACCCGAAGAGCGGCCGTATCCGCCTCAGCATGCGCAACGTCTACGACCCCGAGCAGCTCGCCCGCCTGCAGCCGGGCACGATCCTCCGCGGACGCGTGACCAGCCTGGCCTCCTTCGGCGCCTTCGTCGACCTGGGCGTGGGGAAAGACGGGCTCATCCATGTCTCGGAGATCGGGGACGGCACCGTTCGCCACCCCCAGGAAGCGCTCCAGGTGGGGCAGGAGATCGAGGTCCGCGTGCTCGACGTGGACCCGGAGACCCAGCGCATCAGCCTGAGCATGCGGCTCGAGGAAGAGCCGGAATGGATTCCCGAGCCGGAGGAACCGGCAGAGGAACTTCCCGCCGGCGAGGCGACGCTCGAAGACCTGGTCGCGCGCTTTGCTTCGCTGCGCCCCTCCGCCCGCGTGGAAACTCGCCGGATGCCCGACCGCGGAGAACGGGAAAAGCAGGCGGTGCGCGACGCCCTGCGGCGGACGCTTCAGGGAAGCCAGACCTAGGCGGACGCACCCTCGCTGTGGATACGAAAGGGGGCGAAAATGGCCCGCGAGAGGTCGATCCCGAGTACCTTCTCCATCGTCGCCCTGGACCCCGCCACGGGTGACCTGGGCGTAGCGGTGCAAAGCAAGTTCCTGGCGGTCGGGGCGTATGTCCCAGCAGCGCGCGCCGGCGTGGGCGCGATCGCGACCCAGGCCTACTCGAACCTCTCGTACGGCCCGCGAGGGCTGGAGCTGCTCGCGCAAGGACTTGCGGCGCCGGAGGTGCTGGAGCAGCTCCTCGCGGACGACCCGCTGCGGGAGCAGCGCCAGGTCGGCATCGTGGACGCACAAGGCCGGGCCGCCGCGCACACCGGAAAGGAGTGCTATTCCTGGGCCGGCCACCTCGTGGGCGAGGGGTGGTGCTGCCAGGGGAACATCCTGGTGAGCGAGGAAACCGTGCGCGCGATGGCCGAGGCGTTCCAGAAGGCCCAGGGGGAACTCGCCGAGCGGCTTCTGGCCGCGCTGGCCGCGGGGCAGGAAGCGGGCGGCGACCGCCGGGGCCAGCAGTCCGCCGCGCTCCTGGTCGTGCGCGCCGGGGGCGGCTACGGCGGCACCAGCGACCGCTACATCGATCTGCGCGTGGACGACCACCCCCGCCCGATCGAGGAACTGGCCCGCCTGCTGCGGCTGCACCGCACGTATTTCCAGAAGCCGCGCCCGGAAGATCTCCTGCCGCTGGAGGGCGCGGTGCTCGAGCGGGTGCGAGAGCAGCTGGCCCGGCTCGGATACCGCACGGGGCCGGCCGGCTCCCCGCTGGATGACCTGACCTCCCGGGCGCTCTTCGAGTTCGCGGGCCTGGAGAACCTGGAGGAACGGCTCGTCCCAGGCCCCTGGATCGACCCGGTGGTGCTCGAATTCCTGGAGCGGAAGGCCAACCAGGCATGAGCGTCCCCGTCGTCTGCTTCGTGGGCAAATCGGGCAGCGGCAAGACCACGTTCCTGGAGAAGGTGATCCGCGAACTCGTTGCCCGCGGCTATCGGGTGGGCGCGATCAAGCACGATGCCCACGGTACGGAAGTGGACCAGCCCGGAAAGGACACCTACCGGCTGCGACAGGCCGGCGCGTCCCGCGTCATCCTTTCCTCCCCGCAAGGGTTTGCCCTGTTCGGAACGGAGGAACTGCCGCTCGAGGCGCTCGCATCCCGTTACCTCGACGACCTGGACATCGTGCTCGCAGAAGGGTTCAAACGCAGCGCGCTGCCCAGGATCGAGGTGGCCCGAGCAGAACGCAGCCGTGAGCTCCTCTGCGGTCCGGAGGAGCTGCTGGCCGTGGTCAGCGATTTCCCGTTCGAAGGTCCTTGCCCGCACTTCGGGCTTGAGGACGCTTCCGGCGTGGTGGAGCTCCTCGAAACGCGTTTCCTGCGCCCGCCCGATGTGGTGCTCCGGGTAGACGGCCGCGAGATCCCGCTGAAGCCGTTTGTGCGGCGGATGATCGCGGGTGCGGTGCGCGGCCTGCTCGCCGGCCTGAAGGACGCCGAAGGCCGCTGGATCGAGCTCGACATCGGCCGGCCACCCTGCACGGATCCAGAAGGATCGCCTGGTGTACCCGTGGACCCCCCTCCCCTGACCGGCATCGTGCTCGCCGGAGGCGCAAGCCGCCGGCTTGGAACGGACAAGGCGCTCCTCCGCCCCTGGGGAGAAGACGGGCCGACGCTGCTCGAGGCCACCGTACGGCGGTTGGCGCGCGTGTGTGAGGAGGTCATCGTGGTAGCCGACCGGCCGCGACCGCGGCCGGCCGTACCGGCACGTACGGTGTACGACCTGCTGCCCGGGAGCGGCGTGCTGGGTGCGATCTACACCGGGCTTGAGGCCTGCCACACCCTCCATGCGCTCGTGGTGGCTTGCGACTTGCCGTTTCTGAGCGTCACGCTGCTTCAGGATATGGCCGCACGGCCGCGCGACTACGATGTCCTGATCCCTCGCCTCTCTCCAGAACCGGACGCTCCGTCGGCGAACCCGGAGCGCGTAGAGCCGCTTCACGCCATCTACAGCCGGGCCTGCCTGGAGCCTATCCGCCGCGCGCTCGAGGCCGGCGCGCGGCGGATCGTTTCCTTCTTCCCGTACGTGCGCGTGCGCTACCTGGAACCAGCGGAATGGTCTCGCTTCGACCCCGAGGGCCTCTCGTTCCGCAACGTGAACACGCCAGAAGACCTCGCCTACGCCGAACGTATCCTGAAGGGGAAAGAGCCCTGAGGTTCGGCTATATGCTGGCACGGGTAGTCTTTGGCCTCCCTGTCATCCCGCCTCCAGCCCGCCGCTCGGCGTCTGGAGAGGAGAACTGTGAGCCCGCAGGGCGGAGGGCACGGTAAGCACCCCGTTTCCCGACTTGTGTCCCAATCCTCACGAAGAGCCCTCCGGTTTCCATCAAACTGTCAGAGGGTAGGTACAGCGGTTTTCCTTCGAAGGGGCCGGGTAGGGCAAGTCGTAAGGAGGGCGGCTACGGTCGCGGGCCTCAAAGGGTCACGGGCTTGTGGTTCGCCATAAATCCATTCTCGCTTCGGAAACTGGACAAGAGCGCGCTTGACAAGCGGCGCCGCCCGAGGTATAATACCCCCCAGGGGTATATAGGAGGCGGCGATGGCGACGGGCGGCACGGTGCAGTTGCAGCGGGTACCACACGTGGAAGTTGCGGCATGCCACGCCTGCGCGGTGTGCGCAGCGCGGCGGGCCTGTCGCACCCACGCCCTGGTACAGCTCGACCCCGGGGAAGTGCCGGCCGTCGATCCCGCGCGCTGCTACGGCTGCCACCGGTGCATTCCGGAATGCCCCTTCGGGGCGATCACGGCGAGGTGAACGATGGCGGAAATACGCTGGATCGGGGACCGACAGTTCGTGGGAATCGACAGCACGCGCCACGGGATCGTGATCTCCTCGGCCGACGTGGAGAACGGCACCGGCGTCAAGCCGTCCGACCTGTTGCTGCTCGCGCTGGGATCCTGCAGCGCGGTGGACGTGGTGGAGATCCTGCGCAAGAAGCGGCAGGCTCCCACAGGGTTGCGTGTGCTCCTGGAAGCGGAACAGGATCCGGAGCCACCCTGGGCCTTCCGGCGCATCCGGGTGACCTACGAAGTGCGTGGACCGGGGCTTTCGCAACGGGCGGTGGAGCAAGCGATCGCCCTGGCGGAGGAGAAGTACTGCTCGGTGCGGGCGACCCTGGCGGGAAAAGTCGCGCTCGAGCGCGAAATCCAGGTCGTCGAGGAGGAGTAGCATGGAGCGTGTGGGACGTTTCCTGCGCTCCTGGGGAATGTGGATCGGCGTGGGGCTCGCGGCTCTTGCGGCCTGGATTGGGCTTCGCACCCCTGCCGGGCCGCTGCGGAGCTGGGCCGACCTGGAGCCATACCTGGGGAACGGCCGGCCGCTCCTGATCGAGGTGTACAGCAACGGCTGAAGCGTGTGCCTGTTGAGCAAGCCCGCGGTCGACGGGCTGGAGCGCGAGATCGGCGAGCGGGCCCGCCTCTTCCGGGTCGACCGGGAGACCTCGCTCGCTCAAGAGCTCGCGCGCCGCCACGGGCTGCGGCTGTTGCCCGGTCTCCTCATCTTCGATGGTCAGGGAAGACTCGCGGCGGTCCAGCAGGGATGGATCGACCGGAGGGCGGCAGCGGATCTCGTTCGGCAATTGGCAGGGGACGGGGCGATTTCCTGCCCGGCGGAACCTTCGCCCTCGCCGGCCTGCAATGCACCCTAGGGAGGAAAGCCTTGGAGGAGCGCGCAGCACTCGTGCGACGCCGGATCGCCGAGCTGCTGGCTCGGTGGCCCCGCCATTCGGTGCCCCCGGCGATGTGGGCCGAGCTGGAGGAACTCGAAGAAGAGCTCGCGGCGCTGGCCCGCGAATCGGCCGATGGGCCTCCGCGAAACGAAGGAAACCTTTGGAGGGACTAGATGCCGATCTATAGCTACACCTGTGAACAATGCGGTGCCGAGTTCGACAAGCTGGTACTGTCGGCCTCGCGTTTGCGGGAGGTGGTCTGCCCGGTCTGTGGGAGCGAACGGGTAGAGCGCCGGCCGGCCTTGTTCGGCGTCGGTGCGAAATCGAGCGGCGGCACCTCGACTTCGGCTGGTTGCGCTCCGGCCGGAGGCGGCTGAGGCGTGCGGTGGTAGGAGCCGTGGGCTCCATCGCGCTCACGTTGCGCAAAGGAGGCGTTACCCGATGACCCTTGAGGAAAGAGACGGGCCACGGGATGCGCTCGGCCTGACCGGGGAGACGCGCGAACTGGTGCTTCACCGGCTACGCCGGCTGGAAGGACAGGCCCGGGGCGTACAGCGGATGGTACTCGAGGGACGGAACTGCCGGGAGGTTCTCCGGCAGATCACCGCTATCCAGGCCGCTGCCCGCAGCCTCGGAGCGCTGGTACTCGAACATTACCTCTTGTCCTGCCTGCAGGAAGTCAGTGGAGCCGCGGATGCCCGCGAACCCCTCGAGGTGGTGCACGAGGCGATACGCGGTATCGCCCGGTAGGGGCGGATTCTCAATCCGCCCCTACCGGGCGGATTCTCAATCCGCCCCTACCGGGCGGATTCTCAATCCGCCCC
>JBDOIE010000040.1:0-6862 GCA_041082245.1 Chloroflexia bacterium
GAGGCCCGGGGGACACGGCTGACCATTGCCGCCCGGACGGTCCTGGAGGGGACGCGCCTGGGCGATTCGATCGCCGTGAACGGGGTTTGCCTGACCGTGGTCGCGCTGGACGGGCGGTCCTTCGCCGTGGAGGTGATGCCGGAGACGTTCCGTCGCAGCAACCTGGGACGGCTGCGGGCGGGGGACGCGGTGAACCTCGAACGCGCCCTGCCGGCCTCCGGCCGGTTGGGGGGGCACCTGGTACAGGGGCATGTGGACGGGCTGGGCCGCGTCGTCCATAAGGCGCGGGAGGAAAACGCGCTGTGGGTAACGATCGAGGCTCCCCCAGAGGTCGTGCGCTACCTGGTGCCCCGCGCGTTCATCGCGGTGGACGGGGTCAGCCTGACGGTGGCCCGGCTGGAGGGGCAGCGTTTCTCCGTTTCCCTTGTTCCCCACACCCAGGCGCACATCACCCTTCCCCGCCAGCCGGTCGGGTACCTGGCGAACCTGGAGGTCGATATCGTGGCGAAATATGTCGAGCGCCTGCTCCAGGGCGGGCAGCCGTCCGGCTCGGTGAACTGGGAAGAGATCGCCCAACACGGGTTTTGATCGATCGGAGGTGGGACGATGCCCCTGGCGACGGTTGAAGAAGCGATCGAGGATTTCCGCGCGGGAAAGTTCGTCATCATCATCGACGATGAGGACCGGGAAAACGAAGGGGACCTGTGCATCGCCGCCGAGAAGGTAACGCCGGAGGCGATCAACTTTATGGCAAAGTACGGCCGCGGGTTGATTTGCCTGCCCATTATCGGCTCGCGGCTCGACGAGCTGCGCATTCCTATGATGGTCCAGGACAACCGTTCCCGCTTCGGCACCGCGTTCACGGTGTCGATCGAGGCGCGCGAGGGGGTCACGACCGGGATCTCGGCCTACGACCGGGCGCACACGATCCGCACCGTCCTGGATCCGAAGACACGCCCCGAGGACATCGTGATGCCGGGGCATGTCTTCCCCTTGCGGGTGCGGGAAGGAGGGGTGCTCGTGCGCGCCGGACAGACGGAGGCTTCCGTGGATCTCGCGCGCCTTGCGGGGCTGTACCCGGCCGCGGTGATCTGCGAGATCATGGACGAGGATGGCCACATGGCGCGCCTGCCGGCCCTGGAGCGGCTTGCCGAGCGCTTTGGCCTGAAGATCATCAGCGTGGCGCAGCTGATCGAATACCGCCGGCGGCACGAGAAACTGGTGCGCCGGGTTGCTTCGGCGCGCCTGCCCACCGAGTTCGGCGACTTCCAGGCCCTGGCCTACGAGAACACGATCAACGGCGAGCACCATCTGGCGCTCACGATGGGGATGCCCTTCCCGCCGGACGAGCCGCTCCTTGTGCGCGTGCACTCGGAGTGCCTGACCGGGGACGCGCTGGGATCGCTGCGCTGCGACTGCGGCCAGCAGCTGCGGGCGGCGATGCGGGCGATCGCCGAGGAAGGGCGCGGCGTACTCCTCTATATGCGCCAGGAGGGGCGGGGGATCGGCCTTTTGAACAAGCTGCGCGCCTACGAACTACAGGACACGGGGCTGGACACCGTGGAAGCGAACGCGCGGCTGGGGTTCCCTCCCGACCTACGGGATTACGGCATCGGCGCCCAGATCCTGAGCGATCTGGGGGTGCGTAAGATGCGCCTGCTCACGAACAACCCGCGCAAGATCGTGGGGCTGCAGGGCCATGGGCTGGAGGTCGTGGAACGGGTGCCCCTGGTGATCCCGCCCACGCCGGTCAACGAGGACTATTTGCGGACCAAGAAGGAAAAGATGGGGCACCTGCTGGACATCTAGGGGGCAGGCTTGTGCGGCCCGAGCGCCTGGCGCAGCACGAGCAGGGCGAAGAGGGGGAGGACAAGCATCCGTCGCCAGCGCCAGGGCTGGCGGATCAGGCGGTAAAGCCACTCTAGGCCGGCGCGCCGCATCCAGGCCGGTGCCCGGCGGACCCGGCCCGAGAGGTAGTCGAACGTCCCCCCGACGCCGATCCCCACCGGGACCTTCAGGCCGGGGAGGTTGCGGCGCAGCCAGAGGTCCTGCTGGGGGGCGCCGTAGGCGACAAGGAGGATGTGGGGCGCGGCGGCGCGGATGCGCCGGCCGATCTCCTCTTCTTCCTCCGGCGCGGGGGACCCCGGGTAGGTGCCGGCGATCGTGAGCCCGGGGGCGTGCTGGCGGAGGTGTGCCGCCGCTTCCTCGGCGACCCCGGGAGCGGCCCCCAGGAGGAAAAGGCGGTAGCCTCGCACTGCGGCGCGTTCGGCGAGCCGCTGGGTCAGCTCGACCCCCGGCACGCGGCCGCGAAAGGGGCGACCCAGCAGCCGGCCGGCCCAGGTGATCCCGACGCCGTCGGGAACCGCGAGATCCGCACGGTTCAGGGTCTCCCGGAACAACTCGTCCTGCCGTGCGCGCATAACGAATTCCGGATTGACGGTGACTACCTGGTGCGGCCCGCCTTCTTCCACAAACCTCTCGATGAGCGCGACCGCTTCCTCCAGCGTCACATCGTGGATGCGCACGCCGAGGACGTGGATGCTACGGGGTTCGGCTGCCCGAGAAAAAGCCAAGCGACCCTCCGCATGAAACATCTCCGGGTTCAATTCTACCTGTTTTGGCACACGGGTCAAGCCACCTTGCCTACCTCTTGCCTTTCCAGTTTCCAACGAAGTGAAAACCAGCCCGTGACCATTTGAGATACCCAGCCCCCTTCGAGCGAAAATCGCTGTGCCCGCCTTGCTACCATGGGACAGTTCGTTGGAAACTGGAGATTGCCTTTGTTGCACCCCCCGGCCTCCCGCGCTATAATGTACCCAAACCACGACGGCGTGGCTTTCGCCCTGGGGTGGGCTCCGGACGAGGGGGTGCTGGTGGAACAGACCCGCAACGGAATGTTGCTGGGGGACGCGGTGCAGGACCTTTCGCCGCAGACCCGTCAACGGATCCTTGAGGCTCTGGCCAGGGCTATCCCGGCAATGCCAGGTATGGCCGGCCAGCTGCTGCAGGCCCTGGAGCAGGCGGTCCGGGAGAACCGCCCCGAGCTCCTGCCGGCCGAAGGGCGGCGCTGGGCAGAGCAAGAGTGCCCGGTGACCACCCTTGCCGAACAGGCGGTCGTGGCCATCCGCACGCTCCGCCACCTCCTGCCGGGCGAAGACGAACAGGTCGAGCTGGTGCGCCTCACCTTCATCTCCGAGCTCCTGAGCGGATACGTCCACGCGCGCGAGGAGATCGCCGCGCAGCGCCGTTCCGCGGAACTCACGGCCCGCATGAAGGAGCTGGCCGCCCTTCACCAGGTGGTTACCGCGGCCAACTCCAGCCTGGACCTGGATACGATCCTGCACCTGGTTGTCCGCACGGTCGCGGAAGTCATGCGGGTCGAGGTATGCGAACTCTACCTTTTCGAGCCGGAGCGCGGCACCCTCGTGCTGGGGGCTTCCGTCGGCCTGAACCCCGAGGCCGAGGGACGGGTGCGGATCCGCCTGGGGGACGGCGTTACGGGGTGGGTGGCCCAGCAGGGCAAGCCCGTGGCGGTCGCCGACGTGCGGCAGGAGCCGCGTTTCCAGTACGAGCCGACCCTCCACGAAGAGCCGTATCGTTCCCTCCTTTCCGTCCCCATCATCCTGTACACCGTGGAGAAGCTGGTCGGGGTGATCAACGTCCGCACGCGCGAGGTGCGCACGTATACCCCGGAGGAGATCAACTTCCTGGAGACGGTCTGCGGAGAAATGGCCATCGCCCTCGAGAACGCCCGCCTCTATCAGGCGACCGACCAGCAGCTACGCCGCAAGGTGGACGAACTGACCACGCTCCAGCGGGTCTCCGCGATGGTCGTGAGCACCCTGGACCTGGACAAGACGCTTGGGTTGATCGTGGAGCAGGCGGCCAAGCTGGGCCGCGCGGACATGGCGGCGATCGTCGAATGGAGCCCCCTGCGGCGGGAGCCGGAGGTGGTGGCCTCCTGGGGACTGGATGCCGAGAAAGCTTCCCGGCTCCAGCGCTGGCTGCGCCCGGGAACGGTGTACCAGCAGATGGCAGCAACCGGCCGGCCGATCGCGGTCCGCGCCGATGACCCGACGGAGCAAGGGAGGCTCGCGCGCGAGTTCGGTTTCGGCTCTCTGCTTTGCCTTCCGTTGCGCGGTAAGGAAGGCCCGCTCGGCACGATCTGCCTCCACACCGAGCGCCCGCAGGGGTTCGCCCCGGAGGAAATGGACTTCCTGGCCGTCTTTGCCGACCAGGCCGCGCTGGCGATCGAAAATGCCCGCCTTTACAGCGAACTGCGCCGTTCCCTGGAGATGAAGTCGACCCTGCTCCAGGAGATGCACCACCGGGTGCGCAACAACCTCCAGGCGGTCGCCTCCCTCCTGAACATGCAGATGCGCCGGGTGCGGGATCCCCAGGTCGTCCGCTTCCTGGAGGAGAGCGCTTCCCGCATCCAGAGCATCGCCGCGGTGCACGACCTCCTGTGTCAGGAGACGCTGGGGGTCACCACCGTCCAGGCCGTGGCGCAGAAGGTGCTGGAGATCGCCAGCGCCCACCTCTCGCGCCCCGGCCTCAAGCTGCACTGCCAGATCGTCCCGGAGCAGCCGTTGCCCATCGCCTCGCGCGAAGCGACGCTCCTCGCGCTGCTGATCAACGAGCTGCTCTCCAACGCGATCTCCCACGGCCTCGCGAATCGGGACCAGGGGATGGTGCTCGTGGATGCCTATCTGGCCGAGGAGCAGGTCGTGGTGCAGGTACGGGACAACGGCGAGGGGCCGGAGCCCGGGAACGGCGGCGAAGGCGGCCTGGGGTTGCAGATCGTGCGCGCCCTGGTGACCCGCGACCTGGGAGGCACCTTTACCCTCCGCCGCGACGGCGACTGGACGGTCGCGATCATCTCCTTCCCCTACCAGCCCCCGCGCGAGATACCGGGGATCGAGTTGCCGGCGGTTCCCCCGGTCTATGCTCGCGGGACCTGAGCTCCATCCCTCGCTACGGCCGGGCGATCTCCAGTGCCACCCGGTCTACCTGCACCCCGAGCAACCGCGTATCCCCACCTAGCCCGTAATCCGCCTGGCGCCAAGGCTGGGAAACAAGGTGCAGCAGCACCGTACTCCCTTCTCTCCGGGAGAAAGCCCAGGCCGGGAGAGCCAGGGTATACGTCGCAAATCCCTCCGGAAGGGTCCAGGCGCCCAGCGGTGTTTCCTCCAGAAAGACGCTCACTTTGGCCGGCCCCAGTTCCGCCGGCCGTTTCCCTCCGGCGAGCCTCAGGGTGATCGTCACCGTAGTGTTCGCTTCCGGCCACGGCAACCGCAGCACCCCTTCCCCTTTTGTCCAGCAGAAGGTCGCCCCGTCCGGCGCGACCTCGTCCTGGTGAAAGCCCGAGACCTGGTAGATGTACCCGGCACTCCCCAGATCGATCTCGAGGGGGATTTCGCCCAACGGACTGCCCACGCCGGACCACTCCCGCGGTTCGTAGATGCCGAAGGGAAGGCGCAGCAGGTAAGCGTTGTGGGGCTTTTGTTTGCGCAGCTGCTCGAACTCGGGCACCACGAGCTCGAAGCGTTCCTGCCAGTGTAGCCGCATATGGGGGAGGAAGAGCCGGCCGCCGTCGTTGCCGACGAGCAGGTAGACGCGCCGCCCTTGCGCCCACCAGCGCCGGATCTGCGTTTCGAGCAGCACCCCGTTCGGCCGCTCACGGACGATAACGAGCGAAGGACGCTCAAAGAGGTACTGAAGCGGGGTCGCGATGGCGAAGGGAGCATCCCGCGCATCGTCGATCAGGAGCAGCACGTCGTCCGGCCGGAAGCGCACGGCGAGCGATTCGATCTGCTTCAGCGCGCCGCGGTACTCCTGGTGGCGGTAGAAAGGGAGCCCCGTGTAGACCAGATAAACGACCATGGCCGCACCGAGCACCGCAGCGGCCAGGCGGCCGGCGCGACGCAGCCGCCCCAGTTCCGTTAAAGCCAGCGCCATCGCGACGCTCAGAAACGGGATCACCACCGGGACGTAGCGGCGCATGATGTAGACGTGGTGCTCCTCGCCGTACAGTTCGTAGGTGAAGAAGGCCAGGTAGAAGAGGCCGGAGAGGAGGAAGAAGGCGCTGCGGCGGTCCGCTCGCTTGAGGATCCATACCGCTGCGCCCACGATGCCCAGCGCGATCCCGAGCGGCGAAAGGTACCACCCGAGCCGCACCAGGTTTGCCTTTGCTCCTTCCGGCACCGGCGCCCCGATATACCCTTCCAGGACAAGCCGGTTGCGTAGCGGATGCCGCAACACCTCCGGCGTCAGGATGCCCGGCCGAACGAGGTAGGCGTAAGCAGCTAGCAGGAGGAACAGCGCCGCGCCGCACGCGAGCAGACCTCGGCGATGACGTGCCAGCCAGGTGCCGATCCGCGCGCGGCAGGCACTGGAGCGCCGCAGCGCAAGTAACCCGGCCAGCCCCAGCAACGGAACGCCCAGCTCGTAGGCGAGCCTCCACGGCTGGTGCATGACCGGCGTGCGCCCGTGGAAATACTCGCGCAGCACCGGAGTGAGGAAGGGCTGCACGAGCCACGACAGGGTGAACCAGTCCTGGATGCGGTGGTAGTACGAGTTGAGCGTGTAGCCCCACGTCAGCGTGAAGAGCTGGGCAAACGTGTGCACGGCCAGCACGCCGAGCGCTGCCAGAAGGGCTCGGTATCCCCGCGTGAAACGGTGCGTGACCCACCGGTAGAGGAGGAACGGCAGCAGAAGGAGCCAGGCGAAGAAAAAGTCGACCCGCACGAGCCCGATCAAGCCGAAGGCTACGCCCGCAAGCAAGCCCCAGAATGCCTCCTCCTCTTCCTCGAGCCGCAACAGCGCCCAGGCAGCCAGGAAGAACAGGAACTGGGTGGCCCCT
>JBDOIE010000068.1:0-10414 GCA_041082245.1 Chloroflexia bacterium
ACCCTGGCCGGGGGCATCGCCCACGATTTCAACAACCTCCTGACGGGAATCCTGGGGTACGCTTCTGTGTTGCAGCAGGAAGTGCCTCCGGATTCGGTGTTGTACCGGGACCTGGGCGCGATCGTGGACTCAGCAACCCGGGCCTCCGAGCTCACCCAGCAGCTCCTCACCGTTGCACGCTCTTCGCTCCAGCGGGAATGGAAACCGCTGGACGTGAACCGGCTCGTCCAGGAGGTCGTGGGGCTTGTGCAACGGGCGATGGACCCATCGATCGTCGTTCGGCTGCATCTCGCCGAGGCGTTGCGCGCTGTGGAGGGGGACGCCGGCCAACTGCATCAAACGCTACTTAACCTTTGCCTGAACGCGCGGGACGCGATGCCCAACGGCGGCGATCTGACGATCGAGACCGCAAACGTGGAGCTGAGCGAGGAAGAGGCGCGGTCGATCCCGGACCTTCGCGCGGGGCCGTATGTCGTTGTGAGCGTCACGGATACTGGTGTGGGGATGGACGCTTCGGTGCGAGAGCGCATCTTCGAACCTTTCTTCACCACGAAAGAGCACGGCCGTGGACTGGGCCTGGCGATGGCCTACGGTATCGTCCGCGCCCACGGGGGAACGATCCACGTATACAGCGAGCTCGGCCATGGGAGCACGTTCAAGGTCTACCTGCCGGCCCAGCAGGGGACTCCTGCTACCGTGCCAGACCGCCCGCGCGAGCTGCCGCGAGGTCGCGAGACGATCCTGGTCGTCGACGACGAGGAGAGCGTCCGCGCTGTCCTGCGGCGGATGCTCGAGCGCGCCGGGTACACGGTGCTGGAGGCCCCGGATGGGAGGGCCGCCCTCCAGCTGTACCGCGAACGCGCCGGCACGATCCACCTTGTGATCCTCGACCTCACCATGCCCGGACTTGGGGGGCGGGAGACTCTACGGCGGTTGAAGGAGCTCGATCCGAACGCTCGCGTCCTCGTTTCCAGCGGGTACAGCGAGAACGGGCGTGCGGGAGAAGTCGCCTCCCTTGGGGCCTGTGGTTTCCTGCAAAAGCCTTTCCACATCGCGACCGTGCTGCAGAAGGTACGCGAAGTGCTGGGTTCCCCACTGTAGCCACAGCACGATCCCCTCTCCGATGGCCGCGATCAAGTGACACCGGTGGGAGGACATTTCAGCATTTCCTCCTCACTGGCTCGGCTCGTCTTGGTATCGGAAGCCGCGAAAGGCTGCCTAGACCAGCGGCGGATGGCCTGCCCACCCCCGATTGAGCCCAAAGATAGTACTTCGGTACCATTGACAAATAGGAAAAATGGCCTAGACTGGGAATAGCAACGATCCTTGTCGGGAAGTGAGCAGAGATCGATCAGGGAGGTGAAACCCGCTTCTTGCGCGTAACTCCCCTTCGTGTGAACGGGAGGTCTCCTCGCCACAGTGGTCCGATTCCGGAAGGAGGAACGAGCGATGAACCGAGTGAGGCACTTGCTGGTCTTCACCATCGCGGCGGTTCTGATGGGGATTGCCGCGCCCGCGTTGGCCTGTCCGCCCCCACCGCCGGGAACTACCCTCGAAGCGACGGTCACGGTGGAGCTGCATTATGACCGAACCTACCGCTGGACGATCGACAAGTCCGTCGCTCCCGATACCTGGAACCTGTTCCGCGGCGACAGCGGCACCTCGCAGTACACCATCGCCGTTACCCGGGAGCAGACGGACGAAGCCTGGGTAGACGGCCAGGTGTGCGTCACCAACGGCGGAGAAGTGGCCACCCAGAACCTGCGCATCGTGAACGAACTGCGGGACGGCCTGCCGCCACCGAACGACCTGATCGCCACAGAGGAAGTCGACGTCAGCGGGCATCCTGTGATCGAGCCAGGTGAAACCTGGTGCTATCCGTACCGCATCGATATCCCTGCGGCAAACGTTCACCCCGGTGGCACGTACAAGGTCACCGCCAACGTCACGATCACGAATCATTCGGGACACCTGGGAGAACCCTTCGGCCCAAGCCCGAGTGCAACGGGCAACCTCCCGGCCAACCCAACCCCGATCGGCTACCCCACCGTCCACGTGGACGATACGAACGGCGGATCCTGGGAGTTCAACGACAGCGGTTCTGTGTCCTACAGCAAGATCTTCTCATGCGACGGCGATGCCGGGCAGCATTCAAACACCGCGACGATCCGCGAGACCGAGCAGTCCGATCACGCTACGGTCACGGTGAACTGCTACGCCCTGAACGTCACCAAGGACGCCGAAACGTCCTACACGCGCACGTACTCCTGGACGATCGACAAGACCGCCGATGCCTCGCATCTGACCCTTTCCATCGGTCAGCAATACCTCGTGCACTACGAGGTGGAAGTCGATGCATCGTACACCGACAGCGATTGGGCCGTTGCGGGCAATATCTGGGTGTATAACCCCGCGCCGATGGCGGCCACGATCAACGGTATTGCGGATGTCGTTTCTCCGGACATCGCAGCGGCTGTCTCCTGCGGGGTATCGTTGCCGTATGCGTTGGGGAGCGGGGCCACCTTGCACTGCACGTACGCGGCGAGCCTGCCGGATGCCTCGAGCCGCACGAACGAGGCAACAGCGACGTTGCAGAACCATGACTACGATTCGTCGATGAACCCGACCCCGGGCGGCACGACCGACTTTTCCGGGTCAGCTCCGGTTGCTTTCGGCGACCCGACCAGCGTGGTCGACGAGTGCGCCGAGGTGACCGATACCTACGCGGGTTCCCTCGGGACCGTCTGTTACCCGGACGTGCCCCAGATCTTCTCCTACAGCCGCTGGATCGGGCCCTACGAGTCCTGCGGTGAGTACACCGTCATCAACACCGCGGTCTTTACCACGACCGACACCGGCACCGTGGGAAGCGATTCGTGGACCGTGGTGGTCGATGTTCCGTGCGGCGGAGGGTGCACGCTGACGCCGGGCTACTGGAAGACGCACTCGGCTTACGGCCCGGCCCCGTACGATGACACGTGGGCCTTGATCGGGGAAGGCACCCCGTTCTTCCTGAGTGGGCAGACTTGGTATCAGGTGCTGTGGACACCGCCAAGCGGCGGCAACGCCTACTACATCCTGGCGCACCAGTACATCGCTGCTCGCCTGAACATCCTGAACGGCGCGGCTTCCACGCCCCAGGTGGACGCAGCGATTGCCTGGGCGACAAACTTCTTCAATACCTACACCCCGTCCAGTCACCTCTCCAAGCAGCTTCGCGCCCAAGTGATCGCCAAGGCCGCCCTGCTCGACGCGTACAACAACGGCCTCATCGGCCCCGGTCACTGCTCCGAGTGACCGTCAAGACGTACAGGGCGATGGATTCGCTCCATCGCCCTGTACGTTGTTCCCGAGTGATACTGTACTCCTGGGGGCGAAGCGCCCCAGGTCTTGCCCCTATCGTGCCTCGGCCGGCCGCCGGGCAGGCTCGTGCACGAGCAGCGCCAGCAGCACTGTGACGATCGCTACCCCGACCGCTCCGGCCAACAGGGGTGCACCGTACCCTTTCCAATCGTACAGCAAGGCCGCAAGGTAAGGCGCGGGAAAGCGGGCCAGGCTCTGCACCGTAAAGATGGTGCCCATCGCCCGCCCGCGCTCCTCCTTTCCGAAGGAACCTGCAAGAAGCGTGAGCTGCGCGGGCACCCACAGCGCTGCCGTGACGCCCAGGAGACCGTAGGAGAGCATGACCCCGACGAACGTAGGCCAGAGCAGCCAGCTGAGGATACAGCCGACTCCGAGCGCTTCGGCGAGCACCAGGAAGCGTTTGCAACCGTATCGCTCTACCCACCGGCCGGCGGGAAGCTGAAAGATCGCCCAGGCAAGGGAAAAGGAGGCGTTCACCCAGCCGAGCTGCCCCGTAGTGTAGCCCAGGTGGTCGCGCAGGATACCGAAAAGGAGCGAGCCCGCCAGGCCCCACGTGAAGGCGTCCCCGGCGAGCGGCACGAGGAGCCGCCAGAGGCGGCGCAGGCCGGCCCTCGCGCGTCCCGGCAGCGCGCGCAGACCCTCCGGCCCCGCGCGGAGCGATGTCCGCGCTCCTTGCGGATGCGTCTCGCGCAGGAAACGCACCAGGGCCATGAGGACGACTCCCTCTAGGACAAAGCCCGCGGCCATGATGGGCAGATACCCCCAGCGCTGGGCAATCCACCCTCCCAGCACGGAGGAAACCACCCCGGGGGCGATATAAGCGAACATCGTCAGGCTGTAGGCACGCCCGCGGCCTTCCTCGTGCACCGATTCCGCGGTGAGCGAGGAACGCGCGGCCTGCGCGAGCAGCCCCATCCCGGACAGCACCACACCCGGGACAAGGAGTGGCCACCATCTCCACCAGGCCGCCAGCGTGTAGAACCCCATAGAAAGGGCGGTAAAAAGGCTGGCCAGTACAAGGATCGGCTTTCGGCCCACCCGGTCGGCAAGCCATCCCCCCAGGAGCTGCATCAGCGAAGAGACGATCCCGCTCCATCCCCCGAGGCTCTCCAGCAGCCCCAGCAGCCGCATCGAAGCTCCCAGGGAAAGCACGAACGGCTGCCAGACAGGCGCAAACCCGCCACGATAGATACCGCCCAGAAACGACGCGAGCGCCTGCACGCGGATGTTGGAGGCCAGGCCAGTCGCATGATGAGGGGATCCCGTACTCTCAGGTACGGTCCTTTCTGATGACTCTGTCACGGCGATCGCTCTCCTCGACGAGAAGCGCCTAGCGCTCCATTGCTCCGTAGTGGTACAGCACCAGCGCCGCCGCGACCACCCCCGCCGTTTCGGCGCGGAGGATGCGGGGTCCCAGGGACACTGGACGGATGCCGTAATCGCGTGCCAGGTCGACCTCCGCGCGCGAAAACCCGCCCTCGGGGCCGATCAGGAGCGAAACGTTGAAGGGACGACCCATCGCGGCAGTTTCCTCCAGCACTTTCCGCAGAGGCACTACTTCCCCTTCCCACGGCATCAAGCCCAGGCTGCGTTCGATCCGGATGCGCTCACACGCCGCAGGCAACAGCATCAGGGGCTGGAGGGAGGGAATCCGGCCGCGCCCGGATTGCTCCGCTGCCGCCTGCACGATTTTCTGCCAGCGTTGCAGCTTTCGCCGCGAGAGCTGAGAGGCATCCTGCACGATGCACCGCTCGGTCAACAAGGGCACGAACTGGCTCACTCCGACCTCGGTTGCTTTCTGCAACGCCCATTCGAACCGTTCGCCCTTGAGGACTGCCTGGTACAGAGCTACCTTGACCGGTGGTTCCGAGGAAGACAGGCGCTTCTTTTCGATCAGCCCTGTCACGCACCGGGCACCTAACTCCTCCAGCACGACGTCGAACTCCCATCCCGAGTTGTCCAGGCAGACGACCCGGTCCCCCGGACGAAGGCGCAGCACCACCGCAAGCCGGTGCACAAGGTCGGGCTGTTCGATCGTCACACGCCCTTCGCGAAACGACCCTGCGGGCAGGAAGAAACGGTGCATGCGTGTCTACCGCCTTGCCACAAGGGCCAGCCACTCGTCCTCGGAGCTCCGCTCCACCACCTCCAGGCCGGCGCCACGCCAGGCCGTCTCCACCATCTTGCCCTGCTCCCGGAGGATCCCCGAGCCGATCAGGTAGCCTCCCAGCATGAGAGCATCCGCGAGCCGACCAGCAAGCGCCACAAGGGTATGCGCGAGCAGGTTCGCCAGGATTATCGCGAAGGGTCCCATACCCGGCTCCAGGGTGCCCTCTCGCACCTGCACGCGGTCCTCGACGTGGTTGCGCCGCACGTTTCGCACTGCGGCCGCAACCGCAACCGGATCGGTGTCGAGCGCGAGCACCCAGCTGCTCCCCAGCCGCGCGGCGGCGATCGCAAGAATCCCCGAGCCCGTTCCCAGGTCCAGCACACGCGCGCCCGGCCGGAGAAACTCTTCGAGGGCCGTAAGGCAAAGCCTTGTCGTCTGATGCAGCCCTGTGCCGAAGGCCATCCCGGGATCGATCCGGAGGCATACCTCGCCCCGCCGCGCCCGGTAGCGCTGCCAGGACGGCACCACAACCAGCCGCCGGCCGATGTGCATCGGGCCCAGGCCGGCCTTCCACGCCTCCGCCCAGCTTCGTTCATCCAGCACGCGTACCTGCAGCGGGCCGATGCGTGCAAGGTTCCCCAGACATACCAGTACGGTGCGCAACTGCTCCACGGTTTCCTGGGCCTCCAGACCGGCCGGGAGGTAGGTGCGCACCCACACGGGCCCGTCCGGAACCGTTTCGAGCGAGACCCCATCAGGGGCGGGTCGGGTGGCCTCTTCCAGCACCACGCCACCCTGATACCCGTGGCGGGCAAAGAGGTCGCTCACCTCCTCGACCGCCGCGCGTTCTACCTCGACGCTCAGCTCCAGCCACTCAGCCATCCGACCGTTCCCGGACACACCAAAGCCTGCCGGGTTCGCGTCGTGACCCGGCAGGTCAGCGCCGCTGCCGGGCTACGCCCCGATCCTCGATCGAGCCTCGGCAAGCATCGCACGTGCCTGGGGAAGATCCGCGCTGCGTTCCAGCCCGAGGACGAGAAAGTACCCACGGTCCAGCACTGTGCCCACGAAAGCGGCCTCGCCTGTATCCAGGAAAAACTCCCGGACCGGCCCTGCTTGCAGCCGCTCGCACGTCCGCTGTACCGCCTCGGCCAGCGCCGCCAACTCCACTTCCAGAAGCGCGGTCTCCTTCTCCGACCACGCTTCCCCCAAAACCACCTGCACCCCGATCCCGTCCATCCCCAGCAGAGCGGCCATCCTGGCTCCGGGGAGTTCCTGCACCAGGGCACCCAGAGTCTCCGCGATCTCGTCCATGCTGGCTCTCCTTCTCGGCGCGGCCATCGCGCCTCACATTTCCCGTCGGCCCTCGAGCGCACGGCTCAGGGTGATTTCGTCCGCATACTCCAGTTCGCCTCCCATGGGCAGGCCGTGCGCCAGTCGGGTTACTCGCACGCCCATCGGGATCAGCTGCTGCGCAAGGTACATCGCGGTCGCATCCCCTTCCAGGCTCGGGTTGGTCGCCAGGATGACCTCTTCCACAGGTTGGATCCGTACCCGGGTGAGGAGTTCCCGGATCCGCAGGTCCTCCGGGCCGATCCCCTCGACCGGGGAAATCGCACCGTGCAATACATGGTACAGGCCCGTGTAGCGCCCCGTGCGCTCGATGGCCACCACGTCGAGCGGCTGCTCCACGACGCAGATCCGTGTGCGATCGCGCGTCTCATCGGAACAGATCGGGCAGGGATCGGTCTCTGTCAGGTTGAAGCAACGCGAGCAGTAGGAAATGCGCCGCCGCATCTCCAGGATCGCTTCGGCCAGCGCGCGGCTTTCCTCCTCGGGAACGCGTAGCAGGTAGTACGCCAGGCGCGAAGCGCTCTTCGGCCCGATGCCTGGCAGTTTCACAAGTTCGTCGACCAGGCGAGCAACTGCCCCCGGGAGGTAACGTTCCAGTTCGGACCTCAAGAAACCCCTCCGCACGGACCACTGTCAGGACGCGCTGTGCCCTTCTTGGCCCGCGCTCCTTCACAGCGCTGAAAACACACGAGGCCTGTGTGGGTCAAAACAACCCCGGTAACCCCAGGTTTCCGAAGACCCCTCCAAAGCTCGCCTCGGCCAGCTCCTTAGACCTTTCCACAGCCTGGTTGACGGCGGCCACGATCAGGTCCTGGAGCATGGCCACATCGTTGGGATCGACCACCTCCGGGGCGATCGTGATCTCGCGCAACTCCTGGTGGCCGTTCATAACCACGCGCACCGCACCGCCCCCGACGGTGACCTCGACCGTTTTCTCGGCCAGGTCCTCCTGAATGCGGCGCAGTTGCTCCTGCATCCGTTGCACTTGCTGACGCATCGCCTTCGGATTGAACGACACGTTACCCTCCAGACGCTTCGTCGTCGCCGGTCCGCTGGACATCGACGATCCGCGCGTTGAAGATATTCGCCGCGGCCTGGACCCGAGGATCCCGCTGCGCCTGCTCGCGCTCGGCCGCCTGCCGACGCCGATTCGCTCCCGGATCGCCCTCCTGAAGCACGCAGCGGATGCCGTAATTGCCCTGCAGGACCCGGCCGAGCACTTCCTCCACAAGGCGCCGGTTCTGTACCTCCTCGATCTTGCCTTTGTGGAACGCGTACCGGAACCCCAGGACAACCACCTGGCCCTCGACTGCGATCGGCTGACAAGCGTGCAGCAGCGCCTGGACCGACGGGTTGCGCGGCCGCACCCCTTCCACCACCCGCGGCCAGACCGAACGCACGTATGCCAGGTCCACCCCGCCCGGCGGAGGTGCAGATTCGGAAGCCAGTCGCTGTCCCGCGTCGCTTGCCACCGGAGCCGCCTCAGGCGCGCGCGGCGGTGTCACCGCAGGACGAACGGCCGGCCGCTGCGGGACGGCCTGTCGCGCGGGCGGTGCGGCCGTAGGAGCAGGGCGGGAAACCTCCTGCGGCACCGCCTGTGGAGCCACCGCGGGCAGTATCGACTCCACGACCGCCAGCTCGAGCGGCAACTGCCCGTACCAGCCGGCGCGCAGTTCGGCATCCAGCTGGCTGAAGCGCCGCAACCAGGCCGCCAGGTCCGTGACGTTCGTGCGCTGCACCTGGGCACGCATCCCGTCGAGCACTTCCCGCGCGACATCGAGATGCTCTGCGGCACCCTGCGTCACGGCCAGGTAGAGCAGGTCCCGCAGGTACCCGACCAGTTCGCGGTTGAACTGGCGCAAGTCCACCCCTTCGTCGGCGAGCTCTTGCACCAGACGGAGGCCCTGGGGCAGGTCGCGGGCAACCAGCGCGTCGACAAGCCGCGCCACCTGCTCGCTCCCGCGTACCCCGAGCACTGCCTGTACCTCCGCGACGTCCAGCATCCCCTCGCGTCCGTAGACGAGCAGCTGGTCCAGCAGGCTTTCGGCATCGCGGACGCTTCCTGTGGCGCTGCGGGCGATCAGCTCCAGTGCCTCCCGGGTCGCCCGAAGTCCTTCGGCCTGGGCAATCGTCTCCAACCGGCGCACCACGTCCGCTACCCGGACACGCCGAAAGTCGAACCGCTGACATCGGGAAAGGACGGTCGGCGGGATCCGCTGGGGCTCGGTCGTGGCCAGGATAAAGATTACGTGCTCCGGGGGCTCCTCAAGCGTCTTCAGAAGCGCGTTGAACGCCTCGGGGGTCAGCATGTGGACCTCGTCCACGATATAGACCTTGTAGCGGAACTCGGCCGGTGCAAAGCGCACCCGCTCCCGCAGGTCGCGGATCTCATCGATCCCCCGGTTCGAAGCCGCGTCGATCTCGATCAGGTCGACTGCCCGCCCTTCGTTGATCGCCAGACAGGAGGGACAGATGTTGCAGGGCCGGCCGGCCGGCCCTGGGTCGCCGGTGCAGTTCACCGCTTTTGCCAGGATGCGGGCAGTCGTTGTCTTGCCGGTGCCGCGAGGCCCGGCAAAGAGGTACGCGTGCGCGATCCGGCCGGCGATGAGGGCACGCTGCAGGGTACGCGTCACGTGCTCCTGCCCGATGATCTCTTCGAAGCGCTGGGGACGCCACTTTCGGTAGAGGACCTGCCCACCCATCGCGGCCCTGCCTCCGGCCCGTTCTCAGATCGCGATCCAGGCTTATTCTACTACACCCCCAGCCGGAGCGCAAACTGCTCCGGTTTCCAACAAGACAAGAATGGACTTGTGGCGGGTGCACAAGCCGTGACCATTTGAGGCCCGCGACCGTAAGCGCTCTCCTTTCGAGTTCGCGAAAGCCCCTACTGGCCCGGGTTGGAAACTCCTGGCACGGGTGAGTAGGCAAGGGCAGTGCACTTGCCTACCCACCCCGCTTCGAAGGAAATCGCCGTGCTCGGCTCGCTACCATGCGGCAGTTCTCTGGAAACTGGTGAAACCGCGGTTGGCGGTTCCGGCGACCGGGTATATAATAGGCCCAAGCCTGTGGCGCGGAGGAGCCGACGTTGCGCGTGGCACTTGTGCACGACTTTTTCTGCCAGTACGGAGGGGCCGAGCGTGTACTGGAAGCGCTGCACGAACTGTACCCGGAGGCCCCGGTGTATCTGCCTTTTCACGACCCCCGCTCCGCGCCTCCATCCTGGAGAGGATGGGATATCCGTACTTCTTTCCTCCAGCGTTTCCCGGCCTGGAGACGCCTCTTCCGGCTCTACCTGGCCTGGTATCCGCTTGCCTTCGAATCGTTCGACCTGCGCGGGTACGATCTGGTCCTGAGCTCCAGCAGCGCGTTCGCCAAGGGCGTCATTCCGCCCCCTGCGGCACGCCATATCTGCTATTGCCACAACCCGGCGCGCTTTCTCTGGACACCGACGACCTACCTGGAACAGGAACGCTGGGGGCAGGCAGCGCGTCTCCTGCTTGCGCCTACCCTGAACCGGTTGCGCGTCTGGGACCTTTCTACAAACCAGCGCGTAGACACCTTCATCGCGAATTCGCGTACCGTGGCGGC
>JBDOIE010000070.1:0-48301 GCA_041082245.1 Chloroflexia bacterium
GAAGGCGGTGCCATCGGGGCAGGAGTTCGCCTGGCGGCAGGCGTACTGCAGCCCGTGGTCGCCAGGGACGTTCGCCCCCTGGATCCCCTCCACCGAGTTGCTGCAGTTCTCCGCTCCACCGTCGTTGTACTGGAAGATGATGTCCCCGCCCGAGGTCAGGATCACCTCAAAGTCGCCGGCCGTGCCGCCACCATAGTGGTTCCAGTTGTAGTACTGCACGACCAAGCACTGCTGGGAAGCATATCCCGGGTAGGGACAGGAGGCGAAGGTCTGGTAGTAGACGCCACCGGTGGAGTAGTTCGGGTAGAGGTCGTCGAACATCAGCGCGATGTGGTTGACCGGGTTGGAGGCGTTCGGGTAAGGGCAGTAGGCATAGAGAGAAGAAGAACCCGAGTCGAATTCGATGTGGCCGTTGCTGGAGACGTAGAACTGGGTCTTCGCCACGCCGTAGAAGTTGAAAGTGAAGCCGATGGGGAAGGGGCCGGCGAAGGAGTCATCGGTCAGGCCGGGGATGAGCGTGCCGGTGGTATGGATGTCGACGTAGCTGAAGGGGACGGTCTGGCCGATGTAGCCGAACCCATCGGGACCGGGCCAGAGGGCTTCCGGTATGCCCATCGTGAGGCCGGAAACAGCGGCACCTGTGGAGAGAGGAGACAGCGAGGTAGGCTGTCTAACCCCTGGACCCTGGGCATTCACGGAAGGCCCCATGCCCACAAGGAGAAGCACCAACACTGCCATCGCCCCGAGTCGTCTCATGATGCACCTCGCTCCGGGAACGCCCCGCCCGCCACTGCCCGCGGGATCCCGGCCCTTCCGCGGGCACCTCCGGGGGATGGAGTCTGAGCCCAGAAATGCGGTACCTCCTTCCAGAAACTCTTACGCACGTGACCTGTCCGTCCAGTTTTATTATACCCTCTATGTCAAGTGTCTTCCACTGTGTTGTTCCTCCGTTTCGAAGTCGATCACCGACCGAGTGGTCCCTGAACCCGCGTCTACTACAGCGCAGGCGCCGGATCCTCGGTCGTCAGCCCCGTGCTGTTGTCACGAGCAAGCTCGAGTGGGGACTGCCTGTCCTGAAGTTCGAAGACGAGTTGGGGCACAGAGCCTCGCTCGCGACCTTCACCCGATCCCAGCCCCCTTCCCCCGCTCACCGTTCGGCGGTGGGAACGGGAAAAAGTACGAACGGGGGTTTGGGACGGGCCGAAGCCGCCCTAACCCCCTCCTCGATCCGGGTAAGGGGGTTCACGGCTCAGCCCGAAGCACGGGGAGGGCGGGTAATGACACCATGCCCGACCTCAGTCTGCCCGATTGCCTGTCACGGTCTCTTGTGCTAGAATGCGCGCGGAGGTGAGGCCTTGGAACGTCGTACGCTGCCTACAGGCCTGAGACGGCTGATCGAGCCGCTCGTCGAGGGGTACGCGACGCTGAACCGACGGCTCTGGGCTCTCGCCGTGCCGATCGGGCTGGACCTGTTCCTCTGGCTGGGGCCACGGATATCGCCCCAGCGCCTGGCCGAGGCGCTGGGCGCCGTCCTGTCACAGGTGCCCCAGGTCGATCCGGCACAGAGCAAGCAGGCGCTGGAGGCCCTGCGCGAGTGGGGAAGCACGGCAAACCTGAGCCATTTCCTTTCCGCATACCTCCTGCCCCTCCTGGTGCCCCGGCTCGGAACGGCCGGCCCTCCGGGGTACCTGCCGCCTCGCTGGGTGCCCGAAGCGGGGTGGGTGCTGCTCCTGCCGATAGGGATCGCCGCGCTGGGCCTCTTCTTCTGGAGCCTCTACGTCACCCCGCTTGCGGAACTCGTCCGCGGGAACCCGGAGCAGGGCACCGCACCGCTAGCGCGCACGGTGCGCACGTGGGGTCGGATGGTACGACTCTTTGCGGTCATCGCGTTCGGCTGTATTGTTTTCCTGCTTCCCGCCGGGTTCCTTGCGAGCCTGAGTGCCCTGCTGAGCCCGGGACTGGCGGCGCTGGTTTCGCTGCTGGGGCTTGCTTTCCTCTTTTGGATCGGCGTGTACCTCTACTTTGCCCCGATGGCCGTCGCCTTCAGCGGCGTCGGGCCGCTGCGGGCGATCTATTACAGCCTGCAGGTGGTGCGTTCCGGCTTCTGGCACAGTTTGGGCTTTATCGTGCTCCTCACTTTCGTACGGGCGGGCACTGGGGCCCTCTGGCAGCGGCTCGCGAACTATCCTGTGGGGGTAGGACTGGGAATCCTTGGGAATGCGTACATCTGCGGGGGGCTGACCGTGGCCGGCCTGATCTTCTACCGCGAAAGGATCCGCGCCTGGCTTGCGGCTCGGCCGCGGGGCTAGACAAACGGGAAGCCGTGTGGTATAATTCGAACAGACGTTCGTTTCTCGAGGAAAGGCGATGACAGGTCCGGTGCACCATTCCTACGAGGCCAAAGACATCCAGGTGCTGGAAGGCCTGGAAGCTGTGCGAAGGCGGCCCGGGATGTACATCGGTTCGACCGACATCCGCGGCCTGCACCACCTCGTGTGGGAAGTGGTCGACAACAGCGTGGACGAGGCGCTGGCCGGATACTGCCGGAACATCGAGATCGCGATCCATCCGGATGGAAGCGTGACCGTGGAGGATGACGGCCGCGGCATCCCGGTGGACGAGCACCCGAAAGAGAAACGCTCGGCGCTCGAGGTCGTGATGACCAAGCTGCACGCCGGAGGCAAGTTCGGGGAAGGAAGCTACAAGGTCGCTTCGGGGCTGCACGGCGTGGGCGTTTCCGCGGTGAACGCCCTCTCGGAGTGGCTGCGCGTGGAGGTCCGGCGGAACGGGCGACGGTACGTTCAGGAGTACCGCCGTGGCCAGCCTACGATGCCGGTCACCGATATCGGGCCGGCCGAAGGGACGGGCACCAGGACCACGTTCCTCCCCGACCGGGAGATCTTTGAGCAGATCGACTATCAGTTCAAGACGCTCGCACAACGGTTCCGCGAGATGGCTTTCCTGACCCGGGGGCTCCGCATCCATTTCCTCGACGAACGTGTGGACCGCGAGATGACGTTCTACTTCGAAGGGGGTATCCTCTCCTTCGTCCGGTATCTCACGCGCGGGCTGGAACCCTTACACTCGCAGCCCGTGTACATCGAGCGTACGATCGATTCCACGCAGGTCGAGATCGCCCTGCAGTATACGGACACCTACCGCGAGCTCGTGCTCTCGTTCGCCAACAACATCAACACCATCGAGGGCGGTACCCACCTGACCGGTTTCCGGGCCGGGCTGACGCGCTGCCTGAACGACTATGCCCGGCGCGCCGGCTTCCTGAAGGAAAACGACCCCAACCTGAGCGGCGAAGATGTGCGCGAGGGACTGGTGGCGATCGTCAGTGTGAAGCTGCTCGAGCCCCAGTTCGAAAGCCAGACGAAGATCAAACTCGGTAACAGCGAGGTCAAGGCGTTTGTGGAGGCCGCACTGGTCGAAGGGTTGAGCGCCTTCCTGGACCAGAACCCGCAGGACGCACGGCGCATCCTGGAAAAGTGCCTCACCACGATGCGCGCGCGAGAGGCAGCACGCAAGGCACGCGACCTTGTGGTGCGCAAGGGCGCGCTGGACGGCTTTGCCCTCCCTGGAAAGCTCGCGGACTGCACCGAGCGCGACCCGGAAAAGGCGGAACTGATCATCGTCGAAGGGGAGTCGGCCGGCGGAAGCGCCAAGCAGGCACGGGACCGCCGGTTCCAGGCGATCCTGCCGCTACGAGGCAAGATCCTCAACGTGGAAAAGGCGCGCCTGGACAAGATGCTGGATAACGCCGAGATCCGCGCGCTCATTACGGCGATCGGAACGAACATCGGGGAGCAGTTCGACCTGAGCCGGTTGCGTTACGGCCGGATCCTCATCGCCACAGACGCCGATGTCGACGGCAGCCACATCCGCACGTTGTTGCTGACCTTCTTCTTCCGCTACATGCAGCCGCTCATCGAGCACGGCCACCTGTACTTCTGCCAGCCGCCGCTCTACCGCATCAACGACGGCAAGAAGGACATCTGGCTCTACAGCGAGGAGGAAAAGGAACAGTACCTCGCGCGCCTGCCTGAAGGTCGCAAGGTCACCATCCAGCGCTACAAGGGGCTGGGAGAGATGAACCCGCAACAACTATGGGAGACCACGCTGAACCCCGAGAACCGCGTCCTGTACCAGGTGACGCTGGAGGACGTGGTGGAGGCGGAAGAGGCCTTCTCGGTGCTGATGGGGAACGAGGTGCTGCCCCGTCGGCGTTTCCTCCAGACGCACGCATCGAACGTGCGCAACCTGGACATCTGACGGCTCACACGTGGAGCTCGACGATATCCCCATCCTGAAGGACGTAATCCCGCTGCACGATCTGGCCGGGAAACAGGGCACTCCCCCAGATGCGGGCACACTTGAGTTTTTCCAGGAACTCCTTATGGATCTTGCCGGCCAGGTCGGCCACCGTGCTCCCCTTCTTCAGGACAAAAGGCGCGTCCAGATCGGGATCTTTCCCCGGCACCTTCGTGTAGACCCGGACGATCCCCAGGAGGTCGAACACCGCCTTCTTAAGGAGGTCCAGGTTCCGGCCGGTCACGGTGGAGATCGGGAGGAGGGGCCAGTCTTCCTCGAGCAGTTCACGGAAGATCTGAAAGTCCTCGTCCGTACTCTCGTCGTCACACTTGTTGACGAGCACCAGGAAGGGGAGGAACACCACCCCCCGCGCGTCCTGGAAGCGCTCCCGGCGCTGCGCCGGGACAATGTGGTGTTCCTCAAGCAACGCGACCGCCTCTTCCAGTTGGGCAAACGGGTCGGCCTGCAGGTCCACCATCAGGAGCACCAGGTCCGCCCGTCGGATCAACTGCATCAGCTGAGGCTCTACGAACTCGCGGCTCAGGGGAGGCGTGTCGATCAGCTGCACCTGGATGTTCTCCACCGGCATCATCCCGGGGGTCGGTTCCCAGGTCGTGTAGGGGTAATCGGCGACCTCGGGGGTCGCGTTCGTGAGCGCAACGACGAGCGAAGATTTGCCGACGTTGGCGGGGCCCACGACCACCGCCTGTCCGGCACCCTCACGCTCGATCTGGAACGCAGACTCGTGCGCTGTGCGCCGCCGGGGCGCCTGTGCCTCGGCGCGGAGCTTGGCCAGCTTGCGCTTGAGGTCCCCGCGCAGTTTCTCCGTGCCCTTGTGTTTGGGGATGACGCTCAAGAGTTCCTGCAGGCAGGCGATCCGCTCCGCGGTGGTCGTCGCGGCACGGAAGCGATCGTAGACCTCGAAGTACTCGGGCGGCAGGTTGGTCGGCATCGTTCTCCTCAAAGGCCCGGCCGACGGGCGTACGTTCGGTTCGATTATAGCACAGGTTTGTTTCAGGTATTGACAACGGGTAGGCGCCGTGCTATAATTTAGTTGGTTGCCTCAACCAACTAATTGGCCGCTGGGGAGGCCATGGTGCCGCAACGCAACCGCTACCAGACGGGCGACCAGAGCTTTGTTCGGCAGATGAACCTGTCGGCGATCCTCCGGCATCTGCGCGAGCAGGCGCCGATTTCTCGGGCAGCCCTGGCACAGCTGACAGGTCTGAACAAGACGACAGTCTCCAGTCTGGTAGGGGAACTGATCGAGCGGCAGTTCGTCCGGGAAATCGGGCTGGAATCGACGGGAGCAGGCCGGCCAGCGATGATGTTGGCCCTGAACCCTGCAGCTGGCTACATCCTCAGCGGAGAGATCGGCGTCGATTTTATCTCGGTCATTTGTACCGATTTTGCCCCGCGGATCATCTGGCGAAACACCGAGGAAATCGATCCAGGAATGGGCCAGCGCGAGATCATCCACCGAGCGCTGGCCCTATTGCATGAGGCGGACGAAGCGGGGCGCCAGGCCCATGGCACCTTCCTGGGTCTCGCGCTGGGCGTGCCCGGGCTCGTCGACCGCGCCTCGCGTACACTGCTCTTTGCCCCCAACCTGCGCTGGGAGAACGTTCCCCTGGGCGAGATCCTCCACACCTCCTTCGGGGTCCTACCTATCGTGGACAACGAGGCGAACATGGCCGCGCTGGGCGAGCACTATTTCGGTGCTGCCCAGGGGTACCAGGAGGTGCTCTACATCAGCGCCGGGGTCGGCCTGGGGGGCGCGGTCGTGCACCACGGCGTGGTCTTTACCGGCGTGACCGGAGTGGCGGGCGAATTCGGCCATATGACGATGGATCCGGACGGGGAGCCGTGCAACTGCGGCAACCGCGGATGCTGGGAGACGCAGGTCAGCCAGCGCGCCCTCTTCCGGCACGTGCGCCGGGCAATCGAGGAGGGCGAGCACAGCTGCCTGGAGGACTGGTCATCGGGAGATCTGGAGCAACTGACGGTCCCGATGGTCGTCCAGGCCGCCAAAAGCGGTGACGCTGTGGCCCTGCGGGCGTTCCAGCGGATCGGCCACGACCTGGGCGTGGGAATCGCCTCCCTGGTGAACGCGCTCAACCCGGAGCTCGTCGTCTTCGGCGGGATCCTGAGCCTGGCGTGGGACTTGCTGTACCCGGCCGTTCAGGAAGAGCTGGAGCGGCGCGTGTTGCGCTGGAGCCGCGAGGCGACCCGTGTCGTCCTGGCCCAACACGGCTTCGACGCGTGCGTGATCGGCGGCGTGGCCGCGGTTTACCAGACCATCCTTGCGGAGCCCGGAAGCGTGGCCGCGCGCCTTGGTCCGACCTAGCGACACGGGCCGTGCGACACGGGGGGCAAACACCGGGCAGAAAGGAGGTGTGGCACAGGAGAGTTGCTGGCTGGAGCGATTCGGGTACCCGAGGAGTTGCACCCGAAGGAGGTACAAGATGAAGAAGCTCGCGCTCTTGCTGGTGCTGCTCATGGTACTGCCGCTTGCGGCCTGTGGGCCGGCCGCCACCACACCCCCCGCTGCACAACCCACCACCGCCCCTGCGGTAAAGGAACTAACGATCATGTGGGCCCAGTGGGACCCCGCCGACTACCTGCAGAAGATCGGACAGCTCTACGAACAGGAAACAGGCATCAAGGTCACCGTGATCCAGGAACCCTGGGGAAGCTTCTACAACCGCGTCGCGGCGGAGTGGGCTGCCCACGGTACCGCCTTCGATATGGTGGTCGGCGATAGCCAGTGGCTGGGCCAGGCCGCAACCCAGGGACACTACCTCGAGCTGACCGACTTTCTCAAGAGCGAGGGGATCGACAAGACCGTCACCGAGGCAACCTTGACCTACTACGGCGAGTACCCCACCGGTTCGGGCCGCTACTGGGCCTATCCGACCGAAGGCGATGCGGTCGGCTGGGCCTACCGCAAGGACCTGTTCGAGAACCCCGAAGAGAAGGCTGCCTTCAAGGCCAAGTACGGCTACGACCTGGATGTGCCCAAGACCTGGGAGCAGCTGTACCAGATCGCGGAGTTCTTCACCCGCCCCGACAAGGGCCTCTACGGCGTAGCCATCTACACGCAGAAAGACTATGACGGCATTACCATGGGCTTTGAGAACGTCTTCTTCTCCTGGGGTGCGGACTGGAAGGACCCGAAGACGAACGAGGTCAAGGGCTGGGTGAACTCGCCTCAGGCGGTCGAAGCGCTCGAGTTCTACCGCAAGCTGTACGCTTTCGCTCCGCCCGGCAGCAGCAACGACTTTTTCGCCGAATGCAACAACCACTTCACTGCCGGTGAGGTCGCGATGGCGATGAACTACTTTGCCTTCTTCCCTGCCCTGTCCAACCCAGCGACGAACCCCTATGCTTCGGTCACCGGCTTCTTCGCGGTCCCTGCAGGCCCGACTGGTCAGCGCTTCGCGGCGTTGGGCGGCCAGGGGTTGAGCATCAACGCCTACATCAGCCCCGAGCGGCAGGAAGCGGCCAAGAACTTTATCCGCTGGTTCGCGCGCGAGGACATCCAGCGCAAGTGGGCCGAGTTCGGCGGCTACACCTGCAACAAGGCTGTACTGGCTTCCGATGCTTTCCTGAAGGCCCAGCCGTATAACCCGGCGTTCGCGGACACGATGCAGGTCGTCAAGGACTTCTGGAACGTCCCGGTGTACGGGCAGCTGCTGGAAGTCGTGCAGCGCGAACTGCAGGCCTACGTGGTCGGCGGCCAGGGCACCGCTAAGGAAGTCCTCGACCGGATCGCCGAAGAGCACGACAAGATCCTGCGCCAGGCCGGCCTGATCAAGTAACCGGAAACCCACACAGGTGGGGAGGCGACGGCTCTGTCGCCTCCCCACCTCCTGAACCCTCTCCAGGAGGCAAAAAAGGTGGCTCTTTGGAGCGCGACCCAAAGCGTTGGTTCGGATCGTTCCGCCAGGACAGGAATCCGTCGCCGGCAGCTCAGTGACCGCGCCATCCAGTGGCTATTCATCGCTCCTACGCTCATCCTGCTCGTCGCGATGAACATCTTCCCCCTGTTCTACAGCCTGTTCCTTAGCTTCACAAACTATTCGGCCATCTCTGCCGCGGCCCCCGTATGGGTCGGCCTCGGCAACTACCAGCACATTCTTTCCGATAAGCAGCTCTGGACCTACTTTGCGACGACGGGACGCTACGCGGTCGCCGCGGTGGGGCTGGAGACCCTCCTGGGCTTTGGCCTTGCGATGCTCCTCCGCGAAAAGTTTCGCGCGAGCGGCTTTATTACCACCCTGATTCTAGTGCCGATGATGCTCTCCCCGGTCGTCGTGGGGCTTTTCTGGAAACTGATCTTTAACCCGCAGTCGGGCATCTTTAACTACCTCCTCGGGTTTGCGGCCGGCCAGGGGCCGGACTGGCTGAAAGACCCGAAACTCGCGCTGTGGGCCGTGGTCATCGTCGACGTCTGGATGTGGGCTCCGTTCGTGATGCTGCTCTGCCTTTCCGGGCTGAACGCGATCCCCGAGTACCTCTACGAGGCCGCGGTCATCGACCGTGCCAGCCCCTGGTTCCAGTTCTGGCGGATCACGCTGCCCCAGGTCGCGCCCCTGCTCCTCATCGCCGTGCTCTTCCGCACGATCGAGGCCTTCAAAGCCTTCGACCTCGTCATGGGGCTGACCGGCGGCGGGCCCGGCGATGCCACCGAGCTGATCGCAGTGAACCTGTACCGAATCGCCTTCCCGCCCCAGTTCCAGACCGGGTTGGGCAGCGCGCTGGCCTACATCATCCTTGTGCTCATCGTGGCCATCAGCAACCTGTACATCCGTTCGCTGAGCCGGATCCGTGGTGAGGTGTAGCCGATGGAAAAGTCACAGCGCCGACAACGCGCCCCGATCGTAGAGGCCATCCGTGTGGACAAGATCAGCGGAGGTACTCGCCTTGTCCAGGCGATCCGCATCGTGCTTGCAGTCGTCTACGCCGCTCTTTCTTTGATCCCGGTGCTGTGGATCGGGATGACAGCTTTCAAGTCCCGGCCCGATGCTACGGCCGTTCCTCCGAAGGTCTTTTTCAAACCGACTCTGGAAGGATTCGTCAGCCTGCTCACCGACCGCGCCATTCTCCTCGAAGCCCGTCGTCAGGAGCTCCTGCAACACCTGGACGAATTGCCTTGGTACCAGCGCCTAATGGTCCAACAGGGAATGGAGGTGACCGGTCCCAGCCAGTACGTGGGACGCCTCAAGAACTCCATGATCATTGCAGGGGTTTCCACGGTGGCAGCGGTCGTTCTTGGCTTGCTGGCCGCCTACGCGTTCAGCCGTTTCCCGGTCCCCGGAAAAGGGGACCTTTTGTTCTTTATCCTGAGCACACGGATGCTTCCGCCCGTGGTGGTGACGATTCCGATTTTCCTGATGTACCGCCGGCTGGGCTTGCACGATACCCACATCGGGTTGATTCTCCTCTATACGGTGTTCAACCTTTCTTTCTCCGTGTGGCTGATGAAAGGGTTCCTCGACGAAATCCCCCGGGAGTACGAGGAGGCGGCCCTTGTCGACGGATATACCCGGCTCCAGGCGTTCTTCAAAGTGGTGCTGCCGAACTCGCTCAGCGGTTTGGCCGCGACGACCGTCTTTTGCCTGATCTTCGCCTGGAACGAGTACGCCTTTGCCCTGATGCTCACCACCGACAAGGCCCGCACCGCTCCGCCCAGCATCACGACCATGCTGGGACGCGGAGGGATCGAGTGGGCCTCGATTGCCGCCGGTTCCCTGGGCTTCCTCATCCCGGTCGTCCTCGTCACCTTCGCCCTCCGCAAGTACCTGCTGCGCGGCGTCACGTTCGGCGCGATCCGGCAGTAGCCGCAGGGGGGAACAATGGCAACGATCGAACTACGACAGGTAGAGAAAAAGTTCGGAGAATTGCACGCGGTCAAACCGATGGACCTCACGGTCTATGACGGCGAGTTCGTCGTGCTGCTCGGCCCTTCAGGATGCGGCAAGACGACCACCCTGCGGATGATCGCCGGCCTGGAGACCGTCACCGGGGGCCAGATCCTCCTGAACGGCCGGGATGTGACGTGGGAGCATCCCAGCCGTCGCGACATCGCCTTCGTCTTCCAGCTCTTCGCGCTCTACCCCCATATGAGCGTGTGGCAGAACATCGCCTTCCCCCTGCAGGCCCAGGGGGTATCCCGCCACGAGGTGCGGCAGCGCGTGGCGGAGGTCGCGCGGCTCCTGGAGATCGAGCACCTTTTCCGGCAGCGGCCCCGCGGTCTGAGCATGGGCGACCAGCAGCGGGTCGCGCTCGCGCGTGCCCTTGTGCGCCGGCCGGCCGCCTTCCTGATGGACGAGCCCCTGGGCGCCCTCGACGCCGATATGCGCGAACGGATGCGCGGCGAGATCAAGCGCCTCCACATCGACCAGCACGCGACCACCGTCTACGTCACCCACGACCAGGTCGAAGCGATGGCCATGGGCGACCGCGTGGTCGTGATGTCCGAGGCCGTGGTGCAGCAGGTCGGCACCCCGGCGGAAGTGTACTACGACCCTGCCAACCTCTTCGTCGCCCGCTTTATCGGAAGCCCCGGGATGAACCTGGTTCCCTGTCGGTACCTGGGAGGTGCCGTCGAGGTTCCGGGCGCGGGCCGGGTGGCCCTCTCCCCAGTATGGGACGCCGCGCTACAGCGCGCCCTGGGCCCGGCATGCGATGTCATCCTAGGCTTCCGGCCCGAGGCGGCCCGGGTTGCGCCTGAAGGTCCGCTCTTCGCGACCGTCTATGCGAGCGATATGGAAGGCGGCTACGCGATGCTTCATCTGAGCCTGGGCGGGGAAGGCGGACCCGTGGTGCACGTCCGCGCCAGCCGGGAAAACCGCTACCCGATCGGAACCCCGCTCCGCATCGACCTGGACCCGGAGATGGTCCGTTTCTTCGATCCCAGGACGGAACGCGCGATTCGGCGGGAGGTGGGCCGGTGAGCAACGTAGAAGTCCAAAACATCACGAAACGGTTTGGCGCGGTGACCGCCCTCGATGGCGTTTCTTTCTCCATCCGTCACGGGGAGTTCTTCGTGCTCCTGGGTCCTACGGGCGCCGGCAAGACGACTACCCTGCGCGTGATCGCCGGCCTGGAGCGACAGGACGAGGGAAGCGTGCTCTTCGATGGCGAGCCGGTGGACCACCTGGCCCCGGCCGACCGCGATGTCGCTTTCGTGTTTCAGCAGTATTCCCTCTACCCCACGATGACGGTCTACGACAACCTGGCCTTCCCGCTCCGATCGCCGCTCCGACGGGTACCCGAAGCCGAAATCCGCAAGCGGGTCGTGGAGACGGCGGAGAAGCTCCACATCGCGCATCTCCTGCAGCGGAAAACGGCCAACCTGTCGGGCGGCGAAATGCAGCGCGTCGCGATCGGCCGGGCGCTGGTGCGCGAGCCGCGCATCTTCCTGATGGACGAGCCCCTTTCCAACCTGGACGCCAAATTGCGCGAGGCGCTGCGCGTCGAACTGCAGCACCTCCAGAAGACGCAGCAGAGCACGACGCTTTTTGTGACGCACGACCAGATCGAGGCGCTCACGATGGCCGACCGCATCGCGGTACTGGACCACGGCCACATCATCCAGATCGGCACGCCGGAAGACATCTACGACCGGCCGGCGACGACGTTCGTCGCGCAGCTCGTGGGGACACCCCGCATCAACCTGCTCGAGGCCACACGTGAAGACGCGACGCTCTATGTCGTAGGCAGCACGATCCACCTGCCCCTTCCCGAAGCGGCACGCCGAGAGTTGCCGGCCGCTTTTCTCCTGGGGATCCGCCCCGAGGACGTACGGGTACACTGCGACGGACGGTTTTTCGGGGAAATCATGCTCACGGAACCGCTCGGTGTGGAAACGATCCTCCACATCCGTAGCGGCGAGCAGAAACTCCTCTCCATCGTGCCCGGTATGACCGGGCTCTGCATCGGGGAGGGTGTCCGCTTCGACATCGCGGTCGAGCGCTTGCACTTTTTCCGGCACGACGGCACGCGCGTGGTCTTTTCGTAATCGGCCGTAACAGTTCCGAGAGGAGGTGGAACATGCCCAAAGTCGCGATCATCGGTGCCGGTAGTATCGTCTTCTGCAAGACGCTGATCCTGGACATCCTGGCTACGCCGGGCCTCGAGGACACCGAGTTCGCCCTCATGGCCCCGAGTACCACCCGGACGTCGCAGGTAGAGGCCTTTGTCAAGAGGGTCATCCAGGCAAACGACCTGCCGGCCCAGGTCTGGATCACCACCGACCGCCGCGAGGCGCTCCGCGGGGCGGACTATGTCATCGCTACCTTCCAGGTGGGCGGGGTGAAAGCCTTCGAGTACGACTACAAGATCCCGCTGAAGTACGGCGTCGATCAGTGCATCGGGGACACCCTCGGACCAGGAGGCGTCTTCCGGGCCCTCCGGAGCATCCCCGTCGCCCTAGAACTCGCCCACGATATGGAAGAACTGTGCCCGCGCGCCCTGCTCCTGAACTATGTCAACCCGATGGCGATGGTCTGCTGGGCCCTCGGGACGACGAAGGTCCAGTTCGTCGGCCTCTGCCACGGGGTTCAGACGACCCTGGACCTCATTGCGGGCTATGTCGGGGTGCCCAAGGACGAGATCGACTTCCTCTGCGCCGGCATCAACCACATGGCCTGGTTCCTCAAGCTGGAGCACAAGGGCCAGGACCTCTACCCCATCCTGCGGGAGCGTTTCGAAAAGCCGGAGTACTATGTCAACGAGAAGGTACGCGGCGAAGTCTTCCGCCACTTCGGCTATTTCATGACCGAGTCGACGGGCCATCTCTCCGAGTACGTCCCCTACTTCCGCAAAAACAAGAAGGCGCTCGACCTCTACTGCGACGAACCGGCCTTCGGCGGGGAAAGCGGCGCCTACTATAACTGGTGCGCGTTTGTGGCGCAAAAGTACGAGGGCCGCGATATCCTGGCCGACGAACCGTCCACCTTGCCCCCGCGGAGCATCGAGTACGGCTCGTACGTGATCGAGGCCATGGAGACCGGGCGCGTCTTCAAGTTGAACGGCAATGTGATCAACGGCGGGATGATCACCAACCTCCCTCCGGACTGTTGCGCCGAGGGGCCGATCTATGTCGACCGCACCGGACTGCACAAGACGTTCGTTGGCGACCTTCCGCCGCAGTGTGCGGCCCTGAACCTCACGAACATCAACGTCCAGCGCCTGGCCGTTCTCGCCGCGATCCACGGCGACCCGGAGGCTGTCGTCCACGCCTGCGCGCTCGATCCCCTGACCGGCGCCGTGCTCACCCTGAAGGAAATCCGCGACATGGTTGCCGAGATGCTGGAGGTCGAGGCGCAGTGGCTCCCTCAGTTCCAGGGGAAGAAGGTGCGCCCGACGCCCATCATCTCCATCCCGAAGGATGTCAAGCGCGCTGAGGTCCCGATCGACCCCGCGCTGGCGATCTTTGCGCGCTTTGGCGAACTCTCCAAGCCGGAATAAAGGAGGGAAACGATGGGACGACCGATCACGCTTTTCACCGGGCAGTGGGCCGATCTGCCCCTCGAGACGCTGGCGAAGAAGGCCAGCGAATGGGGCTTTGACGGCCTGGAACTGGCCTGCTGGGGGGATCACTTCGAGGTGGACAAGGCGCTCGAAAGCGACCGTTACGTGCGGGAAAAGCGGGAGCTGCTCGAGCGCTACGGCCTGAAGTGCTTCGCGATCAGCAGCCATCTCGTCGGCCAGTGCGTGTGCGACCGCATCGACCATCGCCATAAGGCGATCCTCCCGCCCCGCATCTGGGGGGACGGCGACCCCGAGGGCGTGCGCCAGCGCGCGGCGGAAGAGATGAAGAACACCGCACGCGCTGCCCGCCTCTTCGGGGTGAACGTGGTGAACGGGTTCACCGGAAGCAGCGTCTGGGGCATGTTCTACTTCTTCCCGCCGACCAGTCAGGCGGACATCGACGCAGGCTACAAAGATTTCGCCGCGCGCTGGATCCCCATCCTGGACGTCTTCCAGGCCGAGGGGGTGCGCTTCGCGCTCGAAGTGCATCCTACGGAGATCGCCTACGACATCATCACCGCGCGACGGGCCCTGGAGGCGATCAACTACCATCCGGCCTTCGGTTTCAACCTCGACCCCAGTCACTTCATCCACCAGTTCATCAACCCGGTCTTTTTCATCGAGGAGTTCCCCGACCGTATCTTCCACGTGCACGTGAAGGACTCCCGGGTACAGCTGAACGGGCGCAACAGCATTCTCTCGTCGCACCTGGACTTTGGCGATCCGCGCCGGGGCTGGGACTTTGTCTCGCCCGGGCGCGGCGACGTCAAGTGGGACCACATCATCCGCGCCCTCAACCGGATCGGCTACCAGGGCCCGCTCTCCATCGAATGGGAAGACAGCGGCATGGACCGCGAATGGGGAGCGCGCGAGGCGCTGGCGATGATCCGGCGCGAGGACTTTACCCCGTCGGCGGTCGCGTTCGATGCGGCGTTCGCCGCCAAGAAGTAGCCCGGGGGCGGGAGGACGGTGGAGACGTCCTCCCGCCCGCGGTGTGTAGTTGTGGGAGGCTGCGATGAGCGAAGAGGTCGGCTTTACCACGATGGCCGGGGCGCGGGCCGAGGCCGAGGCCCCGGAGATCGGCGTCGGCATGCTGGGCTACGCTTTCATGGGCAAGGCCCACACGAACGCTTACAAGAAGTACCCCTACATGATCTATCCGCCGGTCGCCAAACCCCGTCTGGTCGCGATCTGCGGCCGGAACGAGGCGATGGTGGCCGAGTCAGCGCGGCGCTACGGGTACGAAACCTATTACACCGACTGGCGGAAGATGCTCGATGACCCACGCATCCAGCTCTTCGACAACGGCGGGCCGAACGATGCCCACGCCGAACCGTGCATCTACGCCGCCCAGGCCGGCAAGCATATCCTGTGCGAGAAGCCCCTCGCGCGCACCGGCGAGGAAGCCGCACGCATGCTGGAGGCCGTGCGCAAGGCTGGGGTGAAGCACATGGTCGCCTTCAACTACCGCTTCGTCCCCGCGATCCGCCAGGCACGCCAGCTGATCGAGAGCGGAGCCCTGGGCAAGATCTACCACTACCGCGCCGTGTACCTCCAGGAATGGATCATGCCGCACTACAACATGCCCAAGATCTGGCGGCTCGACAAGCAGGTGGCGGGAAGCGGGGCACTGGGAGACCTCGGCGCGCACATCATCGACCTCGGCCGGTTCCTGGTAGGCGAGATGGTGAGCGTCAGTGCGATGACCCGCACCTTTATCACCGAGCGCCCACTCCCCGGCGGCGGCACCGGCAAGGTGGATGTGGACGACGCCTTTGTCGCCGTGGTCGAGTTTGCCAACGGGGCCATCGGCACGCTCGAGGCCACCCGCTTTGCGGCCGGCCGCAAGAACCACGAGGTGCTCGAGATCAACGGGGAGAAGGGCAGCATCCGCTTCAACCTGGAGCGGATGAACGAGCTCGAGGTCTTCTGGGTGGGCGAGGAACCGAAGGAAACCCAGGGCTTCCACAGTGTCCTCGTCACCGAGGGGTATCACCCCTGGTGGGGATACTGGTGGCCCCATGGCCACATCATCGGCTGGGAGCACACCTTTGTGCACGAGATCGCCCACTTCCTCGACTGCATCGTCAACAACAAGGATGTCGCCCCTTATGGCGCGACCTTCGAGGACGGGTATCGGGCCGCAGTGATCTGCGACGCCATCCTGGAATCCGCCGCCACCAAGCGGCAGGTGGATATCCGCTATTAGGGAACGCCGCGGCGGGGTGGCGCTGCCACCCCGCCGTTCCAGCCCTTTGAGCGTACCGAAAACCGGTGCGTGTCTGCACCCGGTTTCGAAGGAGGAACGATGATCCGGAAGCGGTTGCCCACCCTCCTGACCGGCCTGGCCCTGATCGTCGTGCTGATCGTGCTGCGGCTCATCCTGCCACGGGTGATGCCGGGCACGGCCGGCCAGGTGGCGGCCTTTCTGACCGTGTTCCTGGCGATCCTGCTCGCCTTCATCTTCTTCGGCGTTTTTCTCACTTCGCTTGCGCTGAACGGCAAGGTCCCCCGCCGTATCTACCGCCTGGTCGAGGGCGTGATCATCGCCGGTATCCTGCTCGGGGCTTTCGGTATGTTTCAGCCCTGGCTGCGCTTCGGATACCAGCGCGGGTTTGCAGTCCTCTTCTACTCGACCCTGGCGTTCACCGTTTGGAGCCACATCACCCCGAAAAACGGATAACCGGCCTTTCGTTGCCCAACAGGAAGGAGAAATGCCATGCCGCTCGTCGATCTCCGCCCCCAGGCCGTCCGCCGCACCCCCGAAGAGATGGTACGGCACCTGAAGACCTTCCGCCTGAACCTGAAGTTCTCCGCCGGCATCTGGTATTTTTCCCCAGCAGCGAACCGGTTCCACGCTGCGTACGGGCCGCCGCGGGACATCGCGGCTCGCCTGGAGATCGCCGCACGCCTCCGGGATAGCGGGCTTGCCGGCATCGAGGCGCACTACCCGAACGAGATCAACGAGGAGAACCTCCCGATCTGGCAGTCGTTCGTATCCGACACGGGCATACGTCTGGTCACCGTGGTGCCGCTGCTCTTCTGGGACGAACAGTTCGAGTGGGGATCGCTCTCCAGCCCCCTGGAACGTCCACGGAGGGCCGCCATCGAGCGCACCAAGCGGGCCCTGGAACTGAACCGCGAACTCGGGACCGACTTTGCCGTGGTCTGGCCGGGAATCGACGGCTACGAGAACCCCTTCGGCCTCGACCTCGTGGCGATGCGCGACCGCTTCGCTGACGGGCTGGCGGAAGCTATGGATGCCGTCCCCGGGGTGCGGGTCGCCTTCGAGCCGAAACCGTACGAACCGCGCGGCCGCATTCTCTTCGGCACCACCGCGGAAGGGATGCTCCTTGCGCACATGGTGGAGCAGCGCCTTCAGCATCCGGAGAACCGCCGCTTGCTTTCCGAAGGGCACGCGCTCTGTTGCCTGAACCCGGAGATCGGCCACGTGCTGATGGGGTACGAGGACCTCGCCACCGCCTATAGCTGGCCGCTTTCCGAAGGCCGGCTCGCACACACCCACTGGAACAGCCAGCCCCTGGGCAACTATGACCAGGACCTGAACGTGGGCGTGGTGTCTCCGGAACAGACCGAGGCGCTGCTCTACACCCTGAAGATGTACGGCTACCAGGGGTACTTCGGCCTCGACCTCAACCCCGAGCGGATGCCGGTGGAGACCGCGGTGCGTATCTCGATGGACGCCATCCGCGCTGCAAACGAGCGCATCGAGGAACTGGACCACGAGGCGATCGTTTACGCACACGCGCACCCGGAACGCTCGCGCGGCTGGCTCGAGGCGTACCTGGTGCGCGCCCGGGCGCCCCACCCGGAACACCTGCCCCCTCTGCCTCCCTGGCCAACGGACGGCGAATGGTCATACCAGTAGCATAGCCCATGGTTCGCGCAAGCACCTTCGGTTGCGGAGGAGATCGAAGTGGCTCGTAAGGAATACCTGCTTGGCATCGATGTCGGGACCACCGGCAGCAAGGCCCTGCTGATCGACCGCCGGGGAGAAGTTCGCGCCTCGGCGACCACCGAATACCCGATGTACACTCCTCAGCCGCTTTGGGCCGAGCAAGATCCCGAGGACTGGTGGTCGGCTACGGTGCGCAGCATCCGCGAGGTTCTCGAAAAGGCGCAGGCGCGACCGGAAGAGATCGCCGGGGTCGGGCTGACAGGACAGATGCACGGCCTCGTGCTTCTGGACCGTGAAGGACGCGTCCTGCGTCCGTGCATCATGTGGAACGACCAGCGTACAGCCCCACAGTGCGCCGCCATCACGGCCCAGGTCGGGCTGGAGCGGCTGCTCGAGTGGACCGGCAACCCTGTCCTCCCGGGCTTTACTGCGCCCAAGATCCTTTGGGTGCGGGAACAGGAGCCCGATGCCTACCGGCGCATCGCGCACATCCTCCTCCCGAAGGACTATGTACGGTTTCGCCTGACCGGGGGATTCTTCAGCGAAGTGTCCGATGCTTCCGGCACCTCGCTCTTTGACGTGCGCAACCGTTCCTGGTGCGAGGCGATGCTGGATGCGCTCGCCGTGCCCCGGGAGTGGTTGCCCGAGGTTACTGAATCGCCCGTGGTCAGCGCCGACATCGATGTCGAGGCTGCCCGGGCAACCGGATTGCTCCAGGGCACTCCCGTGGTGGGCGGCGCGGGCGACCAGGCAGCACAGGCCGTGGGCACGGGGATCGTCCAGGAGGGGATTGTGTCCGTCACCATCGGCACCTCTGGGGTCGTGTTCGCCGCGTCCGGGAGCTACCGCGTCGAACCGCAGGGGCGGCTGCACGCGTTCTGCCACGCCGTGCCCGGGATGTGGCACCTGATGGGCGTGATGCTGGCTGCGGGAGGTTCGCTCCGCTGGTACCGCGACGCCCTGGGCGAGCCGGAGAGCACCCAGGCGCGGGCAGCGGGGCACGATCCGTACGACCTGCTCCTCGAACCGGCCGCCCATGTGCCCGCAGGCAGTGAAGGCTTGATCTTTCTCCCCTATCTGAGCGGCGAACGCACGCCCTATCCGGACCCCTACGCGCGGGGCGTCTTCTTCGGCTTGACGCTGCGCCACCGCAAGGCCCATCTGACGCGCGCGGTGCTGGAAGGGGTAAGCTATGGGTTGCGCGATTCGCTCGAATTGATGAAGACACTGGGCCTGGCTGTGCAACAGGTACGGGCCTCCGGCGGAGGCGCCCGAAGCGCGCTTTGGCGCCAGATCCTGGCCGATGTACTGGGTACTGAAATCGCTACGGTAAACGTCACCGAAGGAGCGGCCTATGGTGCGGCACTCCTCGCAGGGGTCGGGGCGGGGCTGTACCCTTCGGTCCAGGAGGCGTGCCGCGAAGTCGTGCGTATCACTGGTACCACAACCCCCGGGCAGGACTCTACCATCTATACAGACTATTACCTGCGCTACCGGGCGCTGTATCCGGCGCTGGCGTCAGAGTTCCGGGAGCTGTCCCGGGTGGTGGAACGACATCTCTCCCTCGAGAAGGAGCTGTGATGGAAAGCAAACCGGTCGTCTGTGTGGGCATCCTGGTAGCGGATGTCGTCGGGCGGCCACTACGGACGCTCCCCGAGGCCGGCCGGCTGGTGCTGGTCGACGAGATGGGGCTCTACACCGGCGGGTGCGCGGCGAACACGGCAACCGCCCTGGCCCGGCTGGGCATCCCGGTCGAGGTCGTCGGACGCGTGGGCAGCGACCCGTTCGGCGACTTTATCGTGCATGAACTACAGCGCCGTGGGATCGGCACGGACGGCATCACCCGCGATCCCACCACCGGCACCTCGGCGACGATGGTCATGGTGGACCCCGACGGAGAGCGCCGGTTCGTCCACTTTATCGGGGCCAATGCCCGCCTCACGCTGGAGCAAGTCGACCTGGCGCAGCTCCGACGCGCAGGCATCGTCCACGTGGCAGGCGCGCTCGTGCTGCCCGGACTGGACGGCCTCCCTATGGCTCAGTTGCTGCAGGTGGCACGGGAAGCCGGCGCGCTGACCTTTCTCGATACGGTCTGGGACGACACCGGCCGTTGGATGGAACTCCTCGGCCCGTGCTTGCCTCACGTGGACTATTTCGTGCCCAGCCTCGCCGAAGCACAGGCGCTCACCGGCAAGCAGGCGCCCGAGGATGTCGCAGCCGCGCTCCTGCAGTACGGGGTGGGCACGGTGGCCCTGAAGATGGGCTCCCAAGGGTGCCTTGTGCTCGCGCGTGGGCGGAAACCGCTCCACGTACCGTCCTTCGAGGTGCCGGTGGTCGACGCGACCGGGGCCGGAGATGCCTTCGCTGCCGGCTTTATCGCCGGGGTGTACCTGGGGTGGACACTCGAAGAGACCGCGAGGTTTGCCAACGCTGTCGGCGCCCTGTGCGTGACGGGCGTCGGTGCCTCCGGGAACGTCGCGTCCCTCGAGGAGACTCTGGCCTTCATGCGCTCCGCGCGCGTGCGAAAGGCATAGTGCAGGGAGGACAACGATGGAAAAGTACGGGTACCGCTTCTCGTTCGGCCCCTGGAACATCCACGAAGGGGCCGATCCGTTCGGACCACCGGTGCGCCCTGCCCGCTCCTTCGAACAGAAACTGGCCGCGTACCGGGAGCTCGGGTTCGACGCCGTGCAGTTCCACGACGACGACGCCGTCCCGGGGCTCGACGAACTTTCACCCGCCCAGATCGCCGCCCGCGCGCGTCAGGTCCGGCACCTTCTGGGGGAAAACGGCCTGGTCGCGGAGTTCGTCGCACCGCGCCTCTGGGAACACCCAATGACCGTCGACGGCGCCTTTACCGCCAACGATCCCGAAGCACGACGTTACGCGATCGAACGCGCCAAGAAGGCAGCCGACATCGCGCGCGAACTGGGGACCGACCTGATGGTGCTCTGGCTTGCGCGGGAGGGCACCTACCTCCGGGAGGCCAAGGATGCGCGGGTGGCCACCTTGCGGCTGCTCGAAGCGGTGAACACCTTGCTCGAGTACGACCCGAAGCTGCGCATCGCGATCGAACCGAAGCCGAACGAGCCGATGGACGTCGCCTACATCCCCACCATCGGCCACGCCCTGGCGCTCGGCGCGCAAAGCGCGGATCCTTCCCGCGTGGGCGTGCTCGTCGAGACCGCCCACGCACTTCTGGCCGGCCTGGATCCCTCCGACGAGATGGCGTTCGCTCTGGCCTTCGGGAAGCTGTGGAGCGTTCACCTGAACGACCAGAACGGGCTCAAGTACGACCAGGACCGCGCCTTCGGCGCCGTAGACTTGCGACGTGCCTTCAACCAGGTCCGCGTGCTGGACGAGAACCGGTACTGGGAAGTCGGCATCGTCGGGATGGACGTCAAAGCGCTGCGCACCCAACCGGCCGAGGTCGCAACGAAGCACCTGCGCAACAGCCTGCAGCTTTTCCTCCATCTGGTCGCGCTTGTCCGGTCGCTGGACCGCGCCCAGATGGAGAGGCTCATCGCCGCGCGTGACTACGAGGAACTGGACTGGTTGATCCTCCAGCATTTGTTGGGCGCGTAACCGTTCGCGCCTGACCTCGTTCCATCGGCCCGCCCGCGCGGGCCGATGTTTGCATCAAGCACGCCAATTTGGTAGAATGCCTTGTGGTTCGCTGGCACCTGGCTTTACCGGGAAAAAGGAGGCGTTCGATGCCTCGGGGAAAGCAGCTCTCGGTCGGCCTGTTCACCTACGAATTGGGGGGAGACCCCAACAGCCTGCCGCTCTGGATCGGGGTGGGCGAAATCACGCGCCGCCACGGGGCCAACCTGTTTTGCTTTCCTGCTAACCCCGTCCGGTCACCGATTGCCTTCGAGGCCCAGGCGAACGTGCTCTACGAACTGGTGGGCCCGGAGAACTTGGATGGACTGATCGTGTGGGGCGGGATCCTGGGTGTGCACCTGGGGGTGGAGGAGTTCGGCCGGTTCTGCGAGCGCTTCCAGCCGTTGCCCATCGTGAACGTCGGGATGCTGCTCCCGGGGATCCCGAGCGTGCTGGTCGACAGCTATGGGGGAGTTCGCGCGCTCGTGTCGCACCTCATCGAGGTCCACGGCTGCCGGGAAATCGCCTACATCCAGGGGCCACCCGGCTCCCCGGAAAGCGTTGACCGCTACCGCGGCTACTGCGATGCCCTGACGGCGCACGGCCTATCGGTCGACCCAGGCCGGGTCGCCCCGGGAGATTTTAAAAAGCCCGCAGGCGTCCGCGCGGTCGACCTGCTCTTAGAACGGAAGGTCCGCTTCGATAGCCTGGTGGCCGCTAACGACATGATGGCGCTCGGAGCGATGGAACGTCTCCAGGAACACGGCTTCCGCATCCCCACGGATGTACTGGTGTGCGGTTTCGACGACATCGAGGAAAGCGCTTATTCCGCCCCCGCGCTGACCACCGCGCGCCAGTCGTTCCGGACGATCGGCCAGCGCGCCACGGAGCTCCTGTTCGCGTCACTCTCCGGGAAGGAGATCCCGCAGGAGGAGATCGTGCCGGCCGACCTGGTGCTCCGGCGTTCGTGCGGTTGCTTTTCTCCCACCGTGGAAAGAGCCGCGGCCGGCCCGCTGCCGGAGCCAAGCGACGAAGCAGAGGGTCGGGCCGCCGTCCTCCAACAGGTTGCCGAGGCGTTCGGCGAAACCTGGCCCGGTGCGGTGGAAACGGCAGGAGAGCTTCTGGAGGCCTGCCTTGCGGAGGTTCGGGGCAGGGGCCAGGGGACCTTCCTGCAGACACTCGACCAGCTGTTGCAGGCAGCCCTCAGCAACGGCCAGGTCTTTGTCTTCGAGGACGCTCTTTCTGCCCTGCGGCACGGTGTGCTTCGCTTCTTGCCTGCTGAAGAGCGAGCGCGCGCCGAGGACCTGTGGCATCAGGCGCGCGTGCGGATCGCGGAAGCAGAGCGCCAGTTCCAGGGGTACCGTCGGGTACAGGTCGAGCAACGCGCCCGGTTGCTTCGGGAAGTCAGCCAGCAGCTAGCCACGACCTTCCGCCTGCACGAACTACTGGAGGTTCTGGCCCGGGAGCTTCCCCACCTGGGCATCCGGCGTGGCTACGTGGCCCTGTACGAACACCCGGACCGGCCGGCCGAGCAGGCCCGCTTGGTGCTGGCTTTCGGCCCCGAAGGCAGAGTTCCCCTGGAGGAGGGCGGTCGACTTTTCCCTTCGCGCGAAATCGTGCCGCCGGACCTGATGCCGCAAGAGGGCGGGCTTGCCTTCGTCGTGGAGCCGCTCTACTTCCGCGAACAGCAACTGGGGTTCGCCGTCTTCGAGGCCCACGCGCAGGACGGCACCACAGCGGATGCACTGCGTGCGCAGATCAGCAGTTCGCTGCAGGGCGCGCGCCTCGTGCAGCAGGTCGAACGTCACGCCCTTCAGCTGCAGGCGGCTTCCGAAGTCTCGCGCCTGGCTACGAGCATCCTGGATCCGGAACGGCTGATCCGCCAGGTGGTCGATCTCATCCGCGAGCGATTCGACCTCTATTATGTGGGGCTGTTCCTGCTAGACCGCACTGGAGAGTGGACCGGCGAGCCTCAGAAGTGGCTCGTGCTGCGAGCGGGGACGGGGGAGGCCGGCCGGCAGATGGTCGAGCAGGGGCACCGTCTGGAGGTGGGCGGGGCATCCATGGTCGGCTGGTGCGCACAGAACCGCCGGCCTCGGGTCGCCCACGACGTCGCGCAGGATCCGGTGCACCGGCCTCACCCGCTCTTGCCGGAAACCCGCTCCGAGATCGCCTTTCCCCTGAGGGTTGGGGATGCCGTGATCGGGGTGCTCGACGCCCAGAGCGCCCAGCGCGGGACCTTCGACGAGGACCTGGTGACGGTCTTTCAGACTATGGCCGACCAGCTCGCAGTGGCGATCGAAAATGCGTTCACCGTCTACCAGATGCAGCTCGTGAACAAGGACCTACAGCAGACGCTGGCTACGCAGGAGCAGCTCCTGGAAACGATTCGCCAGCTTTCCACCCCGGTGGTCCCGCTGCTCGAGGGTGTGATCCTGCTCCCACTCGTGGGCCACATCGACAGCCGCCGGGCGGCGCAGATCATGGAGGAGCTGCTAGCCGGCGTCCAGCGGCACCGGGCCCAGGTGGCGATCCTGGACATCACCGGGGTACCGGTGGTGGATACCGCGGTGGCCAACAGCCTCCTGCGCGCTGCCCAGGCGAGCTACCTCTTGGGTGCAGAGGTCATTCTGGTCGGCATCCGTCCGGAGGTCGCGCAGACGATCGTCGGGCTCGGGGTTGAGCTCCGCGGTCTGGTCACCATGAGCGACCTGCAAAGCGGGATCGAATACGCGCTGCGACGGATGGGGGCCAGAGGCGCGCAGTAGGGGCTTGGTCGCGGTCCCCTGGAGGGGAGTCGCATGCTGTACCTGGTCGCAACGCCCATCGGAAATCTGGGCGATATCACGTTGCGGGCGCTCGAGGTGCTGCGCTCGGTGGACCTGGTAGCCAGCGAAGACACACGGCGCACGGGGCTGCTCCTGAAGCATTTCGGCATCCCGAAGAAGCCGCAGATCGCGTTTCACGAGCACAACGAGGAACGGGCTGGGGAGAGGATCCTGGCCGAGCTACGGGCCGGCCGGTCGGTTGCGTTGGTCTCTAACGCGGGAACGCCAGGCGTTTCGGATCCCGGTTTCACGCTGGTCCAGCGCGCGATCGCGGAGGGGATCCCCCTCACGATGATCCCGGGCCCTAGTGCGCTCCTCATGGCGCTCGTGCTCTCCGGCCTTCCGGTGCACTCGTTCACCTTTCGTGGATTCCCTCCGCGCCGCGCTGGGCCGCGACGGCGATTCCTTGAGGTGGACCGCGATTCCCCCCACACGCTCATCTTCTACGAGAGCCCGTACCGGCTGCTTGCCTTCCTCGAGGACGCCCTGGCGGTGTTCGGCGACCGGCCGGCCGCGGTGGCCAACGACCTCACGAAACGGTTCGAGACGATCCTCCGGGGCCGTCTGTCGGAACTCCTGGAGCGGCTGCGTCGCGAACCCCTGCGCGGCGAGTACACGGTCGTGATCGCCGGCGCCGGGGTGGAGCGTGGGCAGCCCGAGCCATCACCGCCCGACACGGAGAGCTGAAGCGGTGAGCACGCCCGATCTGCACACCCTCACCCTGCCCCACGGGACGATCCGCCTGCCCGCGTTCCTGCCCGACGGCACACAGGGCGTGGTGCGGGGTGTGGATGCCCGCGACCTGGCCGCGTCTGGAGTACAGGCGCTCCAGATGAACGTCTTCCACCTGATGCAGCGCCCCGGTTCCACCACCATCCGGGCTCTTGGGGGACTGCACCGGATGTGCGGGTGGGAGGGACCGATCGTTACCGATTCCGGCGGCTTTCAGGCCTACTCGCTAGTGCGCCAGAGCCCCGGCGCGGGCCACCTCGATCGCAAGGGGATCCTCTTCCGCCCCGAAGGCGGTGCACGCAAGGTGCTGCTGACGCCGGAAAAGAGCATCCAGCTGCAGCTCAGCTACGGCGCCGACATCCTGATCTGCCTGGACGACTGCACCCATCCCGATGCCCCGCTGGAAGAGCAGCGCGCCTCCGTCGAGCGGACGATCCTGTGGGCGCGGCGCTGCAAGGAAGCGTACCGACAACTCACCGAGGCCAAGTCTCTCGGAGAGCGGGAGCGTCCCCTCCTCTTTGCGGTCATCCAGGGCGGCACAGTGCGCGAACTCCGCCGGTACTGTGCGGAGACGCTGCTCGAGATCGGATTCGACGGGTTCGGGTTCGGGGGATGGCCGCTGGACAGCCAGGGCCGGCTGCTGGAGGAAGTGCTCGCATACACGCGCGAGCTTGTGCCGGGCAACTTTCCGATGCACGCGCTCGGCATCGGCCATCCGCGCAACCTTGTGACCTGCGCGCGGCTCGGTTACGGGCTGTTCGATAGCGTCCTGCCCACGCGCGATGCCCGGCGCGGACGCCTCTACGCGTTTACCTCGGATTCCCCCACCATCAGCCGCGAGAACGGCTGGTTCACATACCGCTATATCGCGGACGAACGATACCGCAAGGCCGACGAGCCGGTTTCCCCATCCTGTGACTGTCTGGCCTGCACGGCATACTCGCTCGGCTACCTGCACCACCTTTTCAAGCTGGACGACTGCCTGTACGTCCGCCTGGCGACGCTGCACAACCTGCGCTTTATGACGCGGCTGACCGAGATGCTGCGGGAGGACGTGTGAGCGAGGAGGAGCTGCTTGCCCGACTCGTGGAAGCCGTGCGGGCGGGGCGCGAGTACCGCGACCTGTGCCCGGAGCTCGTGCGCCGCCTTGCTGCGCGGGAGTGGGCGCACCGCAAGGACTTCCGTGCGGCGCTGAAAGCGACCCGCAGCCGTCTCCACCAGGTCGCTGGAGCGTTCCTGGGAGGCCGGCCGGACTATACCCGCTGGGTCGAGACCCTCCGAAGGGCAAAAGGAGATCCCCTCGCGTTTCGGGAGGCTTGCCGCCGGCTGATGGCACACCAGGCCTCGACCCGCGAACGGTTACCCATCCTGGAACGCTTTTACCCCACCTTGCTCGGCAACCTGCCGCCCCTGCACTCCGTGGTCGACCTGGCCTGCGGGCTGCATCCGCTCGGCCTTCCGTGGATGGGGTTTCCCGCACAGGCGGAGTACTACGCCTTCGACATCTATGGCGGGCTTGTGGAGTTTCTGAACGGCTTCTTCGCCCTGGCCCCGATCGCGGGCCGCGCGGAAGTACGGGACATCGTGCACGATCCGCCGGCGCTCCGGGCCGACTTGGCTTTCCTTCTCAAGGCCGTTCCGTGCCTGGATCGGCTGGATCGGGACGGCGTGGCACGGCTGCTCGACACGGTGGACGCCCGCTACTGGATCATCTCCTTCCCGGTGCGGAGCCTGCACGGCCGAGAGAAAGGGATGGTGCGCACGTACGAAGCGCGCTTCCGGGAACTCGCGGCTGGCAGGGACTGGGAGCTCGAGCGGTTCCTCTTCCCGACCGAACTCGTGTTCCGTGTGACGTGTCGCACCACCACCGCAATGGGGTAGCCGCACGATCCACTCGAGCTGGGTGCCGCAGATGGGGCTCCGGGTTTGCCGCGGCGAACGCCGATCGGCACCCCTTGGTCGGCTGACGCCCGGACACGCGTGACGAGAGAGCGTCCTTGCCTCGATCCTTATGTCCCCGTCTCCGATTTGCTGTCCGGGGGCGGGAAAGGGGGAACCCGAGTTTGGCGCGGAGGAAATTCGCGCGCGCCAAATCCCCTCCTCTTGCTCCCGTGCCAACCTCAGTCGGCCGAGAGTTGCACGGTACAGCCGGCGCGCGTATAATGCACGCGTCAAGTGCAGTTTTGTGAGAGGGGTACCGATGGCCACCGTTCTTGAGCACGATGTTCCGGAACGCGCCTACCGACTGCCGCCCTCGGAGCTCGCTGCTTCGCTGGGGACCGACCTCGAAACGGGGCTGAGCAGCGAAAAGGTTCGTACCCTGCTCGCGCAGTACGGACGGAACGAGCTTCCCGAAGAAGCGCCGACCCCGTTGTGGAAACGGTTCCTCGCACAGTTCCAGAACTTTCTCGTGATCATCCTGCTCGTGGCGGCGGTGATCTCGGTAGGGATCGCGCTATTCCAGCACGAGGAGAGCGCGGAAAAGTTCCTCGATGCCGGGGCGATTTTTGCCATCGTCCTGCTGAACGCGGTGTTCGGCGTGGTCCAGGAGAGCCGCGCGGAGAACGCGCTCCGTGCGCTCCGGAAGATGGCCGCGCCCAACGCGCGTGTCATCCGCGATGGCCACGTGCAGACGGTGCCCGCGCCGGAGCTGGTTCCCGGCGACCTGGTACTGATCGAGGCCGGCAACTACGTCCCCGCGGATCTCCGGCTGGTCGAGAGCGTGAACCTGCGGATCGACGAATCGGCCCTCACGGGCGAATCCGTGCCGGTGGAAAAGCGGGCGGCGGAAGTATTCCAGGATCGGGTCCCGATCGGCGACCGGGTGAACAGCGCCTTTATGGGAACGCTCGTGACGTACGGACGGGGGAAAGGGATCGTCGTGGCGACGGGTCCCCGGACGCAGCTTGGCCTGATCGCCCAGATGCTGCGCTCGTACGAGGCCGAGCCAACGCCCTTGCAGCTGAAGCTGGATCAGTTGGGCCGCTATCTGGGCATCGCTTCCTTGGCGATCTGCGCCGTGGTATTTGCCCTCGGGGTGCTTCGCCGACAGCATCCGCTGGAGATGTTCATGACCGCGGTGAGCCTGGCGATCGCAGCCGTTCCGGAGGGGTTGCCGGCCGTGGTCACCGTCTGCCTGGCGCTGGGCACGCAACGGATGCTGCGGCGTCACGCGCTCATCCGCAACCTGCCCACCGTCGAAACGCTCGGTTCCGCAACCGTCATCTGCTCCGACAAGACGGGCACACTCACGCAGAACGAGATGACTGTGGTGAAGGCCTGGACCCTGGGGACCACCTACAGTGTCGAGGGGCGCGGCTATCAACCGTGGGGCCAGATCACCGCACGTGGGGAGGAGGTGACCCCCAGGACGCACCCGGCGCTCGCTGGGGTTCTGCTGGGAGGTCTGCTCTGTAACGACGCGCGGCTGGAGAAAGTGGAGGGCGAAGGTGAGACGCGCTATCGCATGGTCGGCGACCCGACGGAGGGAGCACTGGTCGTCCTTGCGGCCAAGGCCGGACTGTGGGCCCACGAGGTCGAGAAGGCGCTGCCGCGCGTGGCCGAGATCCCGTTCGATTCGCACCGGAAACGGATGACGACCATCCACGCCTGGGCAGGCGAAAATCTGCAGCTTCCCTTTTTCGCTGCGAGCCCCTACCTGGCCTTTACCAAGGGCGCACCGGACCTTGTGCTGGAACAATGCAACCGCATCCTCGATGGGGGACAGGTGCGGCCGCTCACGGATGCCGACCGGCAGGCGGTCCTGGAGGCGATGGACGGCATGGCCGGGGACGCGTTGCGCGTGCTCGCGGTGGCCTGCCGCGAACTGCCCGATGTTCCAACGGAACCGCGAGCCGAGGATGTAGAACGTGACGGTGTATTCCTTGGCCTGGTGGGAATGATCGACCCACCGCGTCCTGAGGTGCGGGAAGCGATCCGCCGCGCGCGGCAGGCCGGGATCAAGACGATTATGATCACCGGAGACCACAAGCGCACGGCGATGGCGATCGCCAGCGACCTGCATATGTTCACCCCGGGCCTCCAGGGCCTCACGGGGGAAGAGCTAGACCGGATGGACGATTCCGAGTTCCTGCCGCTCGCACCCGTGGTGGACGTGTACGCCCGGGTCTCGCCCCAGCACAAGGTGCGCATCGTGGACGCGCTGAAGGCGCAGGGGCACATCGTGGCGATGACCGGCGACGGCGTGAACGATGCACCGGCGCTCAAGCGCGCCGACATCGGCGTTGCAATGGGGATCACCGGCACCGACGTCGCCAAAGAAGCGGCCGACATGGTGCTCACGGACGACAACTATGCTTCTATCGTCGCGGCCGTCGAGGAAGGACGGGTGATCTTCTCCAACATCCGCAAGTTCGTGTTCTATCTCCTGTCGTGTAACGTGGGGGAAATCCTGATCGTGCTGCTCGCAACGCTCATGAACCTTCCCGCCCTTCCCTTCCTCCCGATCCATCTCTTGATGCTCAACCTGGTCACGGACGGATTCCCGGCGCTGGCGCTCGGGATGGAACCCGCGGAGCCGGGGATCATGGAGCGGCCGCCCCGGCCACCCAAGGAGCCGATCATCCACCGGGAGATGTGGTGGGGAATCGGCGTGCAGAGCGTGCTGATCACCGTTTCCACGCTGGCCGCTTTCCTGATCGGGCTCTTTGTGTTCCCGGGTGCGGTCGATGAGAAAAAGATCGTTCACGCACAGACCTTTGCCTTCACCACGCTGGTCATCTCCGAGCTGTTCCGGGCTCTGACCGCCCGAAGCGAGCGGGCTTCTCTCTTTCGGCTGGGGTTGTTCAGCAACAAGACGATGCTGTGGGCCATCGGCTCCTCTCTCGCGATCATTCTGGCCATCATCTACATCCCGTTCCTGGACCCGGTGTTCAAGATGACCTGGCTGACAGGGGCTGACTGGCTCCTGATCGTCCCGCTCACCTTGATCCCGGCTGTGGGGGCAGAAGCAACCAAGGCGGTGCTGCGCCGGCAGGAGGCACGGAAAGCATCCTTCGCCACAGCCATGGCGGCTGCTGACGGGGGAGAGGATGCGGGTCCGGACCAGGGAACGAGCGTTTGACAGGCTTCCCTATCGGGTCTATAATGGCGTTGTCTTGCCCCCATCGTCTAGAGGCCCAGGACGCCACCCTTTCAAGGTGGAGATCGCCGGTTCGAATCCGGCTGGGGGTACAGCGGTTCGCTGGCTTCCCCGGCAGTAAGCCAGTTTGTGGTTGACAGCTATCGATACCGTCTTGCCGGCCGGCGCAATGCTCTTGTGGCCGGCCGGCCTTGTACCTGTGCATGACGAGGAGGAAGGCTATGCCGACCGTTGGCTATTTGGAAGGTACAGACCCCATCGTCCTCACCCGGCTCGCCGTGCGCGGGATCGGGACCTATCCCCTCAGCAACGGCTTCGACTCCCACGGGAAGAACATCTTCCTCCTGCGCAAGGAGGACGGCATTTCCCTTGTCGTCGGACCCCTGCACAAGGTGGTCCCCACCCCAGGCCTGACGATCACCATGCACGACCTCATCTACCCGTGCCTGGCCAACAACATCCCCGTAGTCCTCGTCGCCCCGAAGGAGGACCACGCGGAGGCGAGAAAACTCGTCCAGCAGTTCGGTGACCACGTACGGGTGGTGGACCCCGCCGACCTGTACGAGACGATCTTCTGGATGCTCGGCTAGGCCGGCCTCCCCTCAGTACGGAACTCCGTAAGGTTACGCGTAGGGCGCGCCGTGGCGCGCCCTTTCATCTGCCTTTCATCTCCATGGTTCAATTTGACGGTTTTGGTAGGCCTGTGAAAGGCTTGCGCGCGAGGAGGGATCGATGATCGAGGTAAGCGATCTGACCAAGTCCTATGGTCCTGTGCAGGCGTTGCGCGGCGTCAGTTTCCGCGTGGATGAAGGAGAAATCGTTGGCCTGCTTGGTCCGAACGGCGCGGGCAAGACGACCACGATCAAGATCCTGACGGGGTACCTTCAGCCCGATGCCGGCTCGGTCATCATCCACGGGCTCGACGTCCTCACCCACACCCGCGAGGTTCAGGCGCTCGTGGGATACCTTCCAGAAAACGCTCCCCTGTACCCGGAGTTGTCCGTACAAAGCTATCTGCGGATGATTGCCGACCTGCGGGAGATTCCCATCCACGAGCAGCTCACGCGCATCGGAGAAGCCGTGGCAGCGACGGGCCTGGAGGAGTACCTGACCACACCGATCGGCCACCTGAGCAAGGGGTACCGCCAGCGGGTCGGTCTGGCCCAGGCGATCCTGCACCGCCCGAAGATCCTGATCCTCGACGAGCCGACGCTGGGGCTCGACCCCACGCAGATCGTGGAGGTCCGCCGCCTGATCCGGCGGTTGGCTCGGGAGAGTACGGTGCTTTTCTCCACCCATATCCTTTCCGAAGTGGAGGCGCTCTGCGATCGCGCGATCATCCTGATGAACGGGCGCGTGCGCGCGGACGCGCGCCTTTCGGAGCTTGCGGCGACGCCGGACGCGTTGCTGGAATTAGAAACGGTGCCTCCAGACCTGGACGAAGCCCTGCGCCTGCTTCCGGGGGTGCGGGGAGTGGAGCGGGTGCGGGAAGGTTCGCCATACCCGACATTCCGTATCCGCGGCTCGCCGTCCCAGGCAGCCGATCTCTGTCCCGCCATCTACCGCCTGGCCCGCGAACGAGACTGGCCAGTGCGTGAACTGCGGCGGGACACCCGTACCCTGGAGAGCGTGTTCAACGAACTGGCCGTGACAGCGTGAGGTGAAGCGATGAGGCAGCTCTGGTCCATCACCCGCAAGGAATTGGCCGGTTACTTTGGCTCGGCGATGGCGTTGATCTTCGTGGGTACCTTTCTTGCCGTCACCCTGTTCGCGTTCTTCTGGGTGGACGCCTTTTTCGCGCGCGGCATCGCCGACGTCCGCCCGCTTTTCCACTGGATGCCCCTGTTGCTCATCTTCCTCGTGGGCGCGCTCACGATGCGCCAGTGGAGCGAGGAACAACGCTCCGGCACGCTGGAGATGCTCCTGACCCTCCCGGTGTCTCCCGTGCGGCTGGTACTGGGCAAGTTCCTCGCCGTGATGATCCTGGTCGCGGTCTCGCTCGCGCTCACGCTGTTCCTGCCGATCACCGTCTCGATCCTTGGCCCGCTCGACTGGGGACCGGTGGTCGGCGGGTACCTTGCAGCATTGCTCCTGGCAGCGGCCTACGCGGCGATCGGGCTGTTTGTCTCCTCACGCACGGACAACCAGATCGTGTCCCTGATCGCGACCCTCCTCCTGGGCGGAGTCTTTTACCTGGTGGGGACAGGGCCGATTGCGAACCTCGCTGGCGAACGGCTGGGCCAGGTGCTTCGTGCCATCGGCTCGAGCAGCCGCTTCGAAAGCATCCAGCGCGGCGTGATCGACCTGCGCGACCTCCTCTACTACCTGTCCCTGACCGGCATCTTTCTCACGCTGAACGTCGTCTCGCTGGAAAGCAAGCGGTGGAGCCGGGGCCCCCGGACGCTCCCCTACCGGCGCGGGATCGTGCAGACCACCGCGCTCGTGCTGGCGAACCTCCTGGTACTCAACGTATGGCTTGCGCCGCTGTACGGACTTCGCATCGACCTCACCTCCCAGCGCGAGTATAGCCTTTCGCGCACGACGCGCGAGCTCCTGCAGGGGCTCCAGGAACCCCTCCTGATCCGGGGGTACTTCAGCGAAAAGACACACCCCTTGCTCGCCCCGCTGGTGCCCCGCATCCGCGACATGCTTGAGGAGTACCGGGTCGCCGCCGGGGGCAAGGTGCAGGTAGAGGTTGTCGATCCTACCCGCGACCCGGACATCGAGAGCGAGGCGAACCAGACCTACGGGATCCACCCGCAGCCGTTCCAGGTGGCCGGCCGCTACGAGACCTCCATCATCAACTCCTACTTCCATATCCTGGTGCGCTACGGCGACCAGAGCACGGTGCTGGACTTCCGTGACCTCATCCAGGTGGATGCCAAGCCGGGGGGCGACATCGAGGTGCGGCTGCGCAACCTGGAGTACGACCTCACCAGCGCGATCAAGAAGGTCGTCTACGGCTTCCAGAGCGTCGAGGCGGTGCTCGCCGCGATGGACCAACCGGCCGAGCTGACGCTCTACCTCACGAGCAAGACGCTTCCCCAGGGCCTGAAGCAGGTGCCGACGACGATCGAGACGGTGGCCGGCAAAATTGCCGAAGAGGCACCGGGGCATTTTGTCTTCCGCACGGTGGACCTGGATGCCCCGGACAGCCCGGTCACAGCCGCGCAACTCTATACCCAGTATGGGCTGCGCCCGTTTCCGGTGTCGATCTTTTCGCCGGACACCTACTTCCTGCACCTCGTGCTCCGCGTGGGCGACCAGGCCCAGGTGCTGTACCCTACGGCAGATATGACCGAAGGCGACCTGCGCACGGCGATCGAGTCGGGGCTGAAACGCGCCTCTACGGGCTTCCTGAAGGTCGTAGGCCTGTGGACGCCGCCGGCCACGCCCACGACCGACATTTTCGGCCGGCTCCAGGAACCGCTCTCTTCCTGGCAGGAACTCCGAAGCGCCCTGCGCCAGGAGTACGAGGTGCGCAACGTCGACCTGAAGAGCGGGCGCGTTCCGGATGACATCGACGCGCTCGTGCTGGTCGCGCCACAGGCGATGACGGATACCGAGCGCTTTGCCATCGACCAGTTCCTGATGCGCGGTGGCTCGGTGATCGTGGCTGCCGGGAACTACCAGGTCACCGTGGAGCCGTTCGGCGGGGGTCTGGCCCTGGAGCCGATCGAGGACGGACTGCAGGGACTGCTCGCCGACTACGGTATCCATGTGCAGCGAGCGCTCGTGCTCGACCCGCAGAACGAGCCTTTCCCCGTCTTTTACACCCGCAACGTGGGCGGGATCCAGGTCCGGGAAATCCGCGCGATGAACTACCCCTTCTTCGTGGACATCCGGCGCAGCGGTATGCATCCGGACAGCCCGATCGTCTCCAACATCCCGATGGTGACGCTGAGCTGGGCCTCGCCGATCACGATTAACGAGACGCTGAACGCGGAACGGACGGTCGTACCGCTCCTGAAATCCACCCCCAATGCATGGTTGCAGACCACTACCGAGATCCAGCCGAACTTTGACCTGTACCCGGACTACGGCTTTCCGGTCGGCGAGAAGCGGGATTCCTACCTCCTCGGCGTCGCCGTGCAGGGGGTTTTCCAGAGCGCCTTCAAAGATCATCCGCCCACGCTTCCGGGCAGCGAGTCGGAGGGCGGAACTCCGGTGATCGAGCGTTCGCCCGAGACGGCGCGTCTCGTGGTCATCGGGAGCGCCGAGTTCGTAGACGACCTGGTGTTCGAGATCTCGCAGAACCTCTCGGGCGATCGTTACCTGAACAACCTGAAACTTGTGTTGAACGCGGTCTCCTGGGCTACAGAAGACACAGATCTCTTGAGCATCCGCGCTCGAGGTACATCGGCCCGCGTGCTGAAACCGATGAGCCGGGAGGAAGAGTCGTTCTGGGAGATCGCGAACTATGCCGTGGCACTCTGTACCCTGGGCGGCCTGGGCGCGGTGTGGAGCTGGAGACGCCGCAGCGAGAAGCCGTTGCCGCTCCCCGAAGTACGCCGGGAGGTCAGCCGATGAAAGAGCGATGGAACCAGATCCTGGTCGGACTGCTGATCGCGCAGGTCCTGCTCTGCGTGGTCGTGCTCTGGCCGAGAAGGGCCGCTTCGGGCACCGGGGAACCCCTGCTGCCCGGCCTGAAGGCGAGCGACGTGGTCGCCCTGACGATCACGGACGATCAAGGGAAATCGATCGCCCTTCGGCGCGTGGAAGGGACGTGGGTGCTTCCCGACGCGGACAACTACCCTGCCGATGGAACCAAGGTCACAACGCTCCTGAACAAGCTGGCCGGCCTGACCACGCGGCGCCTGATCACCCGCACGGCGGCGAGCCACCGGCAACTGGATGTGGCCGACAACGATTTTCGCCGCCGTATCGAGCTCGAGACGATGGAAGGGCAACAGTACCGGCTCTACCTGGGCTCTTCCCCGCAGTTCGACACCATCCACGTGCGGGTCGCCGGCCGGGACGAGACCTACCTCGCCAGCAACCTGAGCGTCGGTGAAGCCCAGGCGACGCCGATCTCGTGGGTGGATCCCGTTTACCTGCGCCTGGACTCTTCCGAGGTACAGACGGTGACCCTGAGGAACCGCAACGGCACCTTGCGCTTCCTGAAAGGCGAGGACGGGAAGTGGACGCTGGAGGGCCTGGGACCGGAAGAGCGTGCGGACCAGAGCCGCATCAGTGCCCTGGTCCAGACGGTGACCTCGCTCCGGATGACGGAGCCGCTGGGGAAGGAGGCTCGGCCGGAATACGGCATGGACAGCCCGACGGCTCTGGTGACGATCCAGACGAGCACCGAGACGGTCACCCTGACCGTCGGCGCCCAGGACCCCGAGACCAAGACCTATGTCGTGATCGGCTCGCACTCGCCCTACTATGTACGCGTCACCGAGGCCGTGGCCCGGGACCTTGTGGAGAAGGGCCGCGACTATTTCCTCCAGCCGCCGCCCACCCCGACACCGACCCCGACCCCGTCTCCAGAGCCTACGGTCGCGACTTCTCCGGCCGCTACGCCGGCCGGGGCGCCGGCTACAGGTACGCCCCTCACCGTCCCTCCAGAGTCAGCGACTCCCGGTCCGACACCGTGAACTGCCGACCTGCGTCGTGTGTGGAGCCGTAGGCAAGACCAGTCTCGTTCACCGGGCCCGGGGATGTGTCCCCTCGGGCCCGGTGGCTCCCTGGGGTCCTGCTCAGCCTAACGGATGGCACAACGTGGTCCAGCATCGGAGCCAGGAGCAGAACCCTCGCGAAGGGAGAGGAAACTTGTGCTGTTCCGTTCCTTTTTGGGAAGTGACCCAGGAGAGAACCGGGGTTGAACCACAACTCGCGGTAGCGTGCGAGAGGCCAAACCATGCTCGACTCCGGCCGCCGGCTTGGCGCTCCGTCATACAAAGCGCCGGAGGGACCTGCAGCCTGAGATTGGGCTTTTCAACCCTCTTGCAGGGGCTCGCTTCCAAAGCGCTGCTGAGCCTTTAGCCTGTCGGCAAAGGTGGGGCAGGGCAATTCTGAAGGACTTCCCTACTCCCACTTCCTTTCCGCGGTTCCGCCTGGGCAAAAGTCGTTTGGGTATGAGAGTGCTGGAAGGCCCCGGCCCGAAATGAGGTTACTTGTCAACCGGGGCGTGGGCATGTAGAATACAGGCAAGGTCGGGCTTGGGGTGCTCGGTAGGAGGTCCCATGGACGGTCGGGTGACGGTGCGTGCTTATGCCCCTTTGGGAAAGGCCAGCGGCAAGTTGTTTGAGGGGACATTCTCCGTGCCGACAACGGTCGAGCGCGTACTGACGGAAATTGCCCAAAGGGAAGGGTTTTACGAGCACCTGTTCTCGGACACAGGGGGAATCCGCAGGGGATACACCGTGCTCCTGAACGGCTACAGTATCTACCATCAGGGTGGGCTCGAGGCCTCGATAGAAGGAGACGCCGAAATCGTGATCCTGGCCTTTGCCGCCGGTGGATAGCGAGGAGAAGCGGCGATGGAGATCGTGATCGCGGGGAACGGATTTGCGGGGATCAGCGCTCTGGAAACGATCCGAAAGCACGACCGCGAAGCGCGGGTCACGTTGCTGTCCGCAGAGGCGTGCGGCTTTTACTCCCCGGCTTCGCTTTTTGCCTACCTCGAGGGGCGTGTAAAGCGGGAACATCTGTTCCTTCGTCGTTTGGAGGATTATGTTACGCTTGGCGCGACAGCGCTGCTGGGGCAGCGCGCGGTGCGGCTCGATGCGGAAAGGCGGGAGGTCGAGCTGCAGGACGGACGTCGCCTCGGCTACGATCGCTTGCTCGTTGCCACGGGCGCGTCGGCACGGCGGTTGGGGATTCCGGGCGAGGATCACCGCGGCGTTTTCAAACTGGACACGCTGGCCGACGCGGACGCGCTGCGCGCGCACGCCTGCCAACGCGCCGTCATCGTGGGGGCCGGGCGGATCGGGGTGGAGCTCGCCTCGGTGCTACGGGAGCAGGGAAAGCAGGTAACGCTGGTAGAAGTGATGCCTTCGATCCTGCCCGGTGTGTTTGCGCCCGAGATCGGGCAGGAGATCCACGAAGCATTGAGCCGCCACGGGGTCGCCATTTTCCTTGAAGAGAGCGTACTGGAGATCGTCGGTGACCCGGTGACAGCGGTGCGCACCACGCAGCGGGAGATCCCCTGCGACACGGTGGTGGTAGCGACCGGGCGCCGGCCGAACGCCGACTGGCTTCCGCCCGCGCTCCTTGGGGAGAGCGGCGGCGTGCGGGTGGACCGCTACCTGTGCGCGGCGCCCGGCGTCTACGCCGCGGGGGATTGTGCCGAGACAACCGATGTGGAGGGCCGCAGAGGCATCTTTGCCGTTATTCCCACGGCGGTCACGACCGGACGCGTGGCCGCGCTGAATATGCTCGGCATCCCCACTCCCTATCCGGGCGCGCTCTCCGCGAACGTGCTCCTGGTTTTCGGCCGGCCGTACTTCACGATCGGCTCTTCCGAGGGCGAAAAGGTCCTGAAGCGGGTGCGAGGGCGACTGCACCTCTACGTGTACCGGGATGGCAAACTTGTGGGCGCCCAGTTCTCCGGGGACACCTCGGAGGCGGCCCAGGCAGTTGCTGCCGTGCGCCGCGGCGTGATCGCGGTGAAAGCCCCCTTTGACGCCTGGCGCCGTGCGCTGCTTCAGCCTGCTGTGCTCCCAAGCCCCCCTCGATAAAGGGCGGCGGCCTGACCGCTGTTTCGTGTGCGATCCGGCGGCGCTGAGAAATCTTCGGGGCCGGGCGTTTGCCCGGCCCCGGACTAGGTCGCTCCTTCGGATCGGCGATACAGCGGGTCGCATGACTTCGGGCGTGCTAGCGCACTGCGGCCGCAGGTCCTTTGCTCTGCTCGCGCAGCTTGCGCGCCTCCATCTCCTTCAGGAACTCGCCTGCACGCGGCGGCTCGGCATAGGTGATCGCTTTGACGGAGCAATACTTGACACAGAACGGGTCGCCGTCGCACAGGTCGCATTTGATCAGGCGGCCGCTGGCCGCATCGTAATCGATCGCGCCGTAGGGGCAGTTGAACATGCAGAGCCGGCAACCGATGCAGAGATCCGGGTTGATGACCACCGCTCCGGTCTCCTTGTGCCGGCCGATCGCTCCCGCCACGCCACAGACCTTGATGCAAGGGGCATCCTCGCACTGGGAGCAAACGAGCGGTACGGCGTCGCACGTCTTCTCCCAGCGGAACACCTTGATGCGGGATCGCGTCCGGCTGAATTCGCCGGTATGGTGATACGAGCAGGCCATCTCGCAGAGGCCGCAGCCGATGCAGCGGTCGGGATCCACCACAAGCATCTTGGTCATCTTACCCCTCCTTCCGCTTGAACTTCAGATCGCCCAGCCCGAGCTCCTCCAGCTTGGCCTTTGTGGGCACCCCCCGCTCGTCCCAGCCACGCAGCCGGCAGTAGTCGGCGAGCATCTGGGCATAGTGTTCGGGGGGCACCACATGGCCGGCCGTGGGGCCGGAACGCAGCGGATCCTCGGTCATGCGCGGCGGGAGGGCGAGGTCTTCCCACTTCATCCCCTCGCGCAGGTTGAAGAGCCACGTCAGGTTGGTGATCCGTTCACCGGCCTGCTCGAAGACCTTCACATCCCGGTATTCCTCGAAGCCGGTGGCCGGCCACAGCATCGCCGTCAGCCGCTCGTTGTTCCAGCAGTCAAAGTCGCAGATCTCCATAGAGAACTTGGCCGCGTACTGGTGCTGCTGCTCCACGACTACCTTCGCCTTGTTCTCCGGGCTCCAGCGGTCGAGCGGGATCGGCTCCGCACCGAGCCAGAAGGCACCGAGTACCTCCGGGCCGATAGGCCAGGAGCGCAGGTGGCAGCCGCCGCGGTCGGAGGTGGCATACGAAAGGGCCATCGAGATGGAACCTTTCGGCTCGTAGGCCGGCAGCTCCATCCCTTTGATGGTTACCGCGTAGCGCTCCGAACCCCGGCCGATCTTTTCCGCCGCGCGCTTGATCCCCTCGGCCAGGATATCGCCCAGCCCCTCGCGCTTGGCGATCTTGTGCACCATCTGGACCATCGCGTCGCCGTTGCCGAAGGTCAGGCGGATGCCGTCCGTGTCCTTTTCGGTCAGGATTCCCCTCTCGAAGAGCTCCATCGCCCAGGCGATGCAGTCCCCGGCCGAGATCGTGTCCAGACCGTAGGCATCGCAGAGATAGTTGGCATGCACGATGGCGTTGATGTCGTCCACGCCGCAGTTGGAGCCCAGCGAGAAGATCGTTTCGTACTCAGGGCCCTCGACCTTCGTGTCCGCATACGGGCCCGTCTGGACCTCGACATAGTTGCCGCAGCCGACCGGGCAGGAGTAACAGGCATGCCGCTTGGTGGTCATCCGCAGGATCACGTTGGCATCGATCTTGGACGCCCCCGGGAACACGCCGTCGGCAAAGTTGTAGGCGGGGAAAGTCCCGGTCGAGTTCGTATACCACATCAGCGAGGGCGAGCCCCACTTGATGCCGAACTGCGCCTCGGGGTTTTCCAGCACATCCTTGATCATCGCCTCCCAGCAGTTCTCGATGAACTCCTTAGGGTAGGCCACCTGTACCGAGCCCGAGCCGCGCACCGCGATCGCTTTGAGGTTCTTGGACCCCATCACCGCGCCCGCGCCGCCGCGGCCGTGCTGACGATAGTACGACGCGGAGATGCAAGCGTAGCGCACGAGCCGCTCGCCCGCCTCACCGATGGCCATCACGGCCACCGACTCGCCGAGCTCGTTGTGCAGCGCATCCTCAGCCTCGTGGGCACTCTTGCCCCAGAGGGCTTTCGCATCCCGGATCTCCGCGTGTCCATCCTCGACGTAGAGGTAGACCGGCTCGGGGGCTTTGCCCGTGATGATGATCGCGTCATACCCTGCGAATTTCAGTTCGACCCCAAAGATGCCGCCGGCGTGGCTGTCCAGGTAAAGCCCGGTCAGCGGCCCTTTGGTCACCACGCAGTACTTGGAAGATGAGGGGGCGATGGTTCCGGTCAGAGGCCCCGTCCAGACCATGAAAACGTTCTCCGGGCTCAACGGGTCGGTGCCCGGCTTGAGGCGATCCCACAGGTAGCGGGCCCCCAGACCTTTCCCGCCGATGAACTTGCGCGCCCATTCGAAGTTGAGCGCCTCCTCGGCGATCTTGCCAGTGCTCAGATCGACGTTCAGCACCCTGCCCGTATACCCGTAGGGCATGCGACTCACCTCCTCTCCTTCTTCCTCTCGGGGAACCAACAGGCCGTCGCTGCGCTAGCGGCAGGTTCATCCCTCTTCGCCCGGGAGAGCTCACCTCCTTTCCGCGGATGCCGGAAGCAAGCATCGCACCCGAAAATCGCGCCCTATCTGCCACGACCCGAAGGGCGGTATACGACGTCAGTTCTATTGTAACGCATTGGGTATCGCGTGTCAATTATGTTCCGCTGTTCAGGACCGGAGACCGATCGAAATCCGCACGCAGGGAAACCTCGAGCGCACCGGGTGCGCTTTCGAGGACGGGTGTGGAGCCCCACCAGCCGCAGCGTTCGAGCTCCCGACTCCAGGCCTCACGGGCGGAACCGGACTGCTGAGGCTGAAACATCCGTCGGGACACGCGCTATCCGCGCGACTTTTCGACTCCCAGATGTGAGCCCCTGCACGCGCCGCCCGAACGGCAGGGGGAGAGGGGACGGCGCTGGAGCCTAGGATGAGGATCGGCGCACAGACCGTTTGTCCTAACAGACGGCCAAGATTGGGTCCGCGGCTCTTCCAGTTTCCAACGAACTGTCCCACGCCAGTGAGCCAGGCACAGCGATTTTCCCTCAAAGGCGGGGTGGGTGGGCAAGGGCAGTGCCCTTGCCTACCCACCCCGCAGCAGGAGTTTCCGGTCCGGCCCCGTAGCGGCTTTCGCCAGGCCCAAAGACCGCTACGGTCGCGGGGCTCAAACGGTCACAGGTTGTACAGTCGACAGAAGCCCATTCTTCGGTTGTTCGAAGCCGGAGACGGCTCCGTTTGACAGAGTCGAACGTTTGTGCTATAATGGATTTACGAACAGATGTTCTCATTCAGAAAAAAAGGGGGACACAGTGGCGCTCTGGGTGCTTGTCGCGGTCGCCCTTTGGCTGGGGGTTGACCTCTATCTGCGTTCGAAAGAGGACCGGTCCGAGGGCTAGGCGGGTGTACGGAGCGGCTAACGTCCTGGCGCGGACAATGCAGGAAGATCCACCCCGCGCGGGCGGATACCCCGCGTCCCGGAGGCATGGGTGCGACGCAAGCCGGGTTGGACTGGCACCCGTGGTATGCCGGGAGGACTATCGCTCGACGACCGCCCATTCAAGACCGAGGGCGCGCAGCCGCTCGGCTGTAGGGATACCTCGCATGTCCCAGCCCATCAGGCGATAGTACTCTTCGAGCATCGGCGCAAGCTCCACCACCTGGCCGGCCGCCGGCCCGTTCGGGAGCGGCTCCGTGAGGTTACGGGGCGGAAGGGTATCGTGTCGCCGGTCGAACCCCTCACGAACGTTGAAGAGTCGGGCCAGAGTGGACACGCGCTCCCCAACGCGCTCCAGGTCCCGGACGGTGGGGTAATCGAAGCCCGTGCATGCGACCACGAGCTGCCACAGCTCCTTGAGCGTCATACCGTAAGCGCTGAAGTAGCAGAGGCAGGCGCTGTCCCATACCGCCTTTTTCGCCTGGGTGTCACGGAAAAGTTGTGCTTTGCCCTCGGTCGCGAGCGGGTCAGCCGCGCCGCCAAAAAGCTCCGATAGGGTCGCCCCGCGCAGGTGGCACGCCCCCCTTTCCGAGATGGCGTAGCCGAGGGCCGTTCCTTTGGCCGCGTTCGGGTGGTATCCGGGCATCTCCAGTCCCTTCACGTGCATCGCGAACGGCGCCGCCTCCGGGTACCGCCGCGCGATCGCCGCTACCCCTTCTCCCAGCCACTCCCCGCAGCCCTCTCCGCGCGCGATCTTTTCCACCAGGGCCAGCGCCGCGCGTGCATCCCCGAACCGGGGTTCGAGGCCGTCGAGGTCGGCCGCAGTCACAAGGCCCCGCTCGAACATCTCCATAGCGAGCGCCACGATCACACCTGTGCTGATCGTGTCGATGCCGTAGGTATCGCACAGGGCGTTCAGCCGGATGATCGCCTCGCGGTCCGCGATGCCGCAGTTCGACCCAAAGGCGTATGTGGTCTCGTACTCCGGGCCCTCAATGCTGGTTCCGTCCTCGAGTGGGCGGGTATACTTGCCGCAGGCGATCGGGCAGGCGAAGCAAGCGTAATCCCGCATCCAGTTGTGGCGTCGAAAAGAAGCCCCGGAAAGCGCGGCGGCGCCTTCGAACTCTCCCTCCCGGAAGTTACGCGTGGGCAGGGCTCCCATCACGTTGACGATCTCGAGGATGTTCAAACTGCCTTCCTGCCGCAGAAGCGTGGTCTCGCTGGACATCCGCACCGCACGGAAGGCCAGCTGCAGGGCGCGGCGGAACCGCTCCGGATCGTAGACGTGCACCCGACCTGTTCCCCGGGTCACGATCGCTTTCAGGCGTTTGCTTCCCATAACTGCGCCCACTCCGCCCCGAGCGAGAGTGCGCGATCCGTTAAAGATGGCCGCGAGCGGCCGGCCGGCCTCTCCGGGCGGACCAATGACGAGCGCCTCCCACCCGGACCCGAAACGCTCACGCAGCCGCTCCTGGGCCTTGGGCACCGTGAGCCCCCACAGATCTCCGGCCGGCTCCAGCGCCACTTGCTGGTCGTCGATCACCAGGACCGTGGGCTCTGCCGCTTGCCCGTGCACCACAAGCGCATCGTACCCTGCATACTTGAGGGCCGCGCCCCAGTAGCCGCCGGAATAGTTGTCGCAGTAGGTACCTGTCGCGGGACTCCGCGTCGTGCAACCGAACCGGCCGGCCGTTGGCGCGCTCGTCCCGGTCAAGGGACCGACGTGAAGGATCAGTCGGTTCTCGGGAGCAAGGGGCGGGACTCCCGCCGGCTGCTCCTGGTAGAGGAGCCAGGCACCCAGCCCTTTCCCGCCGAGCACAAGGGGCATCGCATCAGCAGGCAGAGGGGTTTTCTCGACCGTGCCGTGCGTCAGATCCACCCGGAGGATACAATCCGCATAACCACGACGGTTTAGCTCCATCCTGGCCGCTCCTTATGCCAGCGTTGCCGCGAACGGGGATGGCCGCCGGGCAATCTCCAGTGCCCCGGTAGGACAGATGCCTGCACAGGCCGGCTCGCCCCCGCACAGGTCGCAGACGATCGGCCATCCCTCTTCCTCGCGCGCGATCACTCCCGTGGGACAGGCCTGTACGCACGCCCCGCACCGGTCGCACTTTTCCGGGAGCAGCTCCACCGCACCGCTCGAGGGGTTCCACCGAAGCGCACCGGTCGGACAGGCCGCAAGGCATTTGCCGCACAGTGTGCAGAACAAGATGCGGTGCCCGTCGTGCCCGGCACTCGCCTCGATGCGCAGCCGTGCGCTCGAGAGCCCATACGCTCCCTGCTCGTGGGCTGAGACGCACGCGGTCTGGCACAGGAGACACCCGGTGCAGCGGGCCCGGTGGGCTTTCAGGCGCACGAAGGGCCACACTTCCCCCCGCAGCGCCTGGTCCACCGACCAGCCCCGGTGGGCGACCGCGCAGAGCTGGGCCACGATACGCTCGGGATCCGGCGACTTGGTCACGTTGCGCCCCATCAGACAACCGCGGGCGCCGGCCTCCAGCGCTTCTGCGAACAGCTCCAGCGCGTCGCGCTCGTTGTCGCTCCGCGCGCCTCCGAGCACGAGCACCGGCACACCGGCGACCTCACAGAGCCGCCGGAACGTGTCCACATCGCCGGTGTAAGGGATCTTGAGCGCATCCGCGCCCAGCTCCACCGCCATCCGTGCGCCCAGCGTCAGGAGCTCCACGATGTTGGCGCCGGTAACCTTGCGCCCATAGGCGATCGGCTCGATGATGCATGGCAGCCCGACCTTTCGACACTCGGCCACGAAGCGCGAGCAGACCTCGACTCCTGTGGCCTCTACACCATCGCTGTAACCCAGGAACAGGTAGATCGTGATCGCCGAGGCGCCCAGAGCCAGCGCTTGTTCCGCGGTCACCACCTTCTGCTGAAAGAGCAGCCGCTGGGGCACAGCGTTGGCCACGTTGGAAGTGCCCAGGCGGGGCATGTTCATCCAGTCGGCCCGGATGATGAGGGCGGGCCCGTCGCGTCCGCGAAAAAGATCCGCCAGACGCATCGCCTGCCCGGGGCTCAGCAGGATGCCGTCCACACCGCCGCGGATAGCAGCTTCCACAATCGGGCGCAGCCGCACCACATTCGGGGTGACATCGCTCATATAGCCGTGATCGGCCGCCACGCACACCGCCCGGCCGTCGCCGTGCCGGTTAAAGAGCCGATCGAAGCGCACCTGCTTTCCGCTCCACATCGCACTACCTCCCCGGTTCGGCCGCGCCGTGCAGCCAGGGGCCGAACCTGGAGACCAGGGTGGCCAGGTCCTGGCTTCCGAGGTACACCGGATCGAGCCAGACGCCGATCGCTCCGAGCGCTGTGGCCTCCTCCACTTCCGCTTCGGCCCGCTCCGTACTGCTTGGCACGATCCACAACGGTCGGTCCCCCGCCATCTGGACGATGTCGCGGAAGGTCCCGGGTCCGGGCCAGGGGAGAGCGACGCCGTCCGCTCCTCCCTCCAGGGCGTAGGAAACGCCGAGGGCGATCGCGCGGTCGCGCAGCGCCACCCGTGGACCGCTCGGCCGTACCTGCACGAGAAGCGGCAATGCAAGGCGAGCGCCCTCCAGCGCGAGCTGTACGGTCGTGCGCAGGCACGCTCCCTCGATCTCTTCCTCGTACCCGAGCAGAAAGTCGATCACCAGCCCACTGGCCCCCAGGTCAAGTGCCCCCTGGGCATCCACGATCGGGATGTACCGGACGGTCTCCGGTGGCAGGACAAAGTCGGAGGCGCGCAGCGCGTTCGTCCAGCTACCGCGCACGAGCAAAGCCGCATCTTCCCGGCTACGGCCGTGGAGGCGCCCGGCCTGGCCCGGGCTGCACACCACCCCGTCTACGCGGGGCAGTAGCGGCGCCACAGCCTCCGGGAAACGCTCGAACCCGGGCAACGGGCCCAGCGCGAGGCCTGCGCTGAGGTCGACGACCAGGCTCCGGCTATCCCGAGGGGAAACGAACTCGCGGAGGCGGTACAGTTTGCTGTCCATCGGTTCTTGCTCCATCGGACCATCGTGCTCCGGAAAGCCTGAAGCGCATTATACCAGAGGCCCCCGTAGCGCTCAAACGGTTGACCGGTCACAGGCGCTTGTGCTAGAATGCCGGTTGCCCTGGAAGCCGAGAGCACGGAGGTGCAAATCGTGGCCGAAACGGAGATCCAGCTTGTACGATCGCGCAGCGATCTTCGGGCGTTTGCGCGCTTTCCCTGGCGGGTCTATCGAGACGATCCGAACTGGGTTCCACCGTTGCTTACGGATCGGCTCCGCACGCTCGATCCGAAGACCGGGCCGTTTTACCGTGAGGCCGAAGTTGCGCTCTTTCTCGCCCGCCGGCGGAACGAAGTCGTCGGCACCATCGCGGCGTTCGTCCCCCGGCGCCGCATCGCGCTCACCGGCCGGCCGGAAGGCGGCTTCGGGTTCTTCGAAGTGCTCCAAGATTACCCTGCGGCCCGGGCATTGCTGGACGCGGCCTGTAGCTGGCTCCGGGCGCGGGGGATGGAGCGCGTGCGGGGGCCGACCAGCTTCAGCGATCACGAATGCCCGGGCGTGCTCGTTGCCGGCACCGATACCCCGCCAGCGATGCTCGAGGCCCACACGCCTCCCTACTACCGGGAGTTTCTCGAGCGCTACGGGATGGAGAAGGACCACGACCTGTATGCCTGGAGGGCCCCGCTCTGGACGCTTGGGCCAAACCTTGAGAACCTTCCCCCGGAACTGGAGCGGGTAGCTGCGGCAGCGCGGAGCCAGGCCGGCCTGTCGATCCGCAAAGCGCGCCTGGAGGCGTGGGACGAGGAGGTGGCTACTGCGCATTACCTCTTCAACGAAACCCTCAAACACCTGCCTGACTTTGTGCCGATCAGCGCCGAGGAGTTCCGCCGGTTCGCCGAGCCGCTGCGGGAGCTGATCGATCCGGATGTGGCGCTCTTTGCCGAAGTGGACGGAAAACCGGTGGGCTTCTGCGTGGCTATCCCTGACATCAACCGCGTCTTGCTCCACCTCAAAGGACGTCTCTTTCCCCTCGGCTGGCTCAAGGTCAAACGGTTGATGCGCCAGATCGACGTGCTCACCTTCAAGCTGATGGGCGTGCTGGAAACGTTCCGCCGCCGCGGGATCGATGCCCTCCTGTACCTGGAAGCGGTCAAGGCGGCGTGCGTCCGCGGATACCGCTGGCTCGAAGGTTCCGTCACTTCCGAATGGAACCCGGCCGTGAACCGCATCGCGGAGCGGCTGGGAGCTGAGCGGTACAAGCATTTTCGTCTTTACCAGATGCCGCTGTGAGGCGCGTATGCTCCGGAAAGATTCTACGTTGGCCCAGGCGTTCCGCGAGGTAGCCGAGGCCCACCCCAGGCGTCCGGCGCTCCGATGCGAGGCGGTACAGCGGACGTACGGACAACTCCTGGAGGAGGCCGAAAGGCTCGCGGGAGGGCTCCAGGCGCTTGGCCTGGGACGCGGCGAACGTGTGGCGCTGCTGCTTCCCCCAGGAGAAGCCTTCGCGGTCAGCCTCTTCGCCGTGACCGGCCTGGGAGGGGTAATCGTCCCCCTGAACCCCCAGATGCGTGCCCAGGGCCTTACCGACGTGCTGCGGGATGCGGAGCCTTCCGTGGTGATCGCGGAGCGTGCCCTTGCGGAGGACGTCCGCGCGTGCGTCTCCAGCCTGCGTGGGATAGTAACGCTCGAGGGCGATGCCGAGCTGCGGTTCGAAACCCTGCTCGGTCATCCCCGCATGCGGCTCCCAGCTCCCGGGGTCGTTCCCGACGACCTTGCGGCCATCCTCTATACCTCCGGAACGACCGGCCGGCCGAAAGGGACGATGCACAGCCACCGGAGCCTGATCGCGCCCGTGGTGGCGAGCGTCCAGCTGCGGGAGTTGTGGCTCCGCCGCTTCACCCCAAGCAAAGCGCTGGAGACCGCGCGTGCCGTCGCGCGTTACGGGAAGCGGCTGTTGCGTGCGGCCGGCCGGCCCCAGACCTTCCTTTCCACGATGGGATGGCACACGATCACCGGGCTCGAGGTGCTGCTGCAAGGACTGCTGATGGGGGACTGCCTGGTCGTCATGCCCCGCTTTCACCCGCGGGAAGCGCTGCGGCTGATCGAACAGGAGCGCGTGACGATCCTGATCGCGGTGCCCCTTGCCTATCAGGTGATGCTGGGCATACTCGAACAGGAGCGGTACGACACCTCTTCGCTCCTGATCTGCGCCACCGGCGCCGCGCCGTGCCCGCCCCACCTCGCGCGCGCGATCCGGCAGCGTTTCGGTTGCGCGGTGCATATCGGGTTCGGCGCAACGGAAACGGCCGGGGGCATCGCCGCGACCAGCGTGGGGGATTCGGACAGCCAGCAGACCGAAACAGTCGGGAAACCGATGCCCGGGGTGGAGGTGCGGATCGTGGACGAGGCGCGTCGGCCGCTTCCTCCCGGGCAGATCGGGGAACTGGCTTGTCGTTACAACGGGGTTATGCTGGGGTACTACCGTGACCCCGAACAGACGGCGGAAGTGATCGACGAGGAGGGGTGGTACTACACCGGAGACCTCGCGTGGATGGACGAGCGCGGTTATCTGCGGATCGTCGGGAGAAAGAAGGATGTAATTATCCGCGGCGGGCAGAACATCTACCCTGCAAAGATCGAGGCGCACCTTCTCCGGCATCCGAAGATCCGCGAGGCTGCGGTCGTGGGAGTACCGGGGCTGCTGGGGGAGGAAACCATTTGGGCGTTCATCCGACTGCGAGAAGGAGCCGACATGACAGCGGCCGAGGTGCTCGACCACTGTCGGGCGAGCCTGGAACCGTACGAGATCCCGGGACAGGTGCGTTTCTTGGAAGAGCTCCCGCAGGGAGAGCCAGGCAAACCCCAGAAGTTCCTGCTGCGGGAGATCGCGCTTGCCGAGCTCCGAGGAGGCCCGAAACCATGACCGAATCAGCCTACCGACCGGTTTCCTTCGAGGAGTTCCGCCGTCTGATCGCCCAGGAACTCCAGGTGGATGAGGCGCGGGTCGTCCCCGAAGCCTCCTTCATCGCCGATCTGCAGGCAGACTCGATCCGCCTGGTCGAGCTGCTGCTGCGGCTGGAAGAGGCCGGCATTCA
>JBDOIE010000093.1:0-32737 GCA_041082245.1 Chloroflexia bacterium
ACATCAGCACCGCGAGTACAGGAATTGCCACCAACCAGAACGGCCAGGTCACTCGATCCTCCTCAAGCCGGCTCCCTCATCTCCGAAACAGAGGGCATTCCAACGCTTCGGAAGCCATTTTACCGGATGCGCGACGGGGCGTCAAACCGCAAGCAGGGCTCTCCGGCGTTCTAAGGTCGGTTGAGCAGCACGCGAGGCGCGCGTATCGAAACCCCATTTTCGCCTTTCGAGCGCAGCTCGTCTCGATACGCTTCGCCACTCGACCGAGGGGTCTCGAGACACCCCTTACAGGGCCTACTCCATAGCGAGTCGCTTCTTTATTGGGAAACAAGCGCTGGATCGCGAGGAACCGCTCCAGTTTCCAACGAACTGTCCCATAGTAGCGAGCCGAGCACAGCGATTTTCGTCCGAAGGTACCCACTCCACACCAGGAGTTTCCGACCTGGGCCAGCAGGGGCAAGTCCGAAGGACGGCGGCTACGGTCGCGGGCCTCAGATGATCACGGGCTTGTCCATTTTCGCTTTGTTGGAAACTGGAAAAGGAGCCGCTCTTGACAGCACCAGCAGCGCCCGCTATACTGAGTTGCAGGTTCAGAACGGCCGGCCTGACAACAGAAGGACCTGATCCTGTGCGCACAGTACGCATCACGCTGCTCATCCTGCTGAACCTCGGGGGGGTGGTGCTGAGCAACGTGGGGTTCAAGTGGTCCGCCATGCACCGCGATTGGCGCGGGTTTCTGGTCGGCCAGATCGTGGGCAATCTTGCCGGCTTTGTGGCCGTACTCGCGTTGACCTTCCTCATCCGCGAGACGTCCCTCCGCTCTGCCTACGCGATCAGCGCCGGGATCGGCTTTCTCCTGGTCGAGGTGCTGGCCGCGGGGGTCATCTTCCACGAACCGCTCGGCGTCGGCCAGTGGCTGGGCACCCTGCTTGTGTTTCTGGGGGTCCTGATGATCACCCTGTGGCATTGAGGAGCAGGCGATGCTCGGCCGACTGGGGCGTCGGGCGATCCGGTCCTTCGATGCGTTTCTCCGTCGCGCCTACAGGATCGAGGAGTTTACCCAGGACCCGGAGTGCATCGTGCGCCTGGGGCCGGGGCGCTGTCGCAGGGCGGTGCGCCTCGCCGACGGCACCGTGCTGGAGCCCGGCGATCCGGTTCTGGAAATGCACCTCTGGAACGAGCACCTTCCCCCGATCCCCCCAGGGGGGCATACAGTGGCATGGGGAGCGCGCCTCCTGTACCTGATGCGTCACTCGCTCCGTTTGCTAGCCGAGCACGTGCTGGGGGATTCCCGTTTCGCCGGGGTCCACGCGCTGCACGGTATCCTGCCGATCCCCGGAGGCGAGGCGCTGCCCCGCTGGGAACGCGCACTGCGCCACCTGGGGTTCGAAGTCGTCCGTCCGCAGTCCGGTCTGTGGCACCGTTTCGCCGCCTTCTGGGAGAACCTCTACACCTGGGCGATCATCTGGGCCTTCAACCCGCCGAGCCTGCGCCGCCGGCGCTTCGGGCGCATGGTCCGTTGCCACGTCTGGCTGACGCGCAAGACGCTGGCCGGCCTCATCTCCAGCTGCCCCACGGAGCAAGCGGAGGAACAACGGGCTTCCCGTAACCCCTAGCGCCTTGCTTCCTCTGCCTGCTCCTCTTCCCCCACGATGACGAATTCCCGCGGCCCGAGCCCACCCTGCGGGAGGCGCGGCAGGAGCGGCTCCACGACGTTGCGGCCCGCCTCCAGGATCACCACCGGAGGATACGTCGGTCGAACATCCAATGCCGGCCGCTCCCGTTCGCGGCTGCGCTCCGTGCGTTCTTTCCACCACAGGTACAACAGCAACGCGGTGCCGGGCAATGCGCCCAGAAGGCCGCTCGCAAAACCGACGAGCACCGCTAGCCCTGCACGCTCGAGCCGTAACCCGACGATCAAAGCGAGGGTAACACCAAACCCGATCGCCGCCAGCCCCACGACACGCCTCATCGCTGCCCTCTCAGCCGGACGCAGCGCGGGCCCCGACCACGGCCGCCACTCGCCCTATCGCGCGCTCCACGAGCGCGGCTACGCTGCGGCGTTCCCGTTCGGGCACCCTTGCGCCTTGCCCCTCAGCTGCCAGCTCCTGGTGCAATTCCGTTGTAACCACCTGGATCTCCCCCAGGGTGATGTGCGCCGCCTGGAAACGGGCAATTTCCCCGGCCGCCACGAGCAGGAAATCGCCCCGGCCCATCAAGCGCTCTGCACCGGTGCCCCGCACCCCGGTGGCGAGCGCGGCCTCGTGCGCGCTTACGACACGGCCCACGATGCGACAGGGGAGGTTGGCGCGCAGCAGGCTCCCGAGCGCGTCAGCGGTGGGCTTCTGGGTACAGAGCAGCAAGTGGATCCCGGCGCTTCGGCCACGCGCCGCCAGCCGCGTTAGCGGTTCCCCGAGATCTTCCCGCTCGCCCAACAGGTCCGCCACCTCGTCCACGGCCACCACAATACGGGGCGCCCCCACCCCTCGTGCCTCCCGCCAGGCCATTTCCTCGACCAGCCACGCGAGCCGCTCTGCCGCGCAGGGTGCCGAAGTCAGCGGGGAGCCGACCAGGTGCGGCAGGCCCGCAAGAGGCGCAAAGCCCTGGCCCTTTGGGTCGATCAGCACCATCCGCAGGTCGTCCGGATGGTTCGCCAGCGCAAGCGAGACCAGGATCGTGCGTGCAAGCGCCGTCTTGCCGGAGCCGGTCGTTCCGGCGATCAGGACATGGCTGACATCCGGGGAAGAGAGACGCAACAGGAGCGGACTGCCCTCGCTATCCCGTCCCAGGAGCGCCGTGCACGGTGGAAGGGGCGGCAGGTCTGCCAGGGTGCGAAGCAGCGAGAGATACGCAGGTTGAGGTCTCGGAACCTCCAGGGAAAGCGTGCCTTCGCAACGCACGACGCGTGCGGAGGCGACCTCCAGGGCGAGCGCGAGCTCTTCCTCCAGCGCCTGCAATCGTCTCAGCGGCAGGGCGGGGTCGACCGCCAGGTGAAAACGCACGAGACGGGGCGTCACCACGCCCCCGAGTACGCGTACACAGAGGCGGTGTGTTTCGCAGAGACGCTCGATCCGGTCCGCTTGCCGTTCGAGCCACGGCCGCAGTGAAGACGCTTCCACCAGGGAGCCTCCCCGCAACGGGGACTCGAAGCCGCTACGGGTAAGCCTATTATATCAGAACAAATGTTCGATGTCAAGTGCGCTGTTCTCCAGTTTCCGACGAACTATCTGTGGTAGCGACCTGAGCACCGCGGTTTTCGTTCGAAGGCGGGGTGGGTACCCCGCACCAGGAGTTTCCAGCCCGGGCGAGTACGGCCTTTCGCGAAGCCCAAAGGAGCGCTACGGTCGCGGGCCTCAAGTGGTGACCGCTTGTACGCTCGGCATAAGCCCATTCTTACTCTGTTGGAAACTCGAGGGGCCGTTCGGTTGACAGCCGGCTCCTTTCCGTGTATAGTGAGAACCAGGCAACGGCAAGGAGGTCCCATGGCGCGGAAACGTCGGTACGGGCAGGAGGATCCGCTGCGCAAGCTCGTGCGCGGTATCCTGGGCCTGCTCCTGGGCGCGCTGGCCGCCTGGTTGGCCGCCCGCATCACGGATTGGATCCTCGGGCCGGCGGAAGAGGAGCAGGCTGCCTAGTTTGCCTCACACCCGTCAGACGGGTGCACTTGTAGGCGTTTTCCCACCGAACAGCCCATCGACGGAGGTGTCGCTTGGCGTCGTCGGAACGTCGGGTGCGTGTCCGCATCGCTCCTAGCCCCACCGGTCCCTTCCACGCCGGAGGGGCCCGCACCGCACTGTACAACTGGCTCTTTGCCCGCCACCACAGCGGCGCGTTCATCGTGCGCATCGAGGACACGGACCGCACGCGCTACAGCCCTGCGGCACAGGCAGATATCCTGGAGTCGCTGCGCTGGCTGCAGCTCGACTGGGATGAAGGCCCCGAGGTCGACGGGCCTTACGGCCCCTACATCCAATCGCAACGGGTGGAGATCCACCGCCACTACGCCTCCCTCCTGCTCGAGCGCGGCCACGCCTACAAGTGTTTCTGCACGCCGGAGCGGCTGGCCGCTCTCCGCCGGGAGCAGATCGCGCGACGCGAGGCCGTAGGCTACGACCGCCACTGCCGGGACCTTCCTCCGGAGGAAGTGGAATCGCTCGAGCGCGCTGGCCGGCCGTACGTCGTCCGACTCAAGATGCCCCGCGAAGGGGAAACGATCGTCCACGACCGCATCCGGGGCGACGTCGTCTTTGAGAACGCCCTGCTCGAGGATACGATCCTCCTGAAGTCGGACGGCTACCCCACCTACCACCTGGCCAACGTCGTGGACGACCACCTGATGCAGATCACCCACGTGCTGCGGGGCGACGAATGGATGCCCAGCACGCCCATCCACGTGATCCTCTACCGCGCCTTCGGCTGGGAGCTGCCCGTCTTCGCCCATCTGCCCATCATCCTCTCCCCTACCGGCAAGGGAAAGATGAGCAAACGCAAGATCGTCGCCGCCGACGGCACGGAGTACCCCGTTATGGTGCGCGAGTTCCGGGAAGCCGGCTACCTCCCCGAGGCGATGGTCAATTTCCTCGCCCGGCTCGGCTGGGCGTACGATGACCATACGGAGGTCTTTAGCCGGGAGGAACTGATCGCGCGCTTTTCCCTGGAAGGCGTGAGCAGTTCGCCCGCTGCCTTCTCCTACGAAAAGCTGCTCTGGCTGAACGGCGTCTACATCCGCGCCCTTTCTCCCGAGGAACTCGCCCGCCGCTGCCTTCCCTTCCTCCAGCGGGCGGGGCTCGTCCCGGACCCGTGCCCTCCCGACTCCTGGGAACAACTGCTTCGGGTGATCCCGCTCCTCCGCGAGCGGCTTCACACCCTGAAGGATATCGTGGAGCTGGGCGGCTACTTCTTCTCCCACGAAGTGGGCTACCCACAGCCGGAGCTGCTGCTGGGCAAAGGGCTGGGGCCGGCCGAGACCCGCCGCGGCCTGAGGGAAGCGCGCCGGCGTATCGCCTCCCTGGAACAGTTCGCAGAGGCGCCCCTGGAGCAGGCGTTGCGCAGCCTGGCGGAGGAACTCGGATGGAAGGCCGGGCAACTCTTCATGCCGATCCGCGTCGCGGTCACCGGACGCACGGTTTCCCCCGGACTGTTTGAGACGCTCGTCGTGCTGGGACGCGAGCGGGTGCTCGCGCGCCTGGACCGCGCGATCGCCGAACTCGAGCGGCTGGAAAACGTGAGCTAAGCCACCACACGATTCTGGGGCGGGACGATGCGGATCCTTGTCGTCAGCCACGGCTATCCACCGACGGTCAGCGGGGTCACGGTCTTTGCCCAGAAGCTGGCCCGCGCGATGGTGCGCAACGGCCATGCGGTCACCGTGGTCACGGCAAGCGAGCGCGGCCAGCCCTACGAGGACGACGACCAGGGCGTGCGGCTCATCCGCGTCCGCTCAACGCCCAACCCGTTCTGGAAGGAAGGGCCGGTGCCCCACGTGACCTTCCGGGAACTCGAGGAGATCGCCCGGGACTTTCGGCCCGATGTACTGCACACGCACGAATCCGCTGGCCTGGCGCTGCAGCTCCTCCGGCTGGGCCGCACGGCGGGACTTCCGGTGATCGCCACCTGCCATTACGTCCCCCGTTTTGTCACGCACTACCTCGGCGGCGCCATGCCCGCGCTCGTGGAATCGATCGCCTGGAGCTATTCGATCTGGCTCTTCAACCAGTTCGACCGCGTGGTCTTTGACAGCCTGGCCCACCGGAGCCTCTTTGTGGAACGCGGGTTGGAGGTGCCGACGGCGATCATCTCCTGCGGCCTGGACACGAAACGCTACCATCCGCCAGATGGCACCCCGGAAACAGTTGAGGAACGCTACCGCTTACCTCCCCGACCCCGACTTTTCTTTACGAGCCGCCTGGCGCGCGACAAGGAGATCGACGTCCTCATCCGGGCTATGGCGGTCATCTGCCGCGAGCGGGAGGCCCACCTGCTGCTTGCGGGCCGCGGCGACGACCGGCCCCGCCTGGAGGAACTGACCGCGTCGCTCGGGCTAACCCGCTGGGTGCACTTCCTGGGTTTTGTCCCGGAGGAAGATATGCCGGCCCTGTACCGGGCCGTGGACCTTTTCGCCATCGCTTCGACCTGCGAGGTGCTGAGCATCCCCACCCTGCAGGCCTTGGCTACCGGACTTCCTGTCGTTGCGGTCGATGCCCTGGCGCTCCCCGAGCTGGTCTACGACGGGGTCAACGGCTTCCTGGTGCCCCCGGGGTCCCCGGAGGCGCTGGCACGGGCCGCGCTGCGCATCCTGAACGACCCGGACCTTGCGGCGCGCATGAGCCGGGCGAGCCTCTCGATGGCCGCGCCCCATGCCGAACAGCACAGCTTCGAACTGTACGAGGAACTGTACCGTCGGACCGTCGTCGACTGGCAGGCCGGCCTGCTCCCGCCGCGCCCGCTCGTTCCCGCGCTTCAGGCTTTCCGGCCGCTCGGGCGGTTGAGCCTGTCCGGCCCCCTTTCCCCCCTGAGACCAACGGTACTCGACCCGTGGCCCCGCGTCGCCGAGCTGCTCGGCCCTCCCCTGCGCGACGGCCCCGCCAACCTGCTCGCCTTCATCCCCCCTTCCTACCCGGGCATCCGGTGAAGGGGCGCTCCGAAAACTCGAGCTGCAGTCTCCCATTGGGAAGGTAATAGGAGCGCGCAAAGCAAGGAAGATCGTCCGGGCGAGGCCGGAGCAACCGGGGCAAAAGGAGCGGCAGGTCCTCTACCAGCGGCAACTCCGGTAGCCGCGCGAGAGGGACCCACTCCAGGGTGCCTTCCCGGGAGGGGCGAACGCTTCGGGATGGTGCCGGGCCGACAAAGCAAAAGACCAGCACGCCAGGTCCCTGGCTTAAAGAGACGTGCAGGATGCCGCGCAGGTACAGTTCGGACACCTCCAGCCCTGTCTCCTCCCGGATTTCCCGGCGTGCTGCCTGGTACGGGTCTTCGTGTGCCTCCATATGCCCGCCGACCCCGTTGTATAGCCCCGCCCAGAGCGGCTTCTCCGGTGCTCCTTTCAGCAGGAGCACCGCATCGCCGTCCACCAGGAAGCAGAGCACGCGGGGGACGACGGTATAGCGTCCCAAGCGTGGCCCCTGGGCGTCTTCGCCGCGCGCACCCCGCTCACCATCCTCGAGCATAGCGCTGCACCTCCAGATAGATCGGCCGCGGAGTAAAGTCGAACCCCACAAAGTTGTAGTATACGCTCGCGCTCGCCCCGCCCCACGGCATCCGGAACTGCCAGAACGCCAGCACCGCCAGCCAGTCCTGGGACTCGGACCAGCGGCAGGCCTCCAGCGTGTAGGCGATCCGCTCCGCGGGGCGTACGGCGAACGCCCAGCGTGGGTGGTCGTTCCATCCGGCCTCGGTGATGTACACCTTCTTGCTGGCGTCCCCGTTGCGCTCCATCACGCGCCGCAACAGTTCCACCCGGCGGAAATTCACCCGGGCCGGGTCGGGCCTCCCCGGGCCCGGCCGACGCGGATCGCGGCGCTTCGGATCGAGCCAGTCGGAAAACGGCCACTGGCGGCCGTAGGCGTGCGCCGCCAGGGCATCGAAGTAGGGCCGGGCTCCGGCGTCGTACATCGCCTGGAGGTAGAGGAGGTCGTCCCAGGCCCGGCCGCTCTCCGGGGATTCGGTCGTGGGAGCCAGCCCCGCGGCGAGCACGACCGCCTCCGAGTTGGCCGCGTGGATCGCCTCGTAGGCCGTGCGCAGCAACGCCACGTACCCCGCCGGATCGGGCCGACGGCCACCCCACTCGAAGGCCAGGTTTGGCTCGTTCCAGACGACGATATGGTTCACCTTCCCCCGGTAGCGCTCTGCAAACGCCGCCGCAAAGCGGGCATAGTCCGGGTAATGGCTTTCGTCCAGGTAGCGGCTGGAACTGCCCGGCGGGCGGGCCCAGGCCGGCACGAGGTCCAGCCGGGCGATCACGTGCAGCCCTTGTTGATAGGCCAGCTCGATCACCTGATCGGCGTGCGTCCAATCGTAGTGGCCGGGCTGCGGCTCGATGTAGGCCCAGGGAAAGGTCTCCACGATCCAGGGCGCCCCCATCTCCCGCACCATCTCCAGCGTGCGGGCGATCTTCCACACCTCCACCTCATCGGCGAGGCGCGTATGGACGCCCAATTTCGGGTTGCGCGTTTCCACTACGAGCGGCGTCGGCGGAGGAAGGAGGGGAGCCGGCCGTGGAGGGCGGTAGCCTAGCCACCCGGCCACGAGCGCCCCCAGCAAGGGGAGCCCGATGAGCAGCACCGGGACCCAGTGCTGGCGCCCCCGACCGCTTCCCATCGTGGCCTCCTGGCGATCAACGCCGCAAGTTCCACTCCGCGCTCTCGTACCGGGCGCGCAGCGCCGGCAGGCGCGCCCGTTCCCACGGGGTCAGCTCGCCCACCTCGAGGACAACGCCCCACTGCTCCCGGAACCCTTCACAGAGCGCTTCCACGAGCGCTTCCGGGCGCACTTCTCTTCCCAGCGCCTCGCGCAGCGAGATCAGGCGTGGCCGCAGGAAGGCAGCAAGTTGCTTTTTCGTCATCCCTGGTGGCGGCTGCAGCACCTCTGCCTGGCGCTCCACGTCCACCTCGAGCAGGATGGCGCCGTGCTGCAGCAGCGCGCCCGCGCGCCGCACCTGCGCGCTGCCGATCACCTTGCGGCCGTCGACCGTCACTTCGTAGTCGCTCGGGGCATCGAAGCAGGCTGCGGAACCCAGGCCGGGCCCCCGCCGCTCGGCAGGGGCCATCTCGGCCGGCACCCCCAGCCGCCGCAGGCCGGCCACGAGCGCGCTGCTGATCTTGCGGTACGACTCGCGGATGCTCCCGGACACAAGTGGGTCTTCCTCCCCGGCTACCACGCTGTAGGTCACCTCGCGGTCGTGCAGGATCGCGCGGCCGCCCGTCGGACGGCGTACCCAGTCCACCCCCAGGCGCTGGCACGCCTCAGCGTCGACCTCCCGTCCCGCACGTTGAAAATACCCAATGGAAAGGCAAGGCGGCTGCCAGCGGTAGAAGCGCAGGGTGGGCGGGGATTCCCCGGCCACGTATGCCTCCAGGATCGCCTCGTCCACGGCCATATTCGTGAACCCGTCGGCAGCACCGTCCACGATCAAGCGCCAGGCCATCCATGGTCCTCCCGAACGCGCTCTAACGAGCCGATTATACCATACCCGGAAAGCCAAGCACGTTCGTCCGCGCGATTGACAAAGAAATAGCCCGATGCTATACTGAAATTTGAAACCCAGGACATCCCAGAACGTGTGCGGCTGGCCACACGTCCGTTGAGCCGAAACAGCGGGTCTTGCGGTCCCGATCTGGAGGTTCCCTGGCACTCTTGCATCCCTGGGAACCCCCTCGTTGTGGCCTAGGCGCACCCGGTTGGCCGCCGGGAAGCGCAGGACCGAAATAGGGCCGGAAAGGGGGGATGTGGAAAGGGCTTGAGCCGATGTGCTTTCGCACGATTCCAGACCCTCAAAGAGGAGGAACGAAGATGAGCAAGCGCTGGTTGTTGGTTCTAACCGTCCTCACGCTGATGGGTGTCCTGGCCGCCTGCGGGCCTGCTCCCGCGACCACCCCGCCCCCGCCTCCTACCCAGCCGCCCCAGCCGACGCAGCCGCCGGCTCCGACCCAGGTGCCGCCGACCAAGGCTAAGCCGATCACCGTCACCCTCTGGCACGCCTGGACGGGCGCGGAGGAGACGGTGCTGAAGGAGGTCGTCGGGCGGTTCATGTCCAAGAACCCGAACATCACAATCAAACTGCTGCAGGTGCCCTTCGATCAGTTGCAGAGCAAGTTCACCACCGAAGCCGGTGCGGGAGGAGGCCCGGATATCCTGATCGGCCCCACGGACTGGGTGGGCCCGCTGGCCGAGGCCGGATTGCTCCGGCCGCTGGATGAGGCGGTGGCCGATGTGATCGGCGACTTTATGCCCACCACCGTCGAGGCGCTGAAGTGGCAGGGCAAGCTGTACGGTTTCCCCGAGTCGTTCGAGTGCGTCGCGATGTACTACAACACCAGCCTGATCTCGACCCCGCCCAAGGACACCGACGAACTGAAAGCCGTGGCCGCGGAAAAGGGCGTGGGGCTGAACACCGGCTTCTACTTCGCCTTCGGCTGGATCCCGGCCTTCGGCGGCCGGTTGTTCGACGAGAACTTCAAGTGCATCCTGGACCAGGGCGGCACGGTGGACGCGCTGAACTTCCTGGCCGAGATGGCCCAATCCCCCGGCGTCCAGGCGACCGACGACTATGGTAAACTGGAGACCCTCTTCAAGGAAGAGCAGGTCGCGATCATCTTCAACGGTCCGTGGGCGAGTGGCGACTATGTGGACGCGCTGGGCGCGGACAAGGTAGCCGTCGCTCCCTTCCCGGTGCCCACGGCGACCGGCAAGCCGGCCGGCCCCTTCCTGGGCGTCAAGCACTTCATGTTCAGCGCGAACTCTGACGAGGAGCACTTCCAGGCCGCGCTGGCCTTCGTCAAGTACGTCACCAGCCCCGAGATCTCGGAGCTCCTGATGAACCGGGCAGGGCACCTGCCGGCGAACTTGAAGGTCGAGGTCCCGGCGGATAACGTCATCGTCAACGGTTTCATCGAGCAGGCCAAAACCGCGACCCCCTTCCCGAACGTGAAGGAGATGGGGGCCGTCTGGACGCCCGGCGGCGACATGATCAAGAAGGTCATCGCGGGTGAGATCACCGCGGAGCAGGCAGTGGCGGAGGCCACCCAGCTGATCAACGAGGCGAACAAGAAGTAGCGCTCCCGTTTGCGACGGCGGCGGGCGAGGCCCACCGCGCTTCGCCCGCCGCTCTTCCTACGAAGGATCGGTAGCCGGGCAGCACGGGAGGACTCTGATGGCTGTGCAGGCGATTTCCCGGGCCCGCAAGCGGGCCGCCCAGCCCTCGTTGTGGAGACGCCTCTGGGAGGCACGGCTAGCCTACCTCTACATCCTCCCGGCAGGCCTTATCATGTTGATCATCACCTTCTTGCCGATCTTGTTCCAGATCTGGATGTCCCTGACGGACTATGGGGTGAAGAACCTGAAGACCGGGGGCCTGGGCGGTCTCCTCGCTATGGTCGTCGCATCCTTCTCTCCGGCATCTTCCCGCCCCGATGTCCCCGCTCCTTCCTTCATCGGCCTCCAGAACTTTTACCAGATCCTCACGAACCGCCTGGCCCTCTCCGAGTACGATTTCTGGCGCATGCTCGGGTTTAACCTCGTCTGGACGTTCATCAACGTCTTCTTCCACGTCGTGCTCGGTGTGGCCTTTGCGATGCTCCTGAACACGAAGGGCCTCTTCGGGAAACGCTTCTACCGCGCCTTCTACATCATCCCCTGGGCACTCCCCGCGCTGATCTCCGGCATGGTCTGGCACAATATGTACGACAAGGATTACGGCGCGGTCAACCTGCTCACGAAGTGGAAGGTCGACTGGCTGAACGAAACTGTGGAGCCGGTGCGACGCCTCTTCCAGATCCTTGCGAAAGCCCTGGGGCAGGAAGCCTCCTTTCAGGCCCTCGCTGCCCGCCTGGATGCCCTTTCTTCCCTGGTCTATTACCTGATCGCGTTCGGCGTCGTGGGGCTGATCGTCCTTCTCTTCTTCCTCCTCCGCCGCTACGATCCGGGAGCGGGCACACGCGCGGTCGTACTGATGGTGGCCATCCTGCTCGGAGTTGCAACGTTGCTCTTCATCGGCTGGAAGATGCCCTATTCTTTCTACGCCGTGCTCATAGCGAACATCTGGCTCGGCTGGCCGTTTATGATGACCGTTGCCACCGGTGCCCTCCAGGGGATCCCGGAGGAACTGTACGAAGCGGCGCGCATCGATGGGGCAAGTGCCTGGCAATCGTTCTGGCAGGTGACTGTGCCGCTCCTGCGGCCCTCGATGGTCCCGGCGATCATGATCGGGATGATGATGACCTTTAACCAGTTCAACGTCATCTACTTCGTCACCGGCGGGAACCCGCTCCACCGCACCGAGATCCTCGTGACGCAGGCGTTCCGATTGGTGAACGAGCAGCGGATGTACGGGGTTGCCGCCGCCTTTTCCTTTATCGTCTTCGTCATCCTGGCCGTGCTCACGATGATCACGAACCGCGTCTCTCGGGCGACCGAAAGCTATGCTGTCTGAGGGGACTCCGATGGCGAAACGTGAACTGGCTCCCGGTCTGATCGTCCTCGGCGCGCTTGTGGCCCTCTGCGGAGGTCTCTTCATCTGGGTGCTCCGGCGCTGGCCCTATGCCCCGGCCTTCTCGGTGCTCGTTGTGCTGGGTATCTCGGTCCTGCTTTCGGGCATCATCGGGAACAAGCCATGGCGGAAGGTGTCCCGCCACATCCTTGCGCAGCTCGCCTGCCTCCTGGTCCTGGCAAGCGTCCTCTTCCCGGTGCTCTGGGTCGTCGGGATGGCGATGGATCCCCGGGATATCCTCCGCCCGCTGGACCTCTCGATCATCACGCGTATCCCGGCGAACCTCTTGCGCGTGGCTCCGAAGCGCTTTCCGCTTCCCCCGGAGTCGAACGTGATCCGGATGGCACGCTCCTCCCCCGACGATCCGGACGGAGTGGACGTCCTGGGGCTCTACTACCACCTCCCCGAGGGGTGGACGCGTGCTGACCTGCTTCTCCCCAGCATCTGGACGATCGAGGGCATGATCCTCGACTGGCGTCCGGTCGTGCCGCTGCCCGAAGGCGCTACATCGCTTGCGTTCCCCGGCCAGATCACCCAGCTGCCCGAAGACATCGAGGTCGCGGCACTCCTGCGGCTGGAAGAAGCCGTGCGCCCCGACGGCTGGGTCGTGCTCGAGGGCCGACCGTATGCCGTGCCCAAAGCGTGGAGCCTGAAGCGTGTGGGGAAACCGACCCTGTGGCTGCTGGATAACCACCTCCTCCATTGGGGGATCCTGAAAAGCCTTCCGGAAGGGGAGCTCGTCACACCGCTTGGCGAAGGGGATGATCCTTCCTGCTATATCGTGTTGAAGGGGAAGGACGGGGAAACACGCTACAGCTGCCCACAGGGCTACCAGTTGGAGACCGTCCACGAGCCAGCCTACTGGCTTTCGGGCGAACGGATGCTCCTGTGCAACGGCCGGCGTTCGTCCGCCATCTCCAAGACCGACCTGAGCGATGCCCGCCAGAGCCCCGCCATCTGGACAAGCGGACGCGCGGTGATCGACTGGCGCAGCGCTTCCATCCGCTCTTTCGCTGCGGTGATCAAGCGCCCTACCTTCAACCCGGTCGGCTTCCCCCGGTTGCTCCTGAACAGCACCCTGCTGGCGGCAGGCGTCTCCTTCTTCTGCATCCTCGTGGGCACAACCGCGGCATACGCCTTCTCCCGCTTTACCTTCCCCGGCCGGCAGGCCGGGATGCTGGGCTTTGTGATCGTCCTGATGATGCCCTCGGTCGCCACGCTCGCGCCCCTCTTTGTGATCCTGAACGCGGTGAGCGTCCGGCCGAAGGTGTTCCAGGTCCTGCTGTGGGCTGTCGGGGGCATCCTGGTCGTGCTCGGTCTGCTGCTGCTTCTGTGGCGTCTGCTGCGCCGCCCGGAGGGATGGCGGTGGCTCCTGCTGCCGCTATTTTGCCTGATGCTCGGGGCGCTGGTCGAGTCCGCGGGGCTGCGTATGGCCACCGAAGGGGAACCGCTCGTGCTGCGCAACTCCCTTCTCGGTGTGGGAATCGCCATGGTGGCCGGCGCTCTGCCCTTTTCCATCTGGAATATGAAGGGCTTTATCGATACCATCCCGAAGGAACTGGAGGAAGCCGCCCGCATCGACGGGGCATCCCCAGGCCAGACCTTCGTGCAGATCATGCTGCCCCTGGCCGTGCCGGGGCTTGCCGTCACCGCCCTCTTCGGCTTTATCTCCGGGTGGACCGAGTTCGTCCTGTCCTGGCAGTTCCTGACCAACCCGAACAATTTCACCCTCGCGATGGCTCTCTACGGGATGCAGGGCGAACGGAACACCCCCTGGGCGAACTTTGCCGCGATGTCGATCCTCGTTTCTATCCCCGTCACGGGGGTCTTTTTTGCGCTGCAGCGCTATATCGTGAGCGGGCTGACCCTGGGCGCGGTCAAGGGTTAGCGCATCAGGAGGACAGGAAATGGCCAGCATCACCTACGAGCATGTGACCAAGCGCTTCGGCGAGGTCGTGGCAATCAAGGACCTGAGCCTCTTTGTCGAGGACAAAGAGTTCCTGGTCCTCGTGGGCCCCTCGGGCTGCGGCAAGTCCACTGCCCTGCGCCTGCTTGCCGGCCTGGAGGAGGTCACCGAGGGGACCATCAAGATCGGCGACCGGATCGTGAACGACGTCCCTCCGAAGGACCGCGACATCGCGATGGTCTTCCAATCGTATGCCCTTTACCCCCATATGTCCGTCTACGACAACATGGCCTTCGGCCTGCGGATGCGCAAGATGCCGCGGGCCGAGATCCATCGCCGGGTCCTGGAGGCCGCGCGCATCCTGGGGATCGAGGACCTGCTGAACCGGAAGCCGCGCGCCCTCTCCGGCGGACAGCGACAGCGCGTCGCGCTGGGACGGGCGATCGTGCGCGAGCCCCAGGCGTTCCTGATGGACGAGCCGCTCTCCAACCTGGATGCGAAACTCCGGGTGCAGATGCGCGCGGAGCTGATCAAGCTGCACCAGCGGCTGGGGACCACCGTGGTCTATGTCACGCACGACCAGGTGGAAGCGATGACCATGGGCACGCGCATCGCGGTGCTCAAGGACGGTGTCCTGCAGCAGCTCGATACCCCGCAGAACCTCTACGACCACCCGGCCAACAAGTTCGTGGCCGGCTTTATCGGCAGCCCGGCGATGAACTTTTTCGACGCCCGGCTCGTTGCCGAGGGGGATACGCTCTACGTCGATACGGGTTCGTTCCGCGTCCGCGTGCCGGCCGAACAGGCGGCCGCCCTGCGCGCGCGCAACGCTCCGGAAGAGATCATCTTCGGCATCCGGCCGGAGGACATCTACGATGCGGCCTTTCTCCCTGCCGGCCTTCCGGGGACCGATCGCGTGGAGGTAACCGTCGACGTGATCGAGCTGCTGGGCGCGGAGATGTACCTCTACCTCTTGAGCGGCCCTCACAGCTTCCTGGGGCGGGTGGACGCCCGCACGCGTGTCCGGCCGGGGCAGAAGATGGAAGTGGCGCTCAACATGGCCCACATGCACATCTTCGACCGCGTCACCGAGCGGGCGTACCTGTAGCGGTCGCTCCGGCAAGCCCGTCGACGACCGCCAGCGCGACCCAGAAGAGGCAGGCCCAATCCGGGGCGAAAAAGGCCCCATCGATGAGACCGTGGGCCAGCCCGTAGACGATGCTCCCCAGAAAGCCGAGCACCAGGGTGCGCGCCGCAGGATCGGGAAGGTTCCGGTACAGCCGGCCGGCCCGCGCAAAAAAGGCCCCGTAGAGCCACGCTCCTGCCGCCACCCCCAGCAGCCCCAGCCGCGTCCAGAATTCCAGGACGACGTTGTGGGGCGTCCGGTAGGCCTCAAGGCCCGGATACCGCCGGGTGTAGTGGTGGTAGAAGGCGTCGAGCCCTAGCCCCAGCCACGGCGATTCCCGCACGAGCGCCCAGCTGTTTTTCCACATCGTCAGCCGGTTGCGGAAGGTGTCCAGCGCCAGGATGCGCCCCAGGGCCCCGATCCGCCAGGCGAGCAGCATTCCTGCCGCCCCCAGCCCCACTTCCGCCCCCAGGAGCCAGCGGCTGCGCAACAGGCCGTACAGGAGCAGGACCAGGGCGAGCGCGATATACCCCCCGCGCGAGTAGGTGAGGAAGAACGCGCCCCCCAGAAGCACAAGCGAGCCCAGGTACAGCCAGCGCCGCCGGCCCCGGCTCAGGAAAAGCGCTCCGGCCACCGCTACCGCAAGCACGCGCCCCAGGAAGAGCGCGAGCGCATTGGCCGAGAAGGTGCCGTAGACAGAGGTCGCCCGCCGCACGCCGTCGGCCACCTCCGCATGGAGGGAGGGGGTAAGGACCTGCACCAGCCCGCCCAGCGCCACCAGGCTCCCGCTCGCCACCAGCGCGTCCGCGATTCCCCACAGCCTCCGGGGATCGCGTCGACCGCTTCCACGCAGGAGCAGGTAGAGGAGCAGCGGCTCCACAACCACGACCCGGTATTCCCGCAGGGAGATATGGCGAAGCGGCACCCCCTCTACGGCCGTGAATGCCGGGTCGGTGCTCCAGAAGAGCGAGCCTGTACAGAGCAGCAGGAAGGCAAGTGCCGGGAGGAGGCGGAAGCCTTCCCGGCGGGCCGGCAACGGGAACCCTGCCCGTAGCCACCGGAGGATGCCGGCCGCCACGCAGCAGAGGAGAGCCACTTCGAGCACGGAGAAGCGCTTGCCTCCCAGCGTGGCTTCCAGCAAGTAGAACGGGATCAGGAAGACCGGAACGTACAGCGCCAGGTCCAGCCGAAAGAGCGCGAGCACCACCAGGATCAGGAAAGCGAGCGCGGCGAGCGGCAGGAAATCGTAGCGCACCAGGAGGGCCAGCGCCAGCGCCGTCCCGCCCCAGACGATCAGCGCCTGCCAGCGTTCCGGAATCGCACGCCACCGCTCGAGCTCTTGCCAGAAAGCTTCCCAGACCGGTTCCACTACGGCCGGAAGCCGCAGCACGAGGAGCGCCATGGCCGCGATCAGCGCGCCCGCCAGGAGGGCGGTGGCTGCCGGAATCAGCCAGGGCGCGCGGGGCTCCCGCGCGACGTAGCAGCCCAGAAGGAGGCCCTCCGGTGCCACCACGCGCACGGTATGGCGCCCATCCTTGAGGCGGCTTGCGGCAACGTAGCGGTCCTCCGCGCCCTCGCGGCGCAAGAGACGAAGCCCGCAGGGGACGCCGTCCACTTCCGCGCGCACCACTTGCGGGTCCGTGCCGGCCGGAAGGAGCAGGTCCAACCGCGTACCCAGGAACGCGTGCTCCCATTTTCCGGGCCCGGAAAGGCGGTGGTAGCCCACTCCCAAAGGAGGGGCGGCGGCCCAGGCGCGCACCGCCTCGTAGGCTGGAAGCGTGTGAAAGTCGTACGTGACCAGCTGGAAGAAGATGGTCGGATCGTCGGGGTTCGGCGGAGGACCGCCCCAGCGCAGGAACCAGATGTTGCGCACCCCCATCCAGGGCCACTCGCGGAGCGAACGCTCGAGCGCCTGCACGATGTAGGTGCCCTTCGTCTCCTCGCTCACGCTGGGCCCGGAGATGCTCGGCCGGCCGGTCCAGTCGGCGGGCGTCGAGTGCCACCCGAGCTCGCCCACCCATACAGCCTTGTCGGTATCCCCGTACCGTTCCATGATCTCGCGCAGGAGCACCACGCGGGACACGTCCGTGCGCGTGATCAGCCGCCACTTCTTGCGGTCCAGCCCCACCGGGGAACGCTCGTAGGGCGGTTGACCCAGGCCATAGAGCTGCGCCGACATGACATCGAAATAGGCCCCGCCGCCCGCTTCGTACACCCGGCGCAGGAACTCCAGGTCGCTCATATGGCGCGGGTCCAGGCCGTCGTTCGGTGCCAGGCTGGGGAAGAGGATGACCGCCTCGGGGTTGGCTTCTTTAGCGCGCGTGTAGCCGATGCGCAGGAGCTCCACAAAGCGCTCGGGGTCGATCGGCGCCCAGTTCCACTCGTTGGCCAGGTTCGGTTCGTTCCACAGCTGGAAGTAGCGCACCTGCCCCCGGTAGCGCGACACCACGGCAAATACATAGTCGCCATAATCCTCCAGGCGGTCCGGTGGGCCGGTGATGTCGCGCGTGGGGTCTTCCTGCAGCGCGGCCTGGAGGCGGGGCGACGCGAGCGCCTGGGCGCGCGCCCAGGGCGGGGGCCGGTCGAGGCGCACGATCAGCTCCAGGCCGTATTCCTGGCACAGGCGCACGATCCGGTCGTAGTGGTCCCACGTGCTCCGCCCGTAACGCTCGTCCCAGAAGTCCCCCTTGGCGTCGGCCTCGATCTGCTCCCAGGGGAAGAGTTGCTTCACCCAGTGCGCGCCCATATCGCGCGCGAGCGCGAGCGTGCGCCGGATCGTCGCTTCGTCTGGTTCCCGGTCGAGGAACAAATTCACCCCAAGCGGGGGAACATCCGCCTCGGGGATGCGCGGGAATTCGGCCCCCCACACAACCCCGCGACCGGAAGCGTTGTCCCACCAGAAAAGGAGCGCAAGGAGCAAAGCCCCGAGGCCGATAGCGAAGAGGAGCAGGCCGATTTGACAAAATGGCTTAATTGTGATATACTGTTTTTTTGAAGTCTTCTCAGGCGGGGGCATGTGTCTCCTCGGGGTGGGGCACAGCGGTCGACGTTCCTACGGGAGGCGGAAAGCCAGATGACAAACCGGCGATCCGTGCTCCCGTTCATTTGGCAACGGAACAGCCCGAAGGTGGCAAGTTCGGGCAATGCGCTGCAAGGGCAGCCAGGCGATACAGGAAACATTATACCTGGACGGGCTCTTTTTGTCCAGCGTCGCTGTCGGTTGCCCACGGCCCTTTCCCCCCATATGTCCCCTGTCCTTCGGACGCCCTATCGGCCTTTCGCGGCCCTGCCTCTGACCGCTCAGGTGGGGCTGCCATCGCTGTAGGGATCGCCCGAGCAGGCAATGTCGGAGGAGCGTGAACCCGATGCCCAGTATTGCCACAGTTTCCCAGGAAAAGAAGGTCGTCATGGACAGCATCCTTCCGGGGCCGCGTCACCCGATCGTGGAGATCGACCGACCGCCCCGGCACTCGTTCTCCCGCATCCCGGAGATCCTGCCGTTGCCCCATCTCATCGAGACCCAGCTCGAGTCGTTCCGCTGGTTTGTGGAGGAAGGGCTGCGCGAGGTGCTCGACGAGATCTCGCCGGTGCAGGACTTTACCGGGAGGAAGATGGAGCTTTACTTCCTCGACTACTACTTCGGCGAACCCCGCTATGACGAACGCGAGACACGGGAGCGGGACGCGACGTACGCCCGTCCCTTGCGGGTGCGCGTCCAGCTTCTGATGAAGGAAACGGGCGAGATCCGCGAACAAGAGATCTTCTTCGGGGATTTCCCGTGGATGACAGACAAGGCCACCTTCATCATCAACGGCGCCGAGCGGGTGGTCGTGTCCCAGCTCGTCCGTTCTCCGGGCGTCTACTTCCAGTACAAGGAAGAAACGACCGAGGGCCAGCCGCTCTATGTCGCCAAGTTGATCCCCGCGCGCGGGGCCTGGCTGGATTTTGAAACGAACCGACGGAACGTCCTTTCGGTCAAGATGGACCGCAGGCGCAAGATCCCGGTCACGATGCTGCTCCGCGCCCTGGGGTATGCGACCGACGAGGAGATCCGGGCCCTCTTCCAGCACGTGGACACCTCGGCCGAGCGTTCGTACATCGAAGCCACGCTGGCGCGCGACCCCACGACCACCCCGGAGGAGGCGCTGCTCGAGATCTACCGGCGGCTCCGTCCGGGTGACCCCCCCACGCTGGAGAACGCACGGAACCTGCTCGAATCGATGCTCTTTGACGAACGCCGCTACAACCTGGCCAAGGTCGGGCGCTACAAGCTAAACCGCCGGCTGTGGGAAAATGTGCATCTGGAGCCGGAGGTAAAGGAAGGCCTCGAGCGGCGGCGCGTCTGGCTGGACCTCTGGAAAGAGGCGCGCGAGAACGGGCTTTCGGAAGAGCTGCTCGAGCGTATGGTGCGCGAGCGCGCCTGGTGGCTGGAGCGGTCGAACCAGGGACAGCCGATCCGGGGCGAAAACCTGGAGGCGCTGCGGACGCAGACCCGGCAGATCGCCGAGCTCGCGGTCGCTGGTGAGATGGTCGCCTGCTGGCGCGACGAGGCCCACCGCATCGATTCCACGCGCGTGGAGATCTGCCCCGAGTGCGGCTGGTACATCTGCCCCGAGTGCGGGATGTGCCAGGAAGGGCAGGACCTGCTGATCGGCCCGGAGGAATACGGTTTCGAGCACCTGTGCAGCCGTTTCTATGTGCGCGTCGTGCGCAGCCACGTGGAGCCCCCGCCGCTCACCCAGCGCACCCTGACCCGCGAGGACATTGTCCGCATCGTCGAGGAACTGATCCGCCTGAACAACGGCTGGGGCGATCCAGACGACATCGACCACCTGGGCAACCGCCGGGTACGCACCGTGGGCGAACTGATCCAGAACCAGTTCCGCATCGGCCTGCTCCGGATCGAACGGATCATCCGCGAGCGGATGACCGTCAGCGACCCCGACACAGTTACCCCGAGCAGCCTGATCAACATCCGCCCCCTGGTGGCTGCCATCCGGGAGTTCTTCGGGGGAAGCCAGCTTTCCCAGTTCATGGACCAGACAAACCCGCTGGCAGAGCTCACCACGAAGCGGCGGCTCTCCGCCCTTGGTCCTGGCGGCCTTTCCCGCGACCGGGCTGGTTTCGAGGTACGCGACGTCCACCATTCCCACTACGGCCGCATCTGCCCAGTGGAAACGCCGGAAGGGCCGAACATCGGCCTGATCGGTAGCCTGGCCTGCTACGCGCGCGTCAACCCGCTCGGCTTTATCGAGACTCCCTACCGCAGGGTGATCCGCGAGGTGGAGAACAAGGCGCACCTGTTGGCCGGCCATATCGTGCGCGAGGACATCGTCGATCCGGCAACCGGCGAGCTGGTCGCCGCGGCCGGCACCGAGATCACCTGGGCCCTGGCAGAGCGGCTTGCCGCCCTGCCGTTGAAGACGATCCCGGTACGGCCCACGGTCACCAACGAGATCGTTTACCTTTCGGCGGACGAGGAGGACCGCTACACGATCGCCCAGGCGAACGCCCCCCTCGACGAGCACAACCGTTTTCTCGAGGAGCGCGTGACGGCACGCCGTGGCTCGCGCTTTGTCCTGGAGCGCACCGATCGCATCGATTACATGGATGTCTCCCCGAAACAGGTCGTGTCGGTCTCGACGGCCTTGATCCCCTTCCTGGAGCACGACGATGCGAACCGCGCGCTGATGGGATCGAACATGCAGCGTCAGGCCGTGCCCCTCCTCCGCCCGGAGGCCCCCATCGTGGGCACGGGGATCGAATACCAGGCCGCGCGCGACTCCGGGATGGTCGTCATCGCGGTCGCCGACGGCGAGGTGATCCGTGCGACGGCGAACGAGATCGTCGTGCGGGAGGACGACGGAAACGTGCGCGTCTACCCGTTGATCACCTTCCGCCGCTCCAACCAGGATACCTGCATCCACCAGCGGCCGATCGTCTACAGCGGCGACCGGGTGCGCGCAGGCCAGGTGATCGCCGACGGCCCTTCCACGGACCACGGCGAGCTGGCGCTCGGCTGCAACGTCCTCGTGGCCTTCCTCCCCTGGGAGGGCGGCAACTTTGAGGACGCGGTGCTGATCAGCGAGCGGCTCGTGCGCGAGGACGTCTACACTTCCATCCATATCGAAAAGTACGAGTGCGAGGCCCGGGATACCAAGCTGGGCCCCGAGGAGATCACCCGCGACATCCCCAACGTGGGACAGGATGTGCTTGCGAACCTGGACGAGAACGGCATCGTCTACATCGGGGCGGAAGTCGGTCCCGGCGATATCCTGGTCGGCAAAATCACACCCAAGGGTGAGACCGATCTGACCGCAGAAGAGCGCCTCCTGCGCGCGATCTTTGGCGAGAAGGCGCGCGAGGTGAAGGATTCTTCGCTGCGCGTTCCCCACGGTGTTTCCGGCCGGGTGATCGACGTAAAGATCTTTTCCCGCGACCAGGGCGACGAGTTGCCGGTCGGCGTGCACACGATGGTGCGCGTGCTGATCGCCCAGCGGCGCAAGATCGCCGCGGGCGACAAGATGGCCGGCCGCCACGGGAACAAAGGTGTGATCTCGCGCATCCTGCCGGTCGAGGATATGCCCTTCCTGCCCGACGGCACCCCGGTGGATATCATCCTCAACCCGCTGGGCGTCCCGTCCCGAATGAACATCGGCCAGCTGCTGGAGACCCACCTCGGCTGGGCCGCCCACGAACTCGGCATGCGCGTCGCCTCGCCCGTCTTCGACGGGGCAACCGAACAGGAGATCGAAGATCTGCTTGAAAAGGCCGGCTTGCCCCGGAACGGCAAGATCACGCTCTACGACGGGCGCACCGGCGAACCGTTCGAGCATCCGGTCACCGTCGGCTACATCTACATGATGAAGCTGGCCCACCTGGTGGAGGACAAGATCCACGCTCGCTCTACCGGTCCCTACTCCCTGGTGACCCAGCAGCCGCTGGGCGGTAAGGCACAGTTCGGCGGCCAGCGCTTCGGCGAAATGGAGGTGTGGGCCCTGGAAGCCTATGGCGCCGCCTACACCCTCCAGGAGATGCTCACGGTCAAGTCGGACGACATCAACGGCCGGAGCAAGACCTATGAGGCGATCGTCAAGGGCGAACCGATCGAAGAGGTCGGCATCCCTGAGGCGTTCAAGGTGCTCGTGAAGGAGCTGCAGAGCCTGGCCCTCTCCGTGGAGATCTACGGCGAGGACAACACCCCGGTCGACATCGACGACGCCGCCCGACTCTCCGAGCCGTTGCTCAGTCTGGAGGGCATCAACCTCTCCGGGATCGAGAAGGACTAGGGTACACAGAGGTGAGCAAGAGATGACCAAGATCAACGAAATCACGGCCATCCGCATCGGGCTGGCCTCGCCCGAGGAGATCCGCCGCTGGTCGCACGGGGAAGTCACCAAGCCCGAGACGATCAACTACCGCACCCTGCGCCCGGAACGCGACGGCCTCTTCTGCGAACGCATCTTTGGCCCCACGAAGGACTGGGAGTGCGCTTGCGGAAAGTACAAGCGCGTCCGCCACCACGGGATCATCTGCGACAAGTGCGGCGTCGAGGTAACGCGCTCCCGTGTCCGCCGGGAACGGATGGGGCACATCGAACTGGCCGCCCCGGTGAGCCATATCTGGTTCGTCAAGGGCACCCCCAGCCGCCTGGGGCTGCTGCTCGATATCACCCCGCGCAACCTGGAGCGGGTGATCTACTTCGCCGCCTATATCGTCACCGATGTGGACGAGGAGCGGCGCGCCCACCTCATCGAACGCATCCAGAAAGAGGCCGCCGAGGAGATCTCCCGGCTCGAGGCGGAGACCGGGGCGGAGATCGCCCGGCTGCGCAGCCAGCTGGACGAGGAGATGGAGGTGCTGGACAAGGCCCTCCAGGCGACCCTCCAGCGCTTCGAAGACGAACTCGTCGAGCAGACGGAATCGTTTGTCCGCGCAGCGCAGGAGATCGAGGCCCAGCTTCAGGCCCTCGCTGGCCGGCCGGCTCCCCACGACGTGGTGTTTACCCCCACGGGGACCCTCGTCTGTGCCGCCGGAGAGGTGCCCACCCCTGAAACCTTTACCCGCCTGACCCAGGCTGTCCAGGCCGCGATCGAGTCCGTCGAGCCCGCGGTACGCCAGAAGCAGGAGGATGCTCGCCTGCAGGCCGAGGCCGAACGGGACCAGCGCACCTACGTCGTCGAGCAGGAGATCTCCCGACTGGAGGAATCCCTTCAGTCACGGGTCGAGGAGGTCCGCGCTCAGGCCGACCAGCGCCTGCGCATGGTGAAGGAGCTGCACCGCGGCATGCTGATGTCCGAGGCGCAGTACCGCGAGTACCGCGAGGCCTGCGGCACGATCTTTCGCGCCGATATGGGCGCCGGCGCCATCCGGGATATCCTGGCTCGCCTGGACCTGGACCGTATGGCTGCCGAACTGAAAGAGGAAATGGAGACCAGCGGTTCGGCGCAGCGCCGCAAGAAGGCCGGAAAGCAGCTGCGCGTCGTCGAGGCGTTCCGCAAGTCGAACAACCGTCCCGAGTGGATGATCCTGACTGTCCTGCCCGTCCTGCCTCCTGACCTGCGTCCGATGGTGCAGCTGGACGGCGGCCGCTTTGCCACCTCCGACCTGAACGACCTCTACCGGCGCGTGATCAACCGCAACAACCGGCTGAAGCGGCTGCTCGAGCTGCGCGCCCCCGAGATCATCGTGCGCAACGAGAAGCGGATGCTCCAGGAGGCCGTCGATGCCCTCATCGACAACGGCCGGCGCGGCCGGGCGGTCTCCGGTCGGGGCAAGCACCGGCTCAAGTCGCTCTCCGATATGCTCAAGGGCAAGCAGGGCCGCTTCCGCCAGAACCTCCTGGGCAAGCGCGTCGACTACTCCGGTCGCTCCGTAATCGTGGTCGGCCCGGAGCTGAAGCTGCACCAGTGCGGCCTGCCGAAGCGTATGGCGCTCGAGCTCTTCAAGCCGTTCGTCATGCGCGGCCTGGTGGCGCGGGGCTACGCCCACAACATCAAGAGCGCCAAACGGAGCGTGGAGCGGATGCGCCCCGAGGTGTGGGACGTGCTCGAAGAGGTGGTGCAGAACTACCTGGTGCTCCTGAACCGCGCTCCTTCCCTGCACCGGCTTTCCATCCAGGCCTTCGAGCCGGTGCTCATCGAGGGGAGCGCCATTCAGCTCCATCCTCTCGTCTGCACCGCCTTCGGCGCCGACTTTGACGGGGACCAGATGGCGGTGCACGTGCCGCTTTCCGAGCAGGCCCAGGAGGAGGCCCGCACCCGGATGCTCTCCATCTACAACCTCCTCTCCCCGGCCACCGGAGACCCGATTATCACCCCCACCCAGGAGATGATCCTTGGCTGCTACTATATGACTCTGATCCGCCCCGGCGCACGCGGCGAAGGGAAGGCCTTCGCCAGTTTCGAAGAGGCGCTGATGGCCTACGACGCGGGTGTGATCACCCTGCAGAGCCGCATCTTCATCCTCCTGCCGCCGGAATACCACGCGGGCGACCGGCCGGTGGAAACCTGCCTGGGTCGGGTCATCCTGAACGAGGTGCTCCCGGAGAAGCTCCGCTTCCGCAACGAGGTGATCGACAAGAAGGCGCTCAAACAGATCATCGCCGATTGCTATCGCCTCTACGGCCCGGAGGAGACCGCGGCGATGGCCGACCGCATCAAGCGCCTCGGCTTCCAGTACGCGACCCGGGCCGGGCTGACCATCGGTGTCGAGGACATCCAGATCCCCAAGCGCAAGGCCGAGATCCTGGCGCAGGCCGATGCCGAGGTCGAGAACCTGGAGCGCCAGTTCCGCCGCGGACTGATCACCGAAGGCGAGCGCTACAGGGGCACGGTGGAGATCTGGACCGAGGCCACCCAGAAGATCACCGCCGAGGTATCCCAGACGCTTGACCGTTTCGGCCCCGTCTATATGATGGCCACCTCCGGGGCCCGCGGTAACATCGAGCAGATCCGCCAGATGGCCGGTATGCGCGGCCTGATGACCGACCCGGCCGGCCGCATCATCGACCTCCCCATCCGCTCCAACTTCCGCGAGGGACTCTCGGTGCTGGAGTACTTCGTCTCCACGCACGGTGGCCGCAAGGGACTTGCCGACACCGCCCTGCGCACCGCCGAGGCCGGTTACCTCACCCGCCGCCTGGTCGACGTCGCTCAGGATGTAACCATCACCATCCCCGACTGCGGTACCGAGTCCGGCATCTGGCTGCGCGAATCCGACAACACGGTCGAGGAGATGCGCGCCCGGCTCGTGGGGCGCTGGATGGCCGCCCCGGTGGTCGATCCCCGCACGGGCGAGGTGATCGTCGAGCGCAACCAGGAGTTCGACGAACAGGCCTGGGAGCGGGTGTCCGCCATCAACCGGGAGGCCTGGCGCAAAGTTGCCGAGCTCCTCAGGGAGCCTCTCGCTCTGCTGCGGGAGGACCGCCGGAAGGCCATCCTGCGCGGCGAGGAGGAGGTTCCGCCCGAGGTCAGGCGCGTCCTCGAGGAAGAAGCCATCACCGATTTCTACGTCCGCTCGCCGCTCAGTTGCCAGGCACCGTTCGGCCTTTGCTCCCTCTGCTACGGGCGCAACCTTGCAACCGGTAAACTTGTGGAAGTGGGCGAGGCGGTGGGGATCATCGCTGCCCAGTCGATCGGCGAGCCCGGCACCCAGCTGACCCTGCGTACCTTCCACACCGGCGGTGTCAAGACGGAACTCGACATCACCAAGGGTCTCCCGCGCGTCCAGGAGGTGTTCGAGGCCCGTATGCCGAAAGGCCGGGCCGAGATCAGCGAGATCGAGGGCGTGGTGGAGATCGTGCGCGAGGGCGATCGCCGGATCATCCGCGTGGTGCACAGCGAGCCGTACAGCGACGCCTACGAGATCCCCGAGCACTTTGCGCTGCGCGTCGAGGAAGGCGACCAGGTCGAGGAAGGCCAGGTGCTCGCGGAAAGCAACCTGGAAGGAGATGAGCGTCCACCGATCGTGGCGGGCATCTCGGGGCAGGTGTTCTTCGAGAACGGCCGGCTGGTGATCCGCGGGACCCAGGAAGAGGTCCGTGAGTACGAGGTCCCGGTGACGGTGCGGTTGCGCGTGCGCGAGGGCCAGCATATCGAGGCGGGCCACCAGCTCACCGAAGGCTCGATCGACCCGCGGGCGCTCTTGCAGATCGCCGGCCGGGAAGCCGTGCAGGCGTACCTCGTGAACGAGGCACAGAACGTCTACTGCTCCCAGGGCGTGAGCATCAACGACAAGCATATCGAGATCATCGTGCGGCAGATGCTCCGTCGGGTACAGGTCGACGATCCGGGCGACACCGATTTCCTGCCGGGCGATCTCGTGGACCGCTTCGTCTACCAGCAGGAGAACGCCCGCGTCATCGCCGAAGGCGGCGAACCGGCAACCGCGCATCTGGTGCTGCTTGGGATCACCAAAGCCGCATTGAACACCGACTCCTGGCTGGCTGCCGCCTCTTTCCAGGAGACGAGCCGCGTCTTGACAGAAGCCGCGGTGATGGGCAAGGTGGACTATTTGCGCGGCCTCAAGGAGAACGTCATCATCGGGCGACTGATCCCCGCCGGCACGGGCATGGAGGTCCGCCGACGCCGGGCCGAGGAGAAGGCGCGCCTGGCACGCATCAGCCTGGAAGAGGAAGAAGCCCGCACCCGGGAACGCGACCAGGCGATGCGATACATCATGGGCGAAGGCTCCCAGCCCTTTGCCCCCTCCTGGGATGAGCCTCCGGGCGGGGAACCGCCTGCTTCCTGAAAAACGGTTCGGCGGGACTGGGGAAACCCCGGTCCCGCCGCTTTTTTCGCCTAGCGCGTTTCCGGTGCCTTGCCCTTCCAGATCGGAAGGAGCACTGAAAAGACCGCCCCCTTCCCCTCGCGGTTTTCTGCCCAGATCTGCCCCCCGTGCGCCTGCACGATCGAACGGGCGATGGAGAGGCCCAACCCTGTGCCGGGAGCGGCATCGGCGTGCGCCCGGTAGAATTTCTCAAAGACGCGCGGAAGGTCCGCTGGGGAAATACCAGGGCCGCTGTCCTCGAGGTCCAGCCGCAGGTGATCGCCCTCGACGCGTACCCGCAGCCGGATTTCCCCCTGCGGCGGCGTGTACTTGATCGCGTTGTCGAGCAGGTTCCCCACCACCTGCCCCAGCCGGCTGCCGTTGCCCCAGACCAGGGGCAGGTCGTCCGGCACCTCACAGCGTACCGTTAGGTCTTTACTCTGCACTGCCTGGTAGTGCTGGTCGATCGCCTCGGCGATCACCGCCGCGAGCTGGCACGGCGCCATTTCCATCCCGACTCCTGCCTCGATGCGCGCAAGGTCCAGGAGGTCGCCGACCAGACCGGCCATCCTCTCCACGGTCTGCAGGATCCGCTGCACGAAGCACCGCTGGTCCTCGTTCAGCGGGCCGGCCGACTCCAGCGTTTCCGCATACCCCTGGATCGACTGCAGCGGCGCCCGGAGGTCGTGCGAGACGGTGGCGACGAACTCGCTCTTCATACGGTCCAGTTCCTTGAGGTAGGTGATGTCCTGCATCGTGATGACGGATCCTACCCCAGGAACAGGCGTCAGGGATGCATAGTAGGTCCGGCCGTCCGGGAGAGGGACTTCGCTGCGGCGGCCGTTTTCGCCAGCGTGCTCCAGCAGTTCTGCCAGTGCCGGGATGGGCACGAGTTCTGCAAGCGGCCTGCCCACGCTCGATTCGGGCACCAGGCCGAAGACCACTCCCGCCGACCGGTTCAGGCGAAGGATACGTTTGTGCTCGTCCAGGATGATCACGCCGTCCGCCGTCCCCTCGATGATCGCCTCCAGCTGTGCCCGCTCCTGGCGCACGCGCCCGTAAAGCCGGGCATTGTCGATTGCCGTAGCCACCTGACCCGCGATATCGCCGGCCAGCCGGAGTTCCTCGGGGCCATAGACCGCGCTCCGTCGGGAAGCAAGCAGGATCGCACCGACCAGTGTTCCCCGGGCGGGCAGGGGCACCGCCAGCCAGGAGCGGAACGCCTCCAATTCGAGCAAGAGGGGCGCTACACCGCCGCGCAGCGGGCTTCCCACAAGCGGGGTTCCTTCCTCCAGCAGACGTGCGAACGCGCCACCCCTCCCTGCGTCGAACAGTTCGCCCAGGCTGGTCCAGGTAGCCGGCGGAAACCCCTCGGCGACCCGGCAGTGCATCCGGCCCTCTTCCAGGAGCAGGATCGCCGCTGCATCGTACGGGAGCACCCGCCGCATCTGGTCCAGGACAAGGGTGAACACCTGGTCCAGTTCGAGCGAGGTGGTCAGCACACGGGCCAGCACCGCCATCGCATCCGCCCGCTGCCGCGCCCGCCGCTCCTCCCGGTAGAGGCGGCTGCGCTCCAGTGCCCCCGCCACCTGGGTGGCCACCATGTGGAGCACCAGGGCATCGTCTTCGCCCAGGGAGTCCGGCAGGGGCCGCTGCAGATCGAGCAGGCCAAGGAGCTGCCCGGAGGCGATCAGCGGCGCGCTCAGCGAGGCAGCGCCGCGCCCCAGCCGCGGGAGCCCCAGGGGATGGCCTTCCTCGGCCAGGTTCCGGCCGGCGATCGGCTGGCCGCCGCCCTGGAGGATCTTTTCCGGGTTCGCCGGGATAGGAGTGCTCGGCCGCGCCACCGTTTCATCCAGGGTTGCCAGCGCCCCAAGGTTCCAGTGCCCGTCTTCGAGCAGATAGAGCGCCGCCGTTGGATAGCCGAATTCCTCGCGCAGGGTGCGCACGGCCTCCCGGAAAAGCATCTCCGGCTCGGTCAGGGACGCGAAGCGACGGCCGGCCTGTTCCACCAGGGCCATCTGCCGGGCCTTGGCGCGCAACTCCTGCACCCGCTCCAGCACCCGCGCCTCCATGCTCTGCCGCATATGCTCGATCTGCTGGCGCAGGGAGCGGATCGTCTTTTCCTGGCGCCGGATCTCTTCCCGGGCACTTCGCCCCAGCCAGGTCTCCAGGAACGTCAAAAACTTCCTTCCCCTCAGGCGCGGCATGGCCCACCGGATCTCGTAGACGCAGCGGTCGCTGCCATACACCGTCTCGCCGATCCGGATCGTCCCGTCGGGTGCAGGTTGGCCCAGCAACCGGCGCGTCACTGTGCCCTCCGCTTCGCAAACCTCCCACAGGCGGCCTTCCGGATCGAGTACGCACCGGTTCCCGGTCGGAAGCCGCACCCTCCCGAGCGGAACGGCACAGCGCAACTCGCGCACCTGGACCTCGCCCGCCTGCCACAGGTGCGGGAGTGCACCGAGGAAATGGCGGGTATAGGAGCACAGGTGGTGGCTCCTCCAGCCCCCGGGCGGCGGTACGCATTCGATGACCGCCAGACCTCGTTGGCAGGTCAGGACGCGCACCTCGCCCCCGCGCTGGAAGAGTTCCAGGACCCTGTGGGGTTCCCGGAAGAATACCTCCGGCTCGGGGCCGAGCACGTCCCGCGGGCTCAGAGGCCCGAAGGGGCACGGCGTTCCGGCTGCCTCGCCCGCATGGGCCGCGATGTCGGTGTCCCCGCTGAGGGCCGCGGCGCGATCCAGGATCTCGCAGAACTCCTCCTGCGTCATCCATTCGTCCGGCGAGAACAGGTCGCGTCCCTCCCGGTAGAGGCCCGCGATCAGTTCTTGAAGACCGAGTCCGCGCTCGCGCAGGTACCGGAACAGCGGCCGCAACGCCCGGCAGCTCACTTCACCCGCCATTGCTTTGCTCCTTCTCCGGCCGCGCACCCTCCCGGCCCAGGAACGCCTCCAGATCGCGCAATGCCCGCTCAGCGTAGGCCCGGTCACGCTCCTCTTTGCGGCGTGGCGGACGCTCGAGCGGAGGGAGCAGGCCAAAGTTCGCCTTCATCGGCTGGAATTCCCCGCGGCCGGGGGTCGTGATGTAGCGGACGATCGCGCCCAGCATGGTGGTCGCCGGTAGCACCCAGAGCGACTCGCCCCGCATCCAGCGCGCAGCGTTCACGCCCGCAAGAAGCCCGGTGCCGATCGAGCCTACATATCCCTCGCTCCCCGTGATCTGTCCCGCGAAGAACAGGTCGTCGCGATCCCGGTACTGCAGCGTGGGGCGGAGGAGAGAAGGGCTATGGAGGAAGGTGTTGCGGTGCATCTGCCCGAAACGCACGAACTCGGCCCGCTCGAGCCCCGGGATCATCCGGAAGACCCGCTCCTGCTCCGACCAGCGCAGGTTCGTTTGAAAGCCGACCATGTTGTAGAGCGTCCCGGCACGGTCGTCCTGGCGCAGCTGCACCACCGCGTACGGCTGCCGGCCGGTCCGCGGGTCCACGAGCCCGACCGGGCGAAGCGGGCCGTAGGCGAGCGCCTCGCGCCCTCTCCGGGCGATCTCCTCCACAGGAAGGCAGGCTTCGAAGAAGCGCGGATCCTCCCGCTCGAAGGTGTGCAGCGGTGCCTGCTCGGCCGCCAGCAGCGCATCCACAAAGCGCTCGTACTCCTCACGTGTCATCGGGCAGTTCAGATACGCGGGTTCCCCTTCCCCGTAGCGCGAGGCGCGGAAGACGACCCCATAATCGAGGGAATCCGCGCTCACGATCGGCGCCATCGCGTCGTAGAAGTAGAGCGCCTCCGTCCCCGTCAGGCGCGCGATCGCGCTCGCCAGGGCGGAGGAGGTCAGCGGACCGGTCGCGATCACCGTCGGCCCCTCCGGAATGTCCGTCACCTCCTCCCGCACCACGGCGATCCGCCCGTGGCCCTCGATGCGCTCCGTGACCAGGGCGGAAAACGCCTCCCGGTCTGCAGCGAGGGCCGCGCCGGCGGGCACTGCGGTCTCTTCCGCGCAGGCGATCAGCAGCGACCCCAGCCGGCGCAGCTCTTCCTTCAGGAGACCCAAGGCACGGTCGATCGATTTCGCACCCAGGGAATTGCTGCAGACGAGCTCGGCCAGGCGGGCACTCCGGTGGGCCGGTGTTGTCGCTTTCGGGCGCATCTCGTAGAGAACCACGCGGATGCCCCGTTCTGCCGCCTGCCATGCGGCCTCGCACCCCGCCAGTCCTCCGCCGACCACGGTTAGCGCTTTCTCGACGGCCATCGGAGCCTCGCCGAGGGAAAGTTTTTCAGGAAGTGCTTTCAGGGCCATTATAGCACATCCGCCTGTGGTATAATCCCAGAGCAAAGCGCCGCCCGAGGGAAGCGATGGAGATACCGGTAATCGTGCTGCTGGGGCCGACCGGGGTCGGCAAGACGCCGCTTGCGGTAGAGCTGGCGCTGGCGCTCGAGGGCGAGATCGTCTCCGCCGATTCCCGCCAGGTCTACCGGGGCATGGACATCGGCACCGCCAAGCCGACGCCCGCACAGCGCGCCGCCGTGCCCCACCATCTCCTGGATGTTGTTGCGCCGGACGAACCGTTCACCCTGGCCGACTTTTGCGACCGTGCCACCGCAGCCCTCCAGGATATCGCGCGCCGCGGCCGCTTGCCGTTCCTGGTGGGTGGCACAGGCCAGTACCTGGCCGCAATGCTCGAAGGGTGGAAAGTCCCGCGCGTGCCCCCTCAACCGGAAATCCGGGCGCGCCTGCAGCGCGAAGCCGAGGCGCAAGGGGTGGCGGCGCTGTACCGCCGCCTCCAGGAGGTCGACCCGGAAAGCGCGGCCCGGATCCTTCCGGGCAACCTGCGCCGGATCATCCGGGCCCTGGAGGTCTACGAGGTCACCGGGGTACCCTTCTCCCGGCAGCGTGGGCGCGAGCCGCCGCCTTTCCGGTATTGCGTACTGGGGCTGACCATGGAGCGCCCGGCGCTCTACGCGCGCGTAGATCGTCGCGCCGAGGAGATGGTACGCCAGGGCCTGGTGGAAGAGGTGCGCCGGCTCCTCGCGCGGGGCTATCACTGGGACCTCCCGGCGATGTCCGGCCTGGGATACATCCAGTTTCGCCCCTTCATCGAAGGCCGCTGTTCCCTGGAAGAGGCGCTCGAGCGCCTGAAGCGTGACACCCACGCCTTCATCCGGCACCAGTACACGTGGTTCCGCCGGTTTCGTGTGGAACGGTGGTTCGATGCCGGCCGGCCGGAGGTATCCGCCGAGGTGCAGGCTTTCCTTCGGAAAAGCCCGATTTGACAGAATGGGGCTTTTGTGGTATAGTACATACGCAAGGCGTAGCAGGTGTGGCACCTCAGGTACGATCGAGAATCGGCCGCGAAGGTATCACCGCCGGAGCCTTCGCGGCCTTCATTTGTAGGGCTCCTGCTCGACCTCGCAGGTACCGGTGTGGCGGGACCGGAAAAAAGGCAAATGGGCGTTCGTGGAACGCCCGCAATCAGGAGGTAGTAGTACAATGCGCGAGCGCGGTCACGTGAAGTGGTTCAATGCCACGAAGGGGTACGGGTTCATCTCCCGGAACGAGGGCGGAGACGTCTTCGTTCACTTCTCTGCCATCCAGGGCGCGGGTTACCGCACCCTCGAGGAAGGCGAGGAGGTCGAGTTCGAGGTCGAGCAGACCCCCAAGGGCCCGCAGGCGATCAACGTCGTCCGGATGGGCTAATCGTCAGCGCAGCAGAGCGGCGGCCCGCACCCCGGGGCCCCGG